>JAFUNE010000001.1 GCA_017473105.1 Bacilli bacterium | reverse complement strand
GTTCTTCTATGGTAAGATGATTATAGTTCATATTATTTACTCCTTAATGTTTGATTAGACACCAACATTATATCATGAGTAAATTTATGAACTTTTTATTTTGAATTATTTAAGTGTTGCACTTGTTATTATAATTTACCATCATATAAAAAGAACCTAAAAGGTTCTTATTCTCTAATTGGTGACCCATATGGGATTTGAACCCATGAATGTCGCCTTGAGAGGGCGATGTGTTAACCATTTCACCAATGGGCCAGTGAAATAATTTTAACATGTATATATATTTTTTTCAATAATAAATTATGTATTATATACAATTTTTGGTAAATAATAGAAATATGAATAATGAAAAATATGATGAAATAAAAAAAAGAGTAGTAACTGAAAATGATTTGATAAAAAATATGAGTATAGCATTCTTCTCAGGTGGATTTATAGGAATAATAGGAGAACTGTTATTTAATATATACCAACTTAAATTTAATGAAGCAAACTCATCATTTTTAGTATTTACAACTTTTATTGTAATTGGTTCATTACTAACAGGACTAGGTATATTTGATAAGATTTTAAGTTTCTGTAAATGTGGACTTATAGTACCAAGTACAGGCTTTGCAAATACTATGACAAGTAGTGCAATGGATAACAAATATGAAGGATATATTAAAGGAATAGGTGCTAATATATTTAAACTAACAGGAAGTATTATTTTGTATGGAACAATATTTGGAATAATTATGGGTTACATAAGGGGGATAATATGACATATCACTTTAATAAAGTATATATAAATGAAAAATATTCACTTTTAGCATCAAACAAATATAATCCGGTAATAAAAGGTAATACAGATGAATTTATCAATGACTATTATTTAAGTAAAAAAACAATAGAACTATGTGAAGCAGAATACCAAAGGATTGTAATAGATAAATTAATTGAAAAATCATCATTATCAAAGAACGAAATTGATTTAGTAATTAATGGAGATTTACAAAATCAAATATTAGCAAGCACACTATCTATAGCAAATAAAGACATTTCATCACTAGGAATATACTCAGCATGCGCAACATTTATAGAAGGGATTATCATAGGAAGTATGTTTGTTAATAATACAAAATCAAATATTATAGTTTCATCAAGTTCACATAATTTAGTTAGTGAAAAACAATTTAGATTCCCAGTAGAATATGGAGCGTTAAGAAGAAAAGTAAATACATGCACTGCAAGTGGAAGCATAGCAGTACTATTAAATAGAAAAAAATCTAATATAAAAGTAGATTGTTGTACAATAGGAAAAATAATACAAACTAATCATAAAGATGCAAATGACATGGGTAGTGCAATGGCAAGTTCATGTTATAGTACAATTCTAAAACACTTTGAAGAAACAAAAAGAGATTATAATTACTACGATTTGATATTGACTGGAGATTTAGGAATATATGGCATTGATATAGTAAAAGAATTGTTTAACGATTTAAATGGAATAAAACTTAATAATATTATTGATGCAGGAAGTATATATTATAAAGAAAATAATATATATGCAGGCGCAAGTGGACCGGTATGCCTACCATTAGTACTATTTGACTATATAATCAAAAAGTTTAAATATAAAAAAATATTAGTAGTAGGAACAGGATCTCTTCACTCACCATTGTCAACAAACTTAAATATAGAAATACCATCAATATCACATGCAATAAGTTTGGAGGTGAAATAAAATGAATTACTTTTTATCATTTATATTTTGCGGAATACTTTGTATGATTTCCCAATATTTTATAGAAAAAACAAAATTAACACCAGGACATATAAATACACTTCTTGTTATTACAGGTGCAATATTATCAGGATTTAAAATATATGATAAATTAATAGAAATATTTCATTTTGGTGCAAGTGTACCAATTATGAATTTTGGACATTTACTAGTAAAAGGTGCTAGCGAAGGATTTAATAATAACGGGATAATAGGATTATTTAACGGAATATACAAATATGCAGGACAAGGAATAAGTGTTGCAATAATTTTTGCATTTTTAATAACTATATTTTTTAAGGTAAAAAATTAAAAATAATATTTATTTTAAAAAAAATATGTTATAATCAATAATAGGTGATACTATGAAAAAAAATATAACAAAAATATTATTGATTGTAACATTGATAGTACCAATTTTTATAAATGCAAAATCGCATAGCTATCAAAGCGCAGTTAACCAAACTAATCAATATATAACAAAATTCAAGGATTATAATGATTATATTGAAATAGGCAATATGCCTTACAATTATGAAGAACAAAGTAATAGATATAACGTTAACTTTAAAAAAGGTGGATTTATAAGTAGAGACGAATATTCAATTACTAATGTTTATGGTTCATCATATTTAGCAACAGGTCTAGAATATTGGACACTAACACAAGCAGGATATAACAGCAATCATACAATAGACTTTAAACTTAGTGAAAGAGTTCTAACTGAACAAACAGGAGTTAGGTCAACATCTTATACAAAAACTGATGCTAAAGTTTCAGGCTCTGGAACAAAAAATGATCCATGGGTATTTTTAAGCCTTAGAAATGTAAATGTAATTTCAGCTGACGATAAAAGAGGAACATTATCATTATCAGGATGTACTACAAAAAGTGAAGGAAAAGAAGAAGTTGTAGTACCAATATATGATACTAATGATGGAGTTTTTTATTACTGTGAAGATTATTTCTTTAGATATCAAAAAACTACTTGTACAAGCTATATAAGTAGAGAATTAGGTACAAGTAATAAAATGTTTATAGATAGTAGCATTCAAGATAATACAATATGTAAAATAATATTTGGACACAAAACACTTATAATACAATTAAAGTCATGTACAGGTTGTACAGAAATATCACAAAAAACAGTATATTTTGCAAAAAATAAAACGGGTTATTTTAGAGACCAATATGGAGATAAACCATTAGAAGTTATTGATGACATTCCAGAAAAAACAGGTTATACATTTGAAGGATATTATAAAAATAATACAATTTCGGAAGAAAATAAAATAATAGATTCAACTGGAAAATTTGTATCTAATAAATTAGATACAAGCGGTGATTTATCAAAACCTACAAGTTTAATACCAAATATGGAACCAAATAAATATAGTGTAAAATTCGATTGTAATGGTGGAACAGGAACAATGGCTAATGCTCCATACACTTATGATTTAGAAGGAACACTTCCAGCTACAGGATGTAGTAGAACTAACTATGATTTTGATGGATGGGAATTTAATGGGAAAAAATATGCAGATCAAGGTAAAGTTATTAATTTAACTGCTGCTCCTGATGGCGTTGTAGTATTTAAAGCAGTTTGGAAAGATATAAAAGCACCGGAAAAACCAACATACGCAGCATATTATTCAAGTAATAATGCGGCGTATGCATCAGGAACATGGACAAATCAAGAAGTTTATACAAAAATAACTGCAGTTGATAATGAAACTGGAGTTGCAAGAATTGAATATTCAACAAATAAATCATCATGGACAAAACTAGAACTTGCCAAAAGTAATGGTGTAACTGGTACACACCCAACATATACAGGAAGTGAAGCATGGACTGTAAGAAATGAACGAGTTGAAACAGTTTACTTCAGAGTATGTGATTTTGATAATAACTGTTCAGAACCATCAGATGGATTTACAATAAGATATGATACAGCAGCACCAACATGTAAAGTTAGTGCATCAGGTACAAAGAGTTCAGATGGAACATTCTTTGTAGCAACAACAAGTGTATCACTTTCAAGTAAAACTGATACTGGAGGTAGCGGCCTAAATGGATATGATTTAACAACATCAAGTACAGCAACATTCAATAGCAAAACATCTGGGTCACAAGGAAATGCACCAAGTGGTGTAACATGGTATGGACATGTAAGAGATGTTGCAGGAAACGTAGGAAGATGCAGCTTGAAAGTAGTTGTAAAATCAAAACCGCCAACAATATCATTCTCATTAAGTGGTTCAACATCAACAGCAACTTGTTATGATGGACAAACAGGAGCTAAAATAGGTACTAATAAAAAAAGCGTAGGTAATAGTACACACACATGGACATGTACTGATGCTTATGGGTTAAGTAGAACTTGTTCTCAAAGTTATAAAAAAGAAACACACACAAGTACAGGAGAATATAGCTGTGCATGTACAGGATGTTGTGGAACATGCACATCAGGATGGTGTTATTGCTGTTGTAATTATTGCGGCACATCGTCATATACTGTAGTTTCAAAAAGTGGCGGAACATCTTGTAATTAGGAGTTAAATATGACAAAGGATAAAAAGACATTATTTATAATATTAGGAATAATTGGAACTGTAGCTATTATTGCAATACTTATTGCAGTAATAGCTTTCAGCAATAAAGATGAATCACCAATAGAAAATCCAGAACCAAACGTTCCAGAAAAAATAGATGAAGATAAAATAGGAAAAGAAATATTAACAAGTTTGGATATTGACGATTTCGTAGCCAATGCATTTAATGTAAACACTGAAGTTAATAAAGAATTAATCAGTGTATCAGATGAACTAACATTCATAAATTTATTTACGCAAAATGATGAAATAGAAAAATTCCATATAGTATTTGATTTAAAAATGGCAGATATGATTTACATAAAATACACTGATTTTATTAAATACAGCGATAAAACATTTAGTGCTGTACCAAGCTATGATTACAAACATGTTTCTCTAACTTTTCCAAATATAACAAAAAATAAAAATGGGAAATATGATTTACCAAAAGAAGGTGTAGGTTTGTGTAATTTTAAAACAGATGTTAACGACTGTTATGTTTTAATTGGTTCAGGAAATGTAGAATTTAATAGTACAGCAGAATTTTCAAAATTAAAAGTAACTGAAAATACTATAACTGGTAACATAATTAAATATTATGATGAAACAGATAAAAGTACATATATTGATGGTACTTTTGTATTCGAATATGAAAAGAAAAGTGAAGATAAATATATAGCAAAAAGTTTTAAAATTACGAAAATAAATGAACAATAATATATTTGATAGATGTGAGGTACAATATGATAAAAAAAATACTTTTGATTTGTAGTATGATTTTGACTTTTATGCCAATAAATATACTCGCAAAATATGATTTGGAAAAAATTACTTCTACTAATTTAAAAGAAACATTAGAATTAGAAGGAATTGAATTATTAAACAAAGATTATAAAGAAAACGATAAACAAGTAGTAGTATATTTATTTAGAACACCAACATGCCAACACACAAAACCAATATTAGAATATTTTAATTCTATTTCAATAACACACGGTGAATATTTTAGGTTAGTATCATATGATTTATCGTCAAATAAAGAAAATGTAAACTTTTTTAAAGAAGTTGGTAAATTTATGGGTGATGAGGCGTTAGGTATGCCATATTTCATAATAGGAAGTAGAAGTACTTTGGGATTTAATGAACAAGAAAAAGATATTATTGGTCAATGGATAATGGATGAATACAATAACAAAAATAGATATGACCTGCTTTATGAGATGTCAAAATCAAAAGTATCAACACCAACTGATGAAAATGATATAGAAGATAATAAATTAAATTTCAAAAATATATATTATATTGTAATTGGAATATTAATTATAGTAATAATCATATTGTTTGTAATTACAATGAATAAAAATAATCCAGAACAAATAAAAAAAGAAAAAAATAATACAAATAAAAAATCAAAAGAAAAAACAAAAAAAGTAAAAGAAAAAATAAAAGAAAAAACAAAGAAAAAAACTAAAAAGGAAGCGTAAGAATGCTTCCTTTTTGTTATTTAAAAAATATAAAAGGTGTGATAAAATATATAATAGGTGATAATATGAGAAGTAAAGTATTAAAAATGTTATTTAGTATAATATTAATGATACCATTATGTCTTAACGCAAAAATAGTAAATTATGAAGATTCTATAAAATATGCAAATGAATACATAAAAGATTTTAAAAATTTTAATGACTATTTGAAAGTAAATATGCCATATAATTATGATATGGGTGAAAATTTACATAATAGCAGATTTAGAAACGGCGGTTTTTTAAGTAAAGAAGAATTTAAAATTACAAACGCATATGATAATTCATATTTGGCAACTGGAATTGAATATTGGACATTATCAAAAGCAAATAATTATGATATGCATACAATAGATTATAGATTAACAGAAAGAAATATGTCAGAAAAAACTGACATCAGAGTAACTGAATTTGTAAGAAATGAAACTAAAGTAACAGGATCTGGAACAAAAAATAATCCATGGGTATTTATAGATACATACAACGTTAATCTTATTTCAACAAATAAAAACAGAGGTACTTTATCGCATACAAAATGTAATAATATAAGTGAAGGAAATGAAACATTAACAGTACCAATGTTTGAGGGATATAAAAGTATATTCTATGTTTGTGAAAATACATATTATAGATATTATAGATCATCTTGTGATAACTATTTTACAGGTGAAATAAATTCAAACAAATATTATATATCATCAAATATCACTGATAATACAATATGTAGATTAAATTTTACACATAGAGTAAATGAAGTTGAATTACAACAATGTTCAAACTGTACAAACGCTTCGCCAAAACAATTTTATATTGCACAAAATCAAGAAAAATATTTCAAAGATTACGATGCTCAAAAAGAATTAACCGAGTTAGAAACAGTTCCAAGTAAAACAGGATATACATTTAAAGGATATTATAGAAGTAATGACTTTATAGATGAAAATTTAATAATAAAAGCTGATGGAACATTTAAATCAAAAGATTTATCAGGAGACAAAACAACATTAATTCCATATATGAAAGCAAATGAATATACAGTGACATTTGACGTAAATGGAGGGAATGAACTTACTTCAACAACGAAAAAAGTAACATATGATAGCGAATATGGAGATATGCCAAAACCTTCAAGAACAGGATATACGTTTGCAGGGTGGTACACAGAGTCAATAGATGGAACAAAAATCAGTAAAAATGATAAGTATACAATAGCAGGTAATCAAACATTATATGCTCAATGGACACCAAATAAATATATAATTACATTTGATTCAAATGGAGGAGAAGAGCCAAATCCTAAAACAAAAGAAGTAACATATGAATCAAATTATGGAGACCTACCAGAACCTTCAAGAACAGGATATTCTCTTAAAGGATGGTTTACATCTCAAACAGGAAATGAAGAAATAACAAAAACAACAACAGTAAAAATAACAAAAAACCAAACTTTATATGCACAGTGGGTAGAAACGAGTTTACCAAATTTTTATTACACTGGAAAATTCCGAGTAGTAAAAGATGATGATACTCCAATATCAAATATATTAGAGAATACGTCATTTACAGGTTCTGACTATAATTATAATAATAATTGGAAAGTAAGATTTTTATCAACAGGAGACCTTACCATATATAGACTAGGTTCAGCATCTAAAGGAAGCGATTTCTTTATTGTAGGTGGCGGGGAAAATGGTACAAAAGGACATTCTGTATCAGGTTGTTCAAATGGTAATGGGACATGTTATTGTGGAGGCGGCGGTGGAGCCGGTGGCTCTTGTTCTACTAAAAAAACTTTAACTTTATTTACAAATACTACTTATAGTGTCACTATTGGTAAAGCTGCAACTGCTTCTTCTGTAGTAATAGGCGCTAATACTTATTCTGCAGCAGGTGGTGGAGGTGCATCAGGAGCTGGAAGTTGGTGTAATGCTTCTGGTGGCGGATCAAAAGGTTCTGCTGGATGTTATGAATTTGGAGAAGAAGGTAATACAAGATATGCAGGAGGCGGTGGAAGCGGTGGAAACGTATACTCTTATCACGGAGGAACATGGGGTGGCGGTTCAGGAGGTGCCAACGGTGGTGGAACAGGTGGAAGCACTTCATATTATACCGGACATGGTTCAAAAGGCGGCGATGGTAAAGATAATACTGGCGGCGGCGGAGGCGGCGGCGGTATGGAACAATCTTCAAAAAAATCTGCAGGAAAAGGCGGCTCTGGAATCGTAATTTGGCGTAATTCAAGATAAATAAATACTAATATGTACAAATAAATAAATTTTTGATATAATTTTAGTTAGAAATTAGAAAAAATAGGGTGAGTTATATGAATAGTGAGAATAATATTCAAAATCAAAATAACAATTTAACGAATAATGGTGCAAGCATTCCACAACAACCTACAATGGAAATGTTTGATTTTGGTGCACCTGCAACTAATCAAACTAATAATTTGTTTGAAACACCTCAAACTCAAAATGTAGCAAGCCCATCAAATAACATGGTACAACAACCAATGACACAACAAAATATTGCTCCAACTGTGCCAGTACAAACTCCAGAAGTTACAAGTGTACAATCAATGCCTACAACACCATTTGTTGAAAATGCACAACCATTACAACCAATAACAGGTGTACCACAAATGACACCACAATCGATTGCACCAACTCCAAGTGTTCAACCAGCACCAACAGCACCAGCTGTGAAAGAAGTAACTCCAGTGCAATCTATGGAACAAGTTCCAAGCGCACCTCCAATGCCAAGTACACCAGTAGAACTTAGTACACCTGAACTTGATATTGGGTCGCTACAAATGGGTGAAATGGAAACTATACCATCTGCACCAGAAATTGCCATGCCAGAAATGAGTACAGAACAAGTTGTACTTGATACAGCAAAAAAGAAACAATCAAGTGACATAGCTATATATGTGGTTGTTATTGCAATGCTTGTTATAGTTATATTTATCGATGATATATCAAAATTTATTCAAGAAAATATTTTACATACATCACCATCAGGTGTAAGCAATGCAACAAGTGATAATCTATATGAAGGTTTTATCGGTATTGGTGAAGAACAAAGCGGAATAACATTAGACAAAAAAATTAGATTCTATAATTTCAAAAAGAATAGTGACACAAGTGAAATTACATTAAATTACGTTACATTGGCTGATATAAAAAATATAAAAGAAAAAGGATATTATTTAGAAATATATGACTCAAACAAAAATGTTTTATATAAAGAATTATTTGGCAAAGAAGGAGAACAAAAAAGTGGTAATGTAGGAACACACACAATTTCTCTTGATAACAATGTATTTGAGTTAGCAAAATATGCTTTAGCAAAAACATATACTGAAGAAGAATTAAATAAAGAAATAACTCTTAAGTGTACATACAAAGTAAATAATGCAGGATATAATGAATTATATAAACATAATTTCAAATTTAAAAATGACATGCTAGTTAGCTATGATGTTGATAAAAAAATTGATATGATTGATGTAAACAACGCATCAGCTAAAAAAGCAAAACTACAAATTCAAGATGAATATGACAAACTAATAAATGCAGAATTACAAGTATCATATGAAAATGAGCAATTGATTTATTCAATTGATTTGAATGAAGTAGGTAGTAATTATATTCCTTTATATAAAAAAGGAACAACTTCTAGTGTTATAAAAGATAGAGAAAAATATTTGAAATGGGACTGTGAATAATGGATAAGGTTTTAATAGGGGATTTTGAAGGACCACTTGATTTATTATTACATCTTATAAAAAAATCAAAAATGGAAATATTTGATATTGAAATATCAGTGATTACCAGTCAATATATAAATTATATTGAGGAAATGAAAGATTTAAATTTAGATATAGCAAGCGAATATTTGGTTATGGCAGCAGAATTAATAGAAATGAAAAGTAGAAAATTACTGCCAAAGATGTATGAAGATGAAGAGGAAATAGAAGAAGAAAATCCAGAAGAAGTTTTAAAGAAAAGATTAACAGAATATAAAAAGTACAAAGAAAGTACAGAGATATTTAGAAATTTAGAAAATAATAGAGCATCATATTACACAAAAGCACCAGAATCATTAAAAAAATATTCAGTTGAAAAACTTGAAAATGATGGAAGTGTTGGTGTTTTTGACTTACTTGATGCATTTCAAAGATTATTAGAAAGACAACAACTAAATAAACCATTAAATACAAAAATAACAAGAAGAGAAATGTCAGTAAAAGAAAGAGTAATAAAAATAAGAGAAGTATTAAATGTTAAAAAGAAAGTAAATTTTGTAGAACTTTTTGATGATTTTAGTAAGCCATATGTTGTTGTCACTTTTTTAAGTGTTTTAGAAATGGCAAAAAACAAAGAGATTATTATAAAACAAGATAATAATTTTTCTGACATATATTTAGAAAGAGTTGATTAACGTGAATTTAAAAGCAGTACTTGAAGGTATATTATTTATTGTTGGAGATGAAGGAACATCTATTGAAGAAATGGTAAGAGTACTTGGAGTAAATGATGAAGAAGTAAAAAAATTATTAGTTGAATTAAAAAAAGATTACGAAAATAATGATAGAGGTTTAAGAATATCATATTTGGGTAATGCATTTAAATTAACTACTAAAGAAGAACATAAAGAGTTTTATGAAAAATTAGTAACAGATAATAAAACAAGTAATCTTTCAAATGCAGCATTAGAGGTACTAGCAATAATAGCATATAATGAACCAATAACAAGGCTTGAAATAGATGAAATAAGAGGAATAAATTCATCACAAATTGTAAGAAGATTGCTTGCACATGGATTAATAAAAGTAAGTGGAAAATCAGATTCAATAGGTAAACCAAATTTATATAAAACAACAAATGATTTTCTAGATTATTTTGGGTTATCATCAAAAGATGACTTACCAGAAATAATGTATCAACAAAGAGAAGAAAACGATAATGGTGACCTTTATGAAACAACATATAAGGAAACAAAATAATGGAGTAAATTTTTCTCCATTTTTTTATATTTTATAGTATAATAAACTTAACGGAGGAAATTATGAAAAAAATTTTAAAATTATTTATTTTAATTACTTTAGTATTTTCACTATGTGCATGTGGCGATAATCAAACATCTATTAATTATATATTAACTAAAAAACAAAATATTAATGTATATGAAATAGAAGGAAAAAAATATGTAGAAAGTAAAGAACCAACAAATTTAGTAAAAATTGATGTAGATGATTATGGGATAATAATTGCAGAACTATATCCTGAAATTGCGCCAATAACAGTAGAAAATTTTAAAAAATTAATATCACAAAAATTTTATGATGGATTAATCTTTCATAGAGTAATTGAAGATTTTATGATTCAAACTGGAGATCCAAAAGGAAATGGTACAGGCGGAAGTAAAGAAAATATAAAAGGTGAATTTGCAGCAAATAATGTTATAAATGATTTATCTCATGTTAGAGGAACATTATCAATGGCAAGAAGAGGTTCTAATCCAGAAACAGAAGAAACAATGAATTCTGCATCAAGCCAATTTTTCATTGTACATAAGGATTCAACATTTCTAGATGGAAATTATGCAGCATTTGGGATGGTTATACACGGAATGGATGTAGTAGATATTGTCGCAGGTGTAAGTACAGATAGTAATGATAAACCAGTAGTAGAACAAGATTTAAATAGTATAGTATTTGTAAAAGAATATATAGAAGAGGTTAAATAATGCAAGTATTAGATGGTAAATCACTTAGTGGTAAATTAAAAGATGATATTCTTGCAAGTTCTGCTTCATATAAAAGGGTACCAATACTAGCAGTAATAACTATAGGTGATGATTCTTCAAGTGAAGTATATGTAAGAAATAAAAAGAAAGCATGCGAATATGTAGGATTTAGTTTCATGCACTTCTCATATTCAAGTGATACAAAAGAAAATATAATTATAAAGAAAATAAAAGAATTAAATAAAGATCACACAGTAAATGGAATTTTATTACAACTACCAATTCCAGAAAAATACAATGTAGATAAAATTATAAATACAATAAATCCAATAAAAGATGTAGATGGACTTACAAATGTTTCAATGGGAAAACTAATGAATAGAAAATATGATTTAATACCATGTACACCAAAGGGAATTATGGAAATATTTAAATTTTATGATATAGATCTTGAAGGCAAAAATGTATGTGTAGTAGGAAGAAGTAGTTTAGTTGGTAAACCAATAAGCATGTTATGTAATGATAAAAATGCAACAGTAACAATGTGTCATTCAAAAACAAAAGATTTAAAAAGTTTTACTAAAAATGCAGATGTTTTGATTGTAGCTGTTGGGAAAAAATGGTTAATTGATAAAACTATGATAAAAAAAGATGCAATAATTATTGATGTAGGAATTAATACTGAAAATGGAAAATTATATGGAGATGTTAATCCAAATGTCGAAGAGAAATGCTCTATGATGACACCAGTACCAGGTGGAGTAGGACCAATGACAGTAGCAAGTTTACTACAAAACACATTTATTGCATATAAAAATATGAATGGAATAAAAGATGAATAACGAAGTAATAGAAAGAAGCATTATAAAGACATACAGAAAAGAAATATGGGCAAGATTTATTAAAGGCGTAAAAGAGTTTAATATGATCGAAGACGGAGATAAAATTGCTGTATGTATAAGCGGTGGAAAAGATTCGTTTCTTTTAGCAAAATGTATTCAAGAATTAAAACGACATGGAAAAATAAAATTCGATTATGTATTTTTATGTATGAATCCAGGATACACTGACAAAAATCTTGAAATGATAAAATCTAATGCAAAACTTATGAATCTAGATTTGCATATTTTTGAAACAGATATATTTTCTATAGTTTCAGAACAAAAAACATCTCCATGCTATTTGTGCGCAAGAATGAGAAGAGGATATTTATACCATGAAGCAAAAAAACTTGGTTGTAATAAAATAGCACTTGGACATCACTTTGATGATGTAATCGAGACAGTAATGTTAAGTATGTTATATGCAGCAGAATATAAAACAATGATGCCAAAATTACATAGTGATAATGTAGAAAATATGGAACTTATAAGACCAATGTATTATATTAGAGAGTATGATATAAAAAGATGGGTTAATGGTAATAATTTGAAATTCTTAAATTGTGCATGTAAATTTACGGAGAGAGATAATTACGAAAATAAAAGTAAGAGAAAAGAAATAAAAGAATTGATTGCTTCAATAAAAAAAGTGAATCCGGCATGCGACTATAATATTTTTAAATCAACATTTGATATAAATTTAAATACAGTACTTGGATATCATAAAGGAGAAGAGGAGTATTCATTCCTTGATGATTATAACCAAAAAAAATAAGGTTTTTACAAACCTTATTTTTATTTGAATTACTATCTGTTGTAGAATTCTACGATTAAAGCTTCATTAATTTCAGCATTTAATTCTTCTCTTTCTGGATATCTTACATAAGTACCAGATTTTTTAGTTTTGTCAACATTAACAAATGCAGGAACTGTAATATCCATATTCATACATTCATTAACAACTGGATGATCTAAAGAATTTTCTCTAACTGAAATAGTACTTCCAACTTTTACTCTATAAGATGGAATATCAACTTTTTCACCGTTAACAGCAATGTGTCCGTGATTTACAAGTTGTCTAGCAGCTCTTCTTGTTTTAGCAAATCCCATACGATAAACTAAATTATCAAGTCTGCTTTCTAAAAGAACTAATAAGTTGAAACCATGAATTCCTTGCATTTTTCCTGCAGCTTCGAATGTCTTTCTTAATTGTTTTTCTGAAAGACCATACATGAATCTAACTTTTTGTTTTTCATGTAATTGAACTCCATATTCACTTAATTTCTTTCTACTTGTTCCATGAATTCCAGGAGCAGTAGGTTTTTTTCTTAATTCTTTACCAGTTTCTAATGTTGAGAAACCATATCTTCTTGACTTTTTAAATACTGGACCAGTATATCTTGCCATATTAAAAGTCCTCCTTTTCCTTATAATATTTTTCGTATTAAAAGGCTTCTATATTTCATCATAGGGAGTTTCCAGTTGCTTTCACCTTGGCAGAGATTACTTACTTGTTATTTGGAAACACGTTATAACTTCCTATAGTGCTGCCACTTAAATACTTCATTGATTATAATATAAAAGTACCTAAAAATCAATAAATAATTGATACTTTTCTTTATTTTATGGTATAATTTGAATAACGGAGATGAAATTATGGCTAAAAAAAGTATGAACATGAAAATGAAAAGTGTAAAAAGGGAAAGAAATAAAAATAAGATAGAAAGAACATCAACTGATGAAGTAAAAACATTTATATACACATCAGTAGGTGTACTAGCATTTATAGGAGCGACTTATTTAGGTATACTTGGTATGGAAAAGTTAGGTGTATTTGACGAAGGATATGTTGCACCAATTAAAGGTGAAACAGAAATTGATCATACATTTATTAACATAGGAACAGTATTTAATAGAGAAAATGAAAGTTACTATGTATTATTTGATAATTATGAAACTAATTATACAAAAGATGCATATATTAACTATTTAGTAGATACACAAAAAGATCTTAAAGTATATAAAGTTGACATGAGTTTAGAATCAAATAAACAATATTTATCAGAAGAAGTAAATGATAAAGCACAAAATGTAAATGATTTAAAAATAAATGGAACAACATTAATGAAAGTATCTAAAGGTAAAAACGTTAAATATGTTGTGGGAAGCGAAAATATCGAAGAATATTTAAAATAGTATGGTAGAAAAGTTAAATAAAATTTGTGAAATTTATGAAGATTTTGATATGTATTCAAATAATACATTTCATTTGCATTCAAAAGCAAAATATTTTGTTAAAGCAAATAGCATTGAAGAGTTAAAAGAAATAATAAATATTATAAAAGAATACAAATTAAAATGGTTTATCATAGGAAATGGTTCTAATATAATTTTACCATCTTATTATGATGGAGTAATTATTAAACTTGAAGGATTTAATAAATTCAATATAGAAAATAATAAATTATATGCAGAAGCAGGGTGCATGATAAATAAAGTAGCATCATATGTGTCAAATAAAGGTTACACTGGTTTTGAATGGGCAACAGGAATTCCTGGTTCTATTGGAGGAAGTGTAGTAGGTAATGCAGGAGCCTACTTGAAAAGTATAGCTGATGTATTAATAAGTGCTACGGTGTATGATGGTGAGAAAATATATGAAATGAGAAATGAGGATTTTAAATATGAATATAGAAATTCATGCTTGAAAGGAAATCATAACATAGTAGTATTATCGTGCGTTTTCAAACTTGAAAATGGAAATATTGATGAAATCAAAGAACTTATTATAGACAGAACAAATAGAAGAATAGCTTCACAGGATCTAAAAAATCCATCGAATGGAAGTGTTTTTAGAAATCCAGAAACAGCATCAGCAGGAAAACTTATTGATGACGCCGGATTAAAAGGAACAAGAGTAAATGATGCTGTAGTAAGCAATATACATGCAAATTTTATAATTAACGAAGGTAACGCAACAAGCGAAGATATAATAAAGTTAATTGAGATTGTTAAAGATAAAGTAAAAGAAGTATATAATATAGAACTGCATCTTGAACAAGAAATTATAAAATAAAAAAAGTACTTGTAAAAAGTACTTTTTTAGTGCAAATAAAAAATCAGTTACACTGACTTATTTATTTTTTTTGTTAGTTCTAATTTCTTTTGCTGATAATCTAACTTTTTTACCATCAACGATAGAAACTTGTAAATTTACTTTTTGAGTTTTCTTAGTAGCCTTTTCTGAGAATGGTCTATTTTGAGAACTCATATTTTTTCTATTTGATATATTTTTTGCCATAATAACTTGCCTCCTCTTTTTAAGCCACATATAATTTATCATAAAAAATCGTTTAAGTAAAGCAAAATTTGACTTTTTAATGAAATTTTGGTACAATATGGCCACTTTAATGCATAAGGGGGTTATGTATGAAAAAAGAGTTAAGAAGATATTTTTTAGCAGAATACGCTGGTTATGAAGAAAGAGTATTAAATTCAAAAGAAGAATATGAAGCATTATTAGATATAATAAATAAACATAATAATAAAAAGAAAATGAAATATATATTTGGCAATATTTCAGTTAGAGTAGAAAATGGAAAATATTTTGTACTAGTAAATAAATATAGAAAATTAACTGAAAAAACAACCATAAGTGAATTAGATGATTTAACGTGTGAAATGAATTACTATGAATTAATGAGTTATTTCAAAGACAAATTAGTAACAAAAGTAAGTGAAGGATATTTACCAGATATAAATATTGCATATTTAGAAGATAAAAATGTAAAAGATAAAAAAGCAGAAGATGTAGATAGAAGAATAAAATACATTCCAGTACTTTATAAACATGATGTAATGTATATGAATAAAGAATATATATTCAAATGTATGGCATATTATTTAAGAAATAAACAATATAAATTTTTCTTTGACTTAGCAAGTGAATTTGAAATGAATAGAGCAGTTAGCGAAGAAATAGAAGCGTTAAGAATAAGTCTTGATAAAGTAATGATGCAAGGAGAAGATGAAACATTAATTTATAGAGCAGCAAAAAGTTTATACGAAGCACTAATTGTAGAAAGAGATAAAACAACAAGAGTTGTTAGAGACCAAAATGGAAATATTCAAATAAGTAGAAGAAGAAAAAGAGATTTTGGATTCTTTATTCGTGATTATGGAATGAAAACATCAAAAAGAACTTCACCATTTAAATATAATCAAAAAGTACAAGAAACAAAACAAACAATGAGTGATGAAATAGAATATGATGAAGATGATAGAATTCAAGAAGAATATGCAATAATGAGTTGGGATCAACAAAATGGTGATTGTTATGAAGACTATGAAGTAGAATATGATGAACAACAACGAAAATTTATAAGAAAATAAATATTAGATATGTATTTCGACAAAAAATACATGTCTTTTTTTATATATTGATACTGGTGATTAAATGTACATAGAAAAAATAATTTTTTTAAATTTTATTATAGATTACATCATATTGAAAACATTATCAAAGTTATTAAAAATACAAACAAATAATAAAAAATTACTAACTTCTTCATTAATAGGTGAAATAACGTTAATATATCTGTTTGAAATAAATGAATTAGTAATACTTATATCAAAAATAATAATTATTGCATCGATGATATATACTTCATTTGGATATCAAGATATAAAAAACTTTGTGAAAAATATAATTTATTATTTTATAATTTCCTTTTTTCTAGGAGGAATATTACATTATTTAAAAGATAATAATATTAAATATTATCTACTTTTTATTCCAATAATTATGAATATATATGAGTATTTTGAATACAATTTAAAAGATATAATAAAAAATAAATATAAAGTTAGTATTTATCTAAATAATGGGAAAATTTTATATTTAAATGGATTTATGGATACAGGTAATAATCTAATAGAGCCATATTCAAATAGAAAAGTAATAATTATAAATGAAAAGGTGGATGAAAATTTTTACTTAGTGCCATACAAAACAATAAATGGTGATTTTTTAATAAAGTGTTTTAATCCAAAACGAGTATATATAGATGGTATAGGAGATGTAAAAAATATAAGTGTTGGCATTATAAATAAAAAATTTGATGGGTATAATTGTCTATTAAATAACAAAATATTGGAGGAAAAATGATAAAAAGAATATTAGAATATATATTTGGAAATAAAGATGTATTATTTGTAGGAAGCAGTGATATTTTGCCACCACCATTAGATAAAGATGAAGAAGAAAATTTGGTAAAACTAAGTAATTCTGGCGATCTTGATGCTAGAAATAAATTAATAGAACACAACTTAAGATTAGTAGTCTTTTTGGCAAAAAAATATGACAACACAATGTATGATTTAGAAGATTTGGTAAGTATTGGAACAATTGGTTTAATAAAAGGAATTAAGACATATAAATTAGATAAAAATATAAAATTAGCAACATATGCATCGAGATGTATAGATAATGAAATATTAATGTTTTTAAGAAAAAATAAAAGAAGAATGAATGAAATTAGTCTAGAAGATACCATAAATTTTGATAGCGAAGGAAATGAATTAAAATTTGAAGATATATTTGGTACAGAAGAAGACGTGGTTGAAAAAGAACTGGAAAATAAAGAGAATCAAAAATTAATGATAAATGAAATACTAAAACTTAACGAAAGAGATAAAATTATAATAGAAAAAAGATACGGATTATTTGGAAATGAAGAACTTACACAGAAAGAAATTGCAAATAAAATGTCAATTTCTCAATCATATATATCAAGAATTGAGAAGAAAGTAGTTAAGAAATTAAAAATACTTCTAAAAATGTAAAGTTTTAGAGGTTTTTTTGTTTTTTTTATCTTGTAATTAGCCCCCAAATTTGCTACAATATGAAATAGAATATGTCTTAATGAAAGGGGAGGAAATTAAGATGTCAAAAAATTATGATGATTACAGTTATGACGATGAAAATAAATCTGGAATACTAAAGAAAATACTTATAGTATCACTGATAATTGTTTCAATAATTATAATTGTGATTCTATTAAAAGGATGTACAAATGGAAAAGGAAATAAGCCAAGTACATTTGATTATGAAAATGCATTATTAAATGCAGGGAAAAATTATTTCGAAAACAACAAAGATGAATATCCACAAAGTAAAGGTGAATGTACACAAGTAGAATTAGGAACACTTATTGAAAAAGGATTAATCAATACAGAAAATTTCAATAAATGTGATAATGCTAAAACATATTTAAGAGTGTGTATGTTAGAAAATGGTACTAAACATTTTACTCCATGGATTACATGTGATGCCTATAAATCAGAAGAAAAGTATGGAGAAAGTAAAGAAGGTAAATTAAGTGATATATTAACAAATGAAAGTTATATTGAATTTAAATTCTTACCTCAATCAACTACACCAGGTGAAGATGAATTAGGTGAAGTTAAAGAAGGATGGAAAAATGAAATCAATTCTGATTCATATAAAACTCTTTCTTCAACAAAATATTATAGATACAGAGATACACTTTATAAATGGGATGTTACAACTAAAACATATTACTCAACATCTGGAGATAAAAGTAATGCAGCAGATGTTAAAGAATATTATGTAGTATCACCAAATAGTAATTATAAAATGTATGATAGCAAAACAACAGAAGCATACAAATGGTATACAACAACTCAAAAGAAAGAATATGCTTTAGGAGCAAATGGTAAAAAAGCATTTAGTACACAACCAATTGAAGATTATACAGAACATGATGGAGGAGTTGTAACAAAAGTATATTATCAAAGAACTGTTAAAGTTAAAGAAAATGCTACACCAAATTTATTTTATAAATGTGCAGCAACAAATGATAAAAATGCAACAGTTTATAAGTTGACACCATATAAATGTGGAACAACTGATAACAAAATGATATATGAAATCGGAACAATTTATAGTTGTGCAAGTACAACATCATCAAGTGAAACAATTATGGGTCAAAAAGTTCCAACAGCAACAAGTCCATGTTATGAACAAAAATGGACTCAAGTAAAAACATGTGATGAAACATCAGCGGATTGTATAGCAGAAGAAATAACACTATATAATTGGTACAAATATGTAGGAACTGATGAAAGAGTATATTATCCATCAAATTCAGCAAAAGCATCTGGAGAAAAAGTATATTATACTGAAGCACCAGTTGCAGGAGCAATAAAAGATGTAGAAACTAAAGCAACAGCTTATAAATGGTATAAAGCAAAAGTTACTACAACAGCAGAGTATACAGCAGTACCACCAACTAAAGATTCTAAAAAAACAAATGATTATAAGGTTGGAGCTTGGTCAGAATGGACTACAAAAAATCCAAAAACAAATGATGGAAGAACAAGAACAATAGAAACAAAAACAAAAATTAAATATCAAGAAATTGTTTCAAATGGTGAAGCAAAATGGGTAAATATTGGAAATAATGATAAATATTTATCTGAAGAAGAAATGATTAAATTACTACAAAATAATAAATATAATGTTAAAACATTAGAAGATATATCAAATGATGGAACAATTAGATATCAATTGAAAATGTATGTAAGAAATAAAAAGGAGACTAAATAATGGATAAATTAATAGAAATAATTCAAAACGGTGAAAATCTTATTGAAAGAACTCATGAATTATTAGCAAACGAAATAGATGATTTAGATAGTGCAGGAATTGTACAATTAGCAACTGCAGTAAGTGATTTAAAAGCAATACATGCTGAATCACTAAGTTTTACTGATGATACAGTGGCAAGTGGATTAGTTGTTCCACCAGCAGATGTTGACACAAATGAATATCTTGAAGTAGTAGAAAGATATCTTGGAATGCGTAGATACATTATGGGAGAATTAAGAGATAGAGTTTATGAAAAAACAGCAAAATACGATATAGCATTTAGAAATAAACAAGATAAATACAAAATGTATAACACTGTTAATACAATGATTAACAGTGATGTTACAAAATTCAATGCTGATTTATCAAGAATTAATTCAAAAGTTAATGAATATACAAGAATGCTTGGGACAGCAGAAGCAGGAAGTGCACTACATGACTTCCTTACATCTGAATTAGAAGGATTAGAAAGAGATAAACAATCTATATTAGATAGAATTGAAGAAAAAAATAAAAAATTAGAACAAAATAAAAAAGCTCAAAGTCAATTAATTAATGGTTTCTATTCAAGAGAAGAAGAAAAAGAACAAGAACAAGAGCATGTAGAAGAACATGAAGAAGAAATCGTAGAAAATCAAGAAAATACTGAAGATAATGAATATGATGTTGAAATTCCACAAAATCCAGAATTAATCGGAGACGATGAAGATGTTGAAGAAAATGATGAACAAAAGGAAGATGGAATTGTTGATGGTGAAGAATTCATACCAGTATTCCCAGGTGATGAAGCTCTAGAAGATGAGGAAAATCCTGAACTTCCAGAAGAAGTTGATGAATTAGGAGAGGAAGAAAATCCAGAACTTCCTGAAGAAGTTGATGAATTAGGAGAGGAAGAAAATCCAGAACTTCCTGAAGAAGCTGATGAATTAGAAGAGGAAGAAAATCCTGAACTTCCTGAAGAACCTGAGGATGAGGAAGAAGAAGATGATGAATTAGGTGTAGTACCTGTAGGTGGAAATGATGATGAAGAAATCGAAGTTGTTAAACATACAGATGCAAAACCAACATTATTAAGAAAAATAGGTGCTATAATTGCAGGAGCAATAGTTTTATTAGGAAATTTAGCTGCAATCGGAACACATTTAAATTTATTCGCAAGAAATAATAAAAATAATGAACCATCAATGGAACAAGAATCACAATTAGATGAAGAAGATAAAGAAGAAGTTCCTGAACAAACAGAACCAGAAGATGATACTCAACCAGAAGAAGATAAGGAAGAGGAAAAAGAGGAAGAAAAAGAAGATCCAAATAATACTCCTGGTAATAATGATAATAATAATAACGACAACAACAATGATAACAACAATGATAACAACAATGACAATAATAATGACAATAACAGCGATGATAATAACAATGGTAATGACAACGAAGAAGATAAAACTCCTGAAGAAGATAAACAACCAGAAGAAGATAAGAATCCTGAAGAAGATAAAGATCCAGAAGAAGATAAGAATCCTGAAGAGGATAAACAACCAGAAGAAGATAAAGAACCTGAACAAACTGAACCAACAGTTAGTCAATATCCAGTTGAAATTGGAGAAGGTGAAACATTATATGATGAATCAACAGGAATGGAAATCACACATGATGGATCAGCTTATCAAAATATAGAAGAAGGAGTAACTATTACTCAAGAAGACAGAGATTTAATCGAAACTGATCATGATACTTCAATTGTTGTAGAAGAAGATATGGTTCCAGATACAATACCAGTTGAAACAACAGGTGAAGAACAAACTTATGAAGAAGCAGTAACAGAAATGACTGATGAAGAAATCGAAAATTTAGATGCTGCAATTGCTGATTGGGCTGCTCAATTTGAACAACAATTAAATGGAGAAGTTCCTACAGAAGATGCAGGTTTAACATTAAGACCATAAGTTAAAAGGAGGAAAAAAGAATGGAAAATTTAACTAATCAAGTTTTAACATTAGCAAACGGAAAAAACTATTTAGTATTAAGACAAGCTGTATATAGAGGTGTTGTATACTTTTTAGCCGCTGAAGTAACTCCTGACGGTGAAGATTTTACAAATGAATTTGTATTTTTCGAAAAAACAGATACTGATGGAAAATTTAATGTTAAAAAAGTAAAAGATAAAGATATTTTAAAAGTATTAGCAACTAATATTAAATTAGACTAAGTATATTGCAAAACTAGCTTATAAAATATAAATAAAGAGAACTAACTAATTAGTTCTCTTTTTTATTAAATAATAAACTATTAATAATATTTGTTGTGTCTGCAATTCCAATCGAAATTTATATTAAATTTACGAAGTTAATTAGTCTACTAATTTTAATAATACCGCCAGTTGTAACATCTTTTTTGGGATTCGGATTTACAAGTTATTTTCTAAAACTATCAAGAAATGAATCAGTTAATTTTAAAGAACTATTCACCAAAATAAAAATGTTTTTTTCATATTTATTAAATTTGTATTACTACTAATAATATGAATAATAATGGTTCTTATAGTAATATGCTTAAAAGTTCCACTACCACTTTCACTGTTAGTAATAATACCATTTACTTTAGGTTTAAGTTGTTTACTATCATATTTTGTTAAATTAGATAATCCTTCATTAGGAGTAATTAGTTCAATTAAAAAAAGTATGGAACTAATGAAAGGGAATAAGTGGAATTTATTTAAATTATTTATGAGTATTATTTCAGTATATTTTATTATAATAATACTATTTATATTATACAATATTTTGATTTTGATACTTTATCAGCTGAGCCAACAATAATATCTAAAATACCAGGATTTACTGTAACGCTAACAACAGTATTTTGGCTTATACCACATATAATGATTTCATTATCTGTTTTTTATAATAATTAAATTGATAAAAATGAAGAACCTTTAAATAGAGCCATAAATATTAATACAGATTCTAATGAAAATATTAAAACAAGTACATTTACTTGATACACAAACTGCAAATAATACTAATAATTTATAGAAATTTTGATTAAAAAAAATCCTTTTACGACAATATATATGTGAAAGGATTTTTATATGGCAAAAAATAAAGTTGAAATTAATGGGATTAAAACAAATGAACTTAAAAATATCACACATGAAGAAATGATGGAATTATTTAAAAAATATAATGAAGGAGATAATTTATCAAAAGAAAAATTAGTAAAATATAATTTAAAATTAGTATTAAGTATATTAAAAAAATATCATAACAAATGTGATAATATGGATGACTTATTTCAAATAGGTGTTATTGGATTAATAAAAGCAGTTGAAAACTTTAATTTATCTTTTGGTGTTAAATTTAGCACATATGCAGTCTTTATGATAGAAGGGGAAATAAAAAGATATATAAGAGATAATAGCCAAGTAAGAATATCAAGAGGAATAAAAGAATTATCTTATGAAATAATAAATTACAGAGAAAATTATTTTTTAAATAATTCAGAATATCCACCAAATGAACTTGTGTGTAGTATGTTCAATATAACAAATTATGAATTACAACTAGCATTAAATTCTCTTGTAGAACCAACAAGTATATTCGAACCAATATTTAATGACGGAGGAGAAACGATATATCTTCTTGATCAATTAGAAGACTCTAATGTAAAAGATATAAATTTATTAATTTCATTAAAAGAAGCAATAAATAAAATTAAAGAAAGAGAAAAATATATAATAGTAAAAAGATACTTCGAAGGATATTCACAATCTGAAATAGCAAATATTTTATCAATAAGTCAGGCACAAGTATCGAGAATAGAAAATAGTGCACTTAATAGTATAAAAAAACTAATAATGTAATATAATTTAATATGAAATTATCAGAGTTATCTAAAAAAGATATTATAAATATAAAAGACGGAAAAAGAATAGGTAAAATAGTGGATGTAGAATTTGATATTAATAATGGATATATGATTAGATTTATAATTGAATCATCAAATGTAATCAAAAGTATTTTTTCAAGTGCCGAAGAACTAACTATAAAGTTTTCTCAAATAAAAAAACTAGGAGAAGATGTAATACTAATAGATATATCTACGTAAAAATGGTAAAATAAATATATGAAGAAGAAATATTTGAAGATAATTATGTATGCAATATTACTAATATTTATTGATCAAATTACTAAAATATTGGTAATGAATTTTCTGAAAAATGAAATTGTATTAATAAATAATTTCTTTAGTTTTTTATTTGTAAAAAATTATGGAGCAGCATTTGGACTTTTTGGAGGAAATGTGCTATTATTAATAGCAATCACTTGCGGATTAATAATATATCTAGCATATGATATAAAAAGTAATATAAATAATAAATTAAATGTAATATGTTCAACACTAGTTTTAAGTGGAGCAATAGGAAATCTAATTGATAGAGTTATACATGGATACGTTATAGATTTTATATCTTTTACACTATTTAACAAACAAATGCCGGTATTCAATATAGCAGATATTTGCGTGACTTTTGGTGTAATAGGACTTATATATATAATGTTTAAGGAGGAAAAGAATGAAAGAAGTAATAGTAAGCGAAGAAAATGAGTTACAAAGATTAGATGTATATTTAACAAGCGTAATCGAGGAAAGCAGAAATTTTATTTTAAAAAATATTAAAAATGGAAATATAACAGTTAATGATAAAACAGTAAAAGGTGGATATTTATTAAAAAAGGATGATGTAATAAAAATAAAAGATCTAACAGTAGATACAACTGTTAAAGCTGAAGATATTCCTCTTGAAATATTATATGAAGATAACGACATAATAGTTGTTAATAAAAAAAGTGGAATGGTTGTACACCCCGGAAATGGAAATCATGAACATACTTTGGTTAACGCACTTATGGGACATACAGATGATCTAAGTGATGAAGGTGGAAGTGAAAGATGTGGAATCGTACATAGAATAGATAAAGATACAAGCGGAATACTTTTAGTGGCAAAAACAAATGAAGCCCACAAAATATTATGTGATGATTTTAAAAACAAAAATGTAAAAAGAAAATATATAGCACTAGTACATGGTGTAATAGATAACAATAAAGGGAAAATAAATGCTCCAATCGGAAGAAGTAAAATAGACAGAAAAAAAATGTGTGTAACAGATGAAAATTCTAAAAATGCAGTTACTAATTTTACAGTATTAGAACGATATAGTAACGCCACACTTTTAGAATTAATACTAGAAACAGGAAGAACACATCAAATTAGAGTACATATGGAATATATAAATCATCCGGTAGTTAATGACCCTGTATATGGAAAACGTAAAAAAGTAAATGACTACGGACAAATGTTACATGCAGCATATTTAGGTTTTAATCATCCAGTAACAAAAAAATACATGGAATTTGAAGTAGAACCAGAAAAAGAATTTTATGAAATTTTAGAAATGTTTAAAAATTCATAATATAAACGCTAAACATTAAAATTAAAGCATATAAATTATAGATTAAATAGGGTACTAAAAAATATGAAGATCTTCTTGATATTTTTTTAGTTTCTATATATAAAAATATAGATGACATAAATATAATAATACTTATAGCAAGACCTAGAAATGGACTCATTAAGTTAAAGAAAAAATATAAAAAAGATTGATTAGCTATATAATTAATTATTAAAATGTACAGATAGTCAGATTTTTTTAACAAATAATTTTTCTTTAAAATAATCAATATACTTAAACTAATTAAAACATAGATACAAAACCAAATAATAGATATTATAGTACCATTTAAAGCAAAAATAGGTAACTTAAGTGTATTATAAAAGTCATAATTAATATCAAAAATAAACCCACTAAGTAACCATAAAATTAGTATAAATATAAAATAAAATATGTTTTTTAAATAAATCTTTATTTTTATCACCTCTTTACTAATATTATGATTAATAGTAAAATATTATTAAAAGAAAGGCAGAATAAAATGAACATAAAAATTGATAAAAAAGATGATATAATTTTAAAAATTTTACATTATTTTATTACAGAAGAAGACTATAAGCCAGTTATCATAAATGGACTAGATAATGAAATATGGCTTGAAAATATGGAAAATGACCTTCAATTAATTAGAATAAATACAAACTATATTCATAATGATGAACAATTAAAAAATGATATGTATAAAGTTAAAACAATAATGAGAAGTATCAAAAAAAATACATTATCGTTAAGAATGAATGTATTAAATTTATTACTTGATACAAATGAAGATATTGATTTTAAATCAACAAAAGAATACAAAAATGTAGAAACAATTAAAGTAGAAAAAATAAGTGATTTTAAAAGAAATAAAGTTGTAACAAGCTTCTTTCCAAAAGTAAAAGATAATATTTTAAATGATAAGATGGATCCAATTGATTTCTTTAAATTAACAGATGATATGAATCAAAAAACAATAAAAAATGAAAAGAAGTTAGCTAAAATATTTAGTCAAAAGAAGCCAATTGTAACATATGTTTTAATTGTACTAAATGTAATGATATTCTTATTATCACAAATATATCCTAAACTAGTAGGTATGTTTGGAAATAATTATATGTTTATCCAAAGTAGACAAATATATAGATTGATAACATCTATGTTCTTACATGGTGGAATTATGCACTTGTTATTTAATATGTATGCACTATATATATTAGGTTCGCAAGTAGAAAGATATTATGGAAAAAGAAGATTCTTACTTATTTATTTTCTAAGTGGACTTATGGGAAGTTTATTCTCATGTGTATTTATGAAAACAAATGTATTTGGAGTTTCTATTGGAGCAAGTGGAGCAATATTTGGACTAATGGGAAGTATCGCATATTTCACATATTATTATAGAGCAACACTACAAGGAGTTCTAAGAGAACAAATAATGCCCGTTATAGTATTAAACCTACTACTTGGAATGATGATTCAAAGCATAGATTTATTTGCTCATATCGGTGGTTTAATCGGAGGACTTTTAATATCAATGGCAATCGGAATAGGTGATAAAGGAAGAAAATCAGATCAAATCAACGGAATTATTGTATTTATACTAATGATTATATATATGTTCTATATGACAATGATTAAATAACATGAAAGGATATAAATTATTAGACATTGGTCTTATTAATGAGTATGGATTTAAATATGAAATTAATAAGATATATACACTAGAAGGAGAATTAAAATGGAATCATAATGGATTCCATTTTTGTACAAATATAGAAGATACACTAAGATATAGAGATAAAGAAAAAGGAACATTTGAAATCGTAGAAGTAGAATCACTAGGCAATCTAGTTGATGGAAGTAATGTAGAAAATGATTATTATGGATATGAAACAGGATATGCAACTGATAAATTTAGAATAATAAAAATTATTACAAGAGAAGAATTAATAGATATAGTATTAAAATCAAATAACATAAACAGGATAACAAGACTAATATATAGTATTCCTCTATCAGAAGAAGAAATAACAAAAATAAAAGAAATGTACCCAAATAAAGAATTAATCAATCAATACATTGATTATTACCAATATGATAAAAAAGATGCATTTAGTCTAAAAAAAAGATAAATTGAACAATATATTATCATTAATTATATTAATGGAGGTATAAATAAAAAAATATAAAAGCGAAATAAAATTCGCTACAATATATTCTATTTTGCTAAATCTTTTTGTATATATTGGAATTATATTTTCTTCAGAAATAAATGAAATGGTATTATTTTCTATGACACTTTTAATTGCAACAATAATAACATTTGGATTAATAGTATTTGAGAAAAAAATACTGAAAAAATACAAATTAAAACCATTATCATATAATGTGTTGTTAGTTTTAAGTATGCTATTATTTGGGTTAATAATTGCAATAATAACATGTGAAATGGTAGATGAAGGATTAATACTTCCATGTAGAGATATTATGTGCATGAATGGATTAGAATTAATAGTAGCATACATATTTATAATATATTTAATGTTTGGTTATACAATGATAAGAACATTTATTTATTTAAGAAGTAAAAGAAAAAAAATGCAATGGTTTATATTAATAATATTATTAATATATGTATATATATATTCAACAATATCTATAATAAATTTAACACTATAAAAGAACTTTCGTTTATGATGTGAACCCTAATTAGTAGACATCAATAAAAAAGAACATTATATAAAAAGAGAAAAAGTTATTTTTCTCTTTTTATGTAAGTTTTTCTCTTTTTCTTAACTTTTGACTTTAATCTAGTTGTGTTATAAAATAATATC
>JAFUNE010000004.1 GCA_017473105.1 Bacilli bacterium | reverse complement strand
TTCTTTAATTTCTTCTGTATTTGATACTTCTTCTGAAATAGATTCTTCTTTTTCTTTCTTTTTGAATTTATCTTTTAATTTTGAAAGTTTATTTTCTTTTGGTTCTTCAACTTTAGATTCTTCTATTTCTTCTTTAATTTCCTCTGTATCTGATACTTCTTCTGAAATAGATTCTTCTTTTTCTTTCTTTTTGAATTTATCTTTTAATTTTGAAAGTTTATTTTCTTTTGGTTCTTCTACTTTAGGTTCTTCTATTTCTTCTTTAACTTCTTCAGTATTTATTATTTTTTCTTTTACTTTTTTATTCTTTTTCTTTGATATTCTATTATTTTGAATTTTGTCGTTTTCTTCATTTGTATTTTCTAATGATTTTTTGATTCTTTCTTTTATTAATTGATCTTCTTCTTCAACTTTTTTCTTTATTTCTTTTTTAGAGATTTTTTTATTTTTTTCCTCTTTTTTATTTTCTTTTATTTTAATTTCTTTTAATTCTGTTGAAGTAATTTTTTCTTCTTTTGTATCT
Organism: Bacilli bacterium; assembly: GCA_017473105.1. The sequence continues at coordinate 32,144 of JAFUNE010000004.1, read as the reverse complement.
TCTTCTTTTATTTCATTTTTTTGTTTTTTATCTTTAGAACCAATTTGTATATCCTTTGTTATACCATTATATATACTTTTTATTCCTTTTTTTGTTTTACTTTTTATTTTATCAAAATTAATTTTTTTATTATTTTTAATTAATTCAAGTTCTTTTTCTGCGATTTGTTCTGGAGTACCTAATTCTTTTAAAATATCTTTAATTTTCTTTTTTTCTTTTATTTTTTCGTCTATAATTTCACGATATTTTAAAACAATAACATCTCTTTTCTTTTTATTGATGCTATTTAAATGTTGTTCTAATTCAAGTAAAAATTTCTTATCTTTTTTCATTTGTACTCCTTATCAAATTATATAGTAGTGCATTATTATAATTTTGTCAAATGCTTTTAAGAAAAAAGCACTATTTTTTAATAGTGCTTAACATAGTTCTGACTTTTTATCTTCATATTTCATGCATGACTCATTTATTTTTGTATCATCTTCACTACATATGTCATACATTCCATTATTATACATGAAAATATATATTTCTCTTGCTATATCTTTTGTATCCATAAATATATTCATAACTTTTTTATATAATTTATCATTACTCATTTCACTTAAAGCTACACTATAATTATTTGATATAGTTTTTTCTGATAATAAGATATCATTTAAAATATCTTCTTCTGTTAAACAACAATTCATAATTCCTCCTATTCTATTACATTTAATAAATCTTTAAATTGTTTTTTATGCATTTTTCCTATTTTTATTAACAATTCCTTTACTTCATCGCTTTCACTACATTCTATGTATGATGATATTTTTTTATTCATTACAAAATTCCAATTCATCATATCTTCTAAATATAGTAATTCTTTTGGTGTTATAACATTTGGCATTTCCATTTTTATTACCTCCTAGTAATATTATTTACATTATTACATATAATATTATTGTAAATTAATTCCAAATTAATTAGCACTCTCTATTGACAAGTGCTAATTTTTGAGTATAATTAAATTAGAAGGAGATGATAATAATGAGTTTATTACCAGGAAATTTTTATTTAGATGATTTATTTGATGATTTCGCACCTATGCATAGAATGCCTAAAATGGATTTCATGAAATGTGACATTTATGAGAAAGATGGTATTGTTCACATTGAAATGGATGCTCCGGGATTCGATAAGAAAGATATCAATATCGATGTTGAAGAAGGTGTTTTAACTATTGAAGCATCTAAGAATAACGAGATTGTTGATGAAGGAAAAAACTATTTCAGAAAAGAAAGAGTTAGTGGTTCTTTCAAAAGACAATTTAGTGTCGGAAATATTGACGAAAATGAAATTGATGCTAAATTTAATAATGGTGTTTTAGAAATCACTTTTCCTAAAGAAGAAAAGAAAGACGCAAAAAAATCAATCGAAATAAAATAATTTATAAACTTCCTTTATGGAAGTTTTTTTATGCAAAAAAATAGAGTATTTCTACTCTATTTAGTTACATTAAATCTAAAATAACAAATATCTCCATCTTGCATTATATATTCTTTACCTTCAAGTCTTGCTTTACCTGCTTCTTTTACTTTTAATTCACTTCCATAATTTACTAAATCATCATAGCTCATTACTTCTGCTTTAATAAATCCTCTTTGAAAATCTGTATGAATAATACCTGCACATTCTGGTGCTTTCATTCCATCTTTAAAAGTCCAAGCTCTTACTTCATCTGGTCCTACTGTAAAGAATGTTTTAAGTCCTAATATGTGATATGTAATATGAATTAATTGATCAAGACCACTATTTTGAATTCCTAAATCTGCCAAGAATTCTTTTTTGCTTTCTTCATCTAATTCAGATAATTCACTTTCAATTTTCGCACACATCATTACAACAGATGATTTTTCTCTTGATGCAATTTCTCTAACTTTATTTACATAATCATTTCCATCATTTAACAACTCATCTTCACTAACGTTTGCTAAATATATAAATGGTTTATTTGTTATTAAATTATATGTTTTTAATAATTTTGTTTCTTTTTCATCAAAATCAACTAATCTTAACATAGTTCCTTGTCTTAAGTATTCAATAGTTTTCTTTAGAAGAGCAACTTCGTAAAGACCATCTTTATCATTAGTTGTAGTTGCTTTCTTTTCAATTTTTTGTAATCTATTTTCTACTATTTCTAAGTCACTTAGTATTAATTCATAGTTAATTATTTCAATATCTCGCGTTGGATCAATTCCACCTTCAACATGAATAATATCTTTATTTTCAAAACATCTAACTACTTGTACTATCGCATCTACTTCTCTTATATTTGCTAAGAATTTATTTCCTAAACCTTCTCCTGTTGATGCACCTTTTACAAGTCCTGCAATATCAATAAACTCATATTGAGTTGCAACTAGACTTTTTGGCATAAACATATCATTTAATGTTTCAAGTCTTTTATCTGGAACTGTTACAATTCCAACATTTGGATCTATTGTTGCAAATGGATAATTTGCAGCTAATATATTTTTCTTTGTTATTGCATTAAACAATGTACTTTTACCAACATTTGGTAATCCTATAATTCCTGCTTTAAGCGCCATAAATAACCCCCGGTAATGAACCAATTCCAATTGGTATTCCTATCATATACCATGCAATTAATACAACTAACCAAACTATAGTTATATATACTTGATATGGTATCATGTATTTTATACTTCCTATTGTAGTAATCATTTCATTTTTATTATATTTATCTAAGAATGCTAGATATACAACAAAATATGTAAACAACGGTGTTATACCATTTGTTAAACTATCTGCTGCACTAAACATTACTTGTCCAAATTCAGGACTAATACTTGCATTCATCAATAGTGGTACTATTGTTGAAGATAATATTGTCCATTTAATAATTGGATTCGGACATAATAAATTTGCTAGTGCAATTACTAAAACGACAAGTATTATAAGCCATATTCCAGTAAATTGCAAATTTTCTATTATTCCCGATAAAAATGCTGTTGTAACATTTCCAATATTACTTTGTTCAAACACATTTATAAATAATGATGCAAAGAAAATTAATACAAGTATACTTCCTATTCCATCTAATGAATATGCTAAACTTTCTGTTACATCCTTTGTATTCTTTATTGTTTTAGCCATAAATCCGTATCCAAAACCTATGCATACAAATAAAATTGTTATTATAAAAATAAATCCTTGATTAAATAATGAATCAGCACCGAAAAGTTTGTCTATATAGTACGTTGCGTTATTATCAAGTAATCCACCAGATAATGGAAGTCCTGGAATTATCATATAAGCAATAATCAGTATATAAATAAATCCAACTCCTAATCCAATAATTAAGCCTCTAAGTTCTTTGTTTGTTATAACAACTTCTTCTTCATCATGCTCCACTCTTGGTAATCTTGGCATAATTTTTTTCTCAGTTATATTTGTAAATATAAATGAAATAAGTAATATCATTACAATCATAATAAATAGTGAATAAAATATTCCGATTGAATACTTAGGATCTATTGTTTTCGCTGCTAATGTTGTTAGTGATAATAAACTACTATCAGTTGATGACATAAATATATTAATTCCTGTACCAAATGATAAACCTGCAAATGATGCAATGATTCCACCAAGTGGATTTCTTCTTCCATATTTAAATAGAAGTGCACCTATTGGCAGCATTACTACAAATCCTATGTCTCCTACTATTGAAAATAATAAACTAAAGAATATTAGCATAAATGTTAATGTATTCTTTTTTGAATTTTTTGTAATCAGTGTACAAGCTGTTTTCAAAAAGCCTGATTTTTCAAGTACACCTATTCCTATCAATATGATGATAAGTGTTGCTAATGGTGTAAACTTTACAAATCCACTTGTTGCTGTTGAAATAATATGTTTTATTCCTTCTACACTTAACAAGTTATTAACTTCAATTACGTTATTAACTAATTCATTAGTTGCTAAATTAACTGTTGAATATTCGGTTTGTACATTTAATAAACTTAATATGCCACTTAAAACAATTGTAAAAAATGTTAAAAATATAAATGTTACTATGGGACTATATCTTTTTTTCTTTTTTAGCATTAGTATTCCTCTACTTTCTTTAGCTTTTTGTCAAATTCAATTCTATCCATCATAATACTTCTATTACATGCTAAACATTTAATTTTTATATCAACACCCACTCTTGTTATTTCCCATAGATTATTTCCACATGGGTGTTGCTTTTTCATTATAACCTTACTTCCTAATTTATACTCTTTATTCATTTTAGTCTACTTTCACTTCTATTTGTAGTATTTCTAAAATTCTTTCTAAATCTTTTTCGCTATTGAAAGGTATAATGATTTTTTTATTTTTTATTTTTACTCTATTTCCAATTCTATCTGTCATAGTTTCTTCAACAAATCCATATTTGCTTTCATCTTTAATCTTTACAATTGGATTTTTTCTTTTGTAATCAGGATTTGCAACTATATTTTCAAGTTCTCTAACAGATAAATGGTCTTCTTTTATTTTTTTAGCTAAATCTTTTATTAATTCTTCATCTTCTAATTTACTTAGTATTTTTGCATGTCCCATTGATATAAATCCATTTAATATATCAACTTTTACAACTTCAGGTAGTTTTAGAAGTCCTAATAAATTTGTTATATAACTTCTACTTTTGCCAATTCTTTTTCCTAACTCTTCTTGAGTTATATTTAATACACTTAATAAGTTAGCTATTGCTTCTGCTTCTTCTATTGCTGTTAGATTTTCTCTTTGTATATTTTCTAGAAGAGCAATTTGCATCATTTCTTCATCTGTAAAATCTTTTATTATTGCTGGTATTTTTTCGATTCCTACAAGTTCACATGCTTTCTTTCTTCTTTCACCAGCTACAATTTCATAACCTTTTATACTTTTTTTAATTATAATTGGTTCTAATACACCAAACTCTTTTATTGAGTTTGATAATTCTACTAATTTTTCTTGGTCAAAGGTTTGTCTTGGTTGATATGGATTACTTCTAAGTTCACTTACATTTACTTCAACTATATCTTCTTTTGGTGTCATTTCTACAATTTCTTCTAGTTTTTTTGCTGGTTCGATAAATGTAGTTGGTTCAACATATAGAGATTCATTACTGAATAGTTGTTCTAAACCTTTTCCTAATGCTTTTCTTTTATTTGTTTCCATTTCTTTCAATCACCTCTTTGGCTAAATTTAAATACGCAAGTGCACCTTTACTTTTTGGATCATATTCGATTATTGGTTTTCCATGTGATGGAGCTTCAACTAATTTAACTAATCTTGGAATAATTGTACTAAATACTTTTTCGTTAAAGAATTTTCTTACATCTTCAACTACTTCAAGTCCAAGAAGTGTTCTTCCATCAAGCATTGTTAGAAGTACCCCTTCAATACTTAAATTTGGATTTACTCTTTGTTGAATTCTAAGTACAGTTTGAAGTAATTGATTAACTCCTTCTAAACTATAATACTCACATTGAATTGGAATTAATACTGAATCTGATGCAGCTAGTGCATTTGTTGTTAATATACCTAAGTTTGGTGGACAATCTATAATTATGTAATCATATCTGTCTTTAATTATTTCTAATTGTTTCTTTAACTGTTCAGTTATTACAAATTCTTTATCTTGTACACTTATTTGTATTAATTCTATATCAACTCCGGCTAAATCAATCATAGCTGGAATTATACTTAAATTTTTAAATGGAGTTTTAATGATTGCTTCTCTTATTTCACAATCTCCCATTATTACATTATATATACTTTTCTTTATTTTTACTCTATTAACGCCTAATCCAGTTGTACTGTTACTTTGTGGATCTAAGTCAATTAGTAATACTTTTTTCCCTAAATGTCCTAATGACGACGATAAATTTATACTTGTTGTTGTTTTTCCAACTCCACCTTTTTGATTTACTAATGATATTATCTTTCCCACGGCATATACCTCTCTTATCTAGTTAATATTTTAACATATTATATTTAGTTTTTAAAGGAAAAAACTTATTTTATTTTATCAACTATATCTTTTTAAGTAAACATAAAAAAATCAAATAAATATGCTTTTTAATTTTATTATTTTTTTGTTTGTAAAAATCATTCTAAAATAAAAAACTCATTAAATGAGTTTTTATTTGTTATTTATTATATCTCTTGCGGCGACTAAACCAGTTGCAGCAGCTGTTACGATATTTCCTGCTTTTCCTGCGCCGTCTCCTACAAAATAAATATCAAAATCTTCTAATTTAAATTGATTATTTGTATTTATTTCATTTGAAAAGAACTTTATTTCTGGTCCATATAATAATGTTTCATCATTGTTAACTCCCGGAATAATTTTATCTAATTTTTCAAGTCCCTCTAAAATATTAGTTATTATTCTGTGTGGCAATATTAACGATAAATCACCTGCAACACAATCTTTTAGTGTTGGTTCTATAAATCCTTTGTTAATTCTTTTCCAATCACTTCTTCTTCCTTTTTTTAGATCTCTTAGTGATTGTATTATTGGTTTTCCATCTCCCAAAGTGTTTGCAATTCTTGCTATACTTTCTCCATATAATCTTGTATTAGTTACTGGTTCTGTTAATCCCACTTTACTTATAAATGCAAAGTTTGAGTTATTTGATTTTATATCTTTTAATGAGTGTCCATTTACACAAATAAATCCATAATAATTTTCTTTTGCCACAAATCCTCCCGGATTAGTACAAAATGTTCTTATTTCATCAGTATATGTATCTGTTTTAATAAATATTGTTGGATCATATATTACATTTGTGATATCTTCAAGTATTTCTTTTCTAACTTCTACTCTTACTCCAATTTCAATACTTTGACTTGTATATAGAATATTATATTTATCTGCTAGTTCTTGTACCCATTTAGCGCCTGTTCTTCCTGGTGCTACTACTACTTTTTTTGCTTGTAAAGATTCTTTATTTTCAATTACGATTTCATGATTTTCTTTATCTTTACTTATGATATCTAAAACATTTGAGTTTTCGTAAATATCTACACCCTTATTTTCTAGATAGTCAGTGAATTCTTTTATATAAGTTGGTAATTTATCACTACCTAAGTGTTTTTGTTTAATAATTAATAGTCTTGCTCCAGTTTTTGCAACATCTTTTTTTATTTGATTTGCTTCATCCATATTAGAAGGATAAATATCACTGTCCATTTTAAATTTATTAAATATTTTTTCTGTATCATCAATTAATTCATACGCTTCTGATTGACTCATATATTTAAATAAATCGCTTTTTCCTAGTTTAGGAATGAAATTTAGTTTTCCGTCAGAAAAAGTTCCAGCTCCACCATATCCTGATAGTATTTGGCATGTAGGACAGTTTACACATTTTCCTCCGTTTACTTTCATTGGACACATTCTTGTCTCTGCTCTTTTTCCTTTATCAATTAGAGCTATTTTTAATTTTTCATTATTTTCAATTAATTCATATGCACAAAATAATCCTGCAGGTCCAGCACCTACTATTACAACATCATATTTTTTCATCTATTACTCCTTGCCTTTTAGTTTTTCTGCTTCTTCTTTTTCTAATTTAGTATATGCAACTTTCCCTACTAGCGTTTTTGGGAATGAGTCTCTAAATTCATATTCTGCAGGTAGTGAATATTTTGCTAAATTAATTTCACAGTGTTGTTTTATTTTTTTCATAGTTTCTTTCGATGGTTCTACTCCATCATTTAATACAATAAATGCTTTTGCAACTTGTATTTTTTGGGGATGTGGAATTCCTATTACTGTGCTTGTTAATACATCTGGATGTGAGTTTATTACATTTTCCATATGAGATGGGTATAAGTTATACCCATTAGATACAATCATTCTTTTTAGTCTTTGTCTATAATAAATGTATCCATCTTCATCCATGTATCCTATGTCACCTGTATGTAACCAAGTTTTTCCATCTTCGTGTACTCTTAATGTTTGAAGTGTTTCACTTTCATTATTCATATATCCCTGCATTACTGTTGGACCACATATACAAATTTCACCATCTTCATTTGGTTTTAATTCTTCATGTGTTCCTACTGCAACAATTTTATATAGAGTATCTGGGAATGGTATTCCAATCGAACCATTTTTATATCTATTTGTTGGTGTTAAACAAGTTGCGGCAGTTGCTTCTGTAAGTCCATATCCTACTCTTACTTCAGTTTTTGACCCATGCTCTTTTAGTGAAGCATCTATTCTTTCTTTTAGATTTTCAGACATAAAGTCTCCACCTGAAATTACTGCTTCTAAGCATTCTAAATCTTTTTTTCCAATACTTGTCTCTTTTACAAACATTTCAAGTAGCGATGGTACTGCGCAAACTGCATTTGGTTTATTTTTCTTAATCAGTGATATAAATTTCTTTGGTGAAAAATCTGGTACAAGTATTACTTTCATTCCACAGCACAATGGAGTGTGTATACAAACTCCAAGACCAAATCCGTGAAATATTGGTAAGATAGCTAAAAGTGATTTGCCTTGTCCTGTTGCTTCTACCATTTTGTGCGCTTGAAGTGCAAGTGCGTTAAAGTTTCTGTTAGACAATAATATACCTTTTGGAACACCACTTGTTCCACCACTGTAAAGTATTACTGCTACATCTTCTGCTTTTTGTAAGCATATTACTTCTCCTTGGTAATCATATCCGTAATTTAGAAACTCTCTCCATGTCATTACATCATCATTTAATTCTAAAGTTGGTACTTTTCCACGTGAGTTGTATTTATATACTAATTTTTTAATATTTTTTAAATCATCTGATACACTTGTAATAATTACTTTTTTTACCTTTGTTGTATCTATTATATTTCTTACTTTTGAATAACATAAATCTAATACAAAAAGAATTTTACTTTCTGAATTATTTAAATATTCTTCTATTTCATTTTCTGCTGATAGTGGATGCACCATTGATGCAATTCCTCCTACCATATTTATTGCATAAAACATTATTACAGCTGATGGAGTATTTGGCATACATATTGTTACCCTATCTCCTTTTTCAATTCCTAATGTTTTTAAAGATTTTGCACATTCTCTTATCTTTTCATATAAATCTCTATATGTACAAGTGAATCCATAAAAATCATATGCAATTGATTCTGGATATCTTGCTACTGCTTCTAGTAAGTAACCTACCATTGATGATTCACTGTATTTTAAATTTTGTTTTACTCCCTCCGGATAAAATTTTACCCATGGACTTTCTTTTTTATTTTTTAATTTCGATTTTTTCATTAGCATCTCCTTCTAGTAATTTTGGATTATCAAAAATATATTGTAATAATTGAATTGATTTTAAGAAGTAAAATCCATCACCAATTCTTTCATCAAGATTAACCCCAAACTCGCAAAGTTTTCTAATTTCTTTTTTCCCTTCTATAATAACTTGTTCATCTTTTATAACACCCATTGTTGCAAGTGCTGATGCATTACCAAAATCTGTTATATTATGGAATATTGCTCCACATCCTATACTTCCAAGATTTGAAACAATAATACTACTATAATATAAATTATCTTCAACTAACGATAGTGGAAGCACACCTTTTTTATCACACCATTTTAATGTACCTACTATTGGTATTCTTATTATATTTGGTAATTTGCCAAGTATATCTATTGCTTTATTTGCTCCGGCTTTATCTATTTTATCTTTTTTATTTTTTCTTATATTATTAACTTTATCTAATACTTTTTTACTAATTGTATCTATATTATCTTTTTTATCTATTTTAATTAATATCATCATTTCTTCTGCTTCATCTTCAAATGCTATTTTTGCTACAAAAGAAATTATAACATCTTTATGTTCGTACATATGTCTGTTTGCAACAAACCTGTTTAAATACGGTCTGTTGTAATATAGTTTTCCAAGACCAGCTAAAAACGCATGGAAATATGTTATATCTGGATTATCTTTTTTCTTTTCTTCAATGTATTTACATAAATTTGTCAAATCCATTTTATGATTAATATAAACATCACTTACACTTCTATTTGGTTTTAAATCTATACTTATTTGTTGCATTCCTGTCATTGGAACACGTTTTGCATATTTGCTTCTCATATAAATCACCTTTTTTATTATAAAAAAAAATGACTGATAATGCAAGAAACTACATTATGCAATCATTATGTATGTATAATATGATACGAATATTAGCATCATTATTGCACCTTCAAATTTACTTAGGACTTTGTCATTTCTAGCAAATATATATAATATAAATGCTGCAATTAATACAACTGTTATGTCTACTAAGTTGAATGCTAGGGATGAAAATCCTCCGTGAATTACTAAAGGTAATCCTAATACTACACCTATATTAAATATATTGGTTCCTATTATATTTCCAAGTGCAATATCAAATTCCTCTTTTTTAGCTGCTACAACCGTCATAGTCATTTCTGGAAGCGATGTTCCGATTACTACAACTGTCATAGTAATTATTTTTGTACTTATATGTAGTGCTTCTGCTAATACTTTTGCATTATCAACTACAATGTCACTAGAAAGTATTATCAATCCACAGCATACAATTGTTATTATTATTGATTTTACTATTCCGTATTTTGGTTTTTCTTGTTCAAATATCCCCTGTTTTGTTCTGATAACTTGAACAATATAAAATATAAACATTACGAAACATACTAGAAATAATATTCCATCTCTTCTATCTAAAATAACTTTTGTTGTAGTTACTCCTGTATAGTGACATATTACTGAAATTACAAATGCTGCTGTAACTAATAATAATATTGGTAACTCTTTTTTTACAACATCTCTTTTTACTCTTATTGGATGAACACATGCGGCGAGTCCTACGATTAACAAAATATTTACAATATTGCTTCCGAGTACATTAGCAAGTGCTATATCGCCTGTTCCATTTGCTATACTTTGAAATGATATTGCAAGCTCTGGAGCACATGTTCCGAATGCAGCTACAGTTAAGGCAATCATCATTTTAGATAATTTCATATTTGTTGCAATAGAACTTACTGCATCTACAAAAATATCGGCACTTTTAACAAGTACTACAAAACCTATAATCAGTAATACGATTGTTTTAAACATCTCCATACTCTTTACTCCTACTCTATTTTTATTATATCAAATATTTTCTTTTTAAAATTAAAAACTTTTAATTTTCATTAAAAGTTTCAGTTTCTTCAAATAATTTATTTATATTTTTTGTTGGTAAAAGCATATTGTTATCTTTATTTATTGATATAACAAACTCTTTTTTATCGTGTACAAGCTCATCTCCATCAATACACCATGAAGGTGGTACTTCATCAAATTCTAGTTTTATTTTGTCTGTTTTAAAATATGTAAAGTTTTTGATTTCGCTAATATCTTTTCTCTTTAAATTGTAAACTGCTTTTAAAATATCCATTTTATTTTTTATGTCACACATTAATACTTCAAATTTATTATCATCAAGTTTAACGTCATCATATATATTTTCCACTCCGGCAATTCTACTACTATTTGTTATAAATATAAAAGAGAATTGTTTTTCATGAACTACTCCATCTACTTCATATTTTACATTATAGAATTGAAGATTTTGTCTTAATTGTTGTATACCATAAATAATATATGCTAGTCTTCCATATTTTTCTTTTAATTTTCTTGGGGTTGAATATGATATATCTACAAATGCTCCCATACATGCTACATATACAAATGTTTCATTATTGATAAGACATACATCAATATTCTTTTCTACTCCATTTAATAACATAACTAAGTTGTTTGTTGTACTATTTGTCATTCCATGCATATGTGCTACATCATTTACGCTTCCTAGTGGTAAGTGACCTAATAATATTTTATTTTTTCTTTCAATATTACCAGATATTACTTCATTTAAAGTTCCATCTCCACCGGCACAAATAAGAAGATCTACATTTTTTAAACTTTTAGTAATTTCTTTTGCATGACCTTTGTATTCTGTATACTTAATTTCTGTTTCATAACCATAATTTTCTAATATATGATAAACCTTTTTTATGTCATTTCTATTTGATAATCTACCACTATTAGGATTATAAATAACTACACATTTTAACATCTTATCATCCCTTTCATATAATTATATCATTTTAATAATTCATTGTAAATTTACTAATTTTATAATGTATTAAAAATTTAGTTATAAACATACTAATAATATGATAGAATTAATGTGAGGATGAGATGAAGAAGACTACAAATGAGAAAAAAAATATAAAACGTTTAACTAAAATAATATTATTCATGATATTGTTTTTAATTATGTTTACTTTGTCTTTTTTTACTTATGTATATTATACCGCTCCTGAATTTGATAGCAACCTTTTATATAAAAAAGAATCTTCAAATATATATGATTCTAAAGGTGATTTAATTACAACTATAGGAAGTGAAAAAAGACATATTGTTAGTTATGAAGAGTTACCACAAGTTTTAATAGATTCTATTATTGCTACTGAAGACTCTAGATTTTTTATGCATAATGGACTTGATATTCCACGATTTATGAAAGCAAGTGTAAGTTATGTGGCTGGTAATAATATAGGTGGTGCTTCTACCTTAACTATGCAAATATCAAAGAATACATATACAAGTTTCGATGCTGATGGATTTACTGGTATAGTTCGTAAGTTTACTGATATTTATATGTCTATTTTCAAAATTGAAAAAGATTATAACAAAAAAGAAATTATTGAGTTTTATGTTAATGCACCTTATCTTGGTGGTGGAACATATGGTGTTCAAATGGCAAGTGAGGTTTATTTTGGTAAAGATGTTTCGGATTTAAATTTAGTTGAAGCTGCAATGATAGCTGGTATGTTTCAAGCTCCTGGTGAATATGATCCATATGTAAATCCTGAAAAAACTAATGTTAGAAAAAATGAAGTAATTGATTTAATGCTTAGACACGGATATATAACTGAAAATATTGCTCATAATGCAAAACTTACTGATATAAAAAATTATTTAGTTGATAGAAATTATGATGTAAATATATATCAGGGATTTATAGATACTGTTGTTCAAGAAGTTATTGATAGAACTGGTAATAATCCATATGAAGTTTCTATGGATATTTACTCTACTATGGTAAAAAGTAAACAAGATGTTATTAATAATTTTTACAATACACATAAATTTAAAGATAATAAAGTACAAGTAGGAATTGGTATTATAGATAATGATACTGGTGCGATTATTGCGGTTGGTGCTGGGCGTAATAAAAATAGTGAAATGTCACTAAATTATGCAACACAAATTTCAAGACACCCTGGTAGTACTGCAAAACCTCTTTTTGATTATGGACCTGGAATTGAGTATAAAAATTGGTCTACTTATACTCCATTTTATGATAAACCAGTTAGTTACACTAATGGTGGTACAATGAGAAATGTAGATAATAAATATCAAGGTTTTCTTACACTTGAACAATGTTTAGTTCGTTCAAGAAATACATGTGCTCTTCAGGCATTTCAATCTTTAAGTAATTCTAAGATTAATAAGTTTGTTACTTCTCTTGGAATTACTCCAGAATATTTAGGAAACAACTATTTTATTAATGAGGCACATTCTATTGGTGGATTTACTGGAGTTTCTCCAGTTGAGCTTGCTGCTGCTTATGCTGCCTTTGGTAATGGTGGATTTTATACTGAACCACATAGTATTACCAAAATAGTTTATAAAGATGGTAAAAATGAAAATGTTGAAGAGTTTAATTTTAATAAAAAAAGGGCTATGAAAGAAACCACAGCATATATGATTTCTTATATGCTTAAGAAAGCTACTAATTCGGGTGTCAAAGTAAGTGGTACAGATATAGCTACTAAAACTGGAACTAGTAGTTATGACTCAAATCGTCTTAAAAGTTTAGGTCTTAGTACAAATGTAATCCAAGATGCTTGGACTGTAACTTTTAGTCCAGACTATTCTGTCGCAATTTGGTATGGATATGATGAGTTAACAAAGAAAACATATAATACTTCTTCTCATGCTTGGAGTGAAAGAACTAAAATACAAAAGAAAATTGTAAACAATATTATGGAAAAAAATTCAAGATTTGATAGACCTAGTGGTATTGTAACTTCAAAGGTGGTTGTTGGAAGTAATCCACCTAAGTTACCAAATTCAACTACTCCGTCTTCAAAAATACAAACACATTTATTTATAAAAGGGACTCAACCTACTCGCGTATCAAGTGACTATTACTATCCTGAACCTATTACAGAAGAAATAATTACTGAGGAAATTCCTATAAATATTCTTCCTTAGTATTTATTTTTTTTATGTTATAGTTTATAATACTTTGCAATGAGGAAAAGAAATACGATTAATACATTTTTTATATTATTGTTTATAACTTGTTTAATAATATTTTTAAATAGTTTTTTAAATATTATTAAATGGGATAAAGAAAATAGAAAAACTCTTGAAAAATCAAATGAATTACAAAATATGGTTAATATTTCAGAGGTTAATGATAATCAGGTAAACACTATTTTGATAAGTAGTGATGATGAAAAAGATGATAGTAATTACTGGTATTACGCAAAAATGAATTTAATGAATGTTAATATTGATAACTTATTTAATCAAAATAATGATGTAGTTGGATGGATAAATGTTCCTGGAACTAATATTGACTATCCTTTTGTACAAGCAAATGACAATAAATTTTATTTAAATCATTCTTTTGATAAAAAGTATAATGATGCTGGATGGATATTTTTGGATTATAGAAATGATATAAATAATTTAAGTAAAAATAATATTATTTATGGACATGCAAGAATCGATAAAACTATGTTTGGTTCTCTTAGAAATACATTAAAAAAAGAATGGTTTAACAATATCGATAACCGCATTGTTAAAATTTCCACTCCTAAACAAAATACTTTGTGGCAAGTTTTTAGTATTTACCACATTAAAACTGAACCATATTATATTACTGTAAATTTTAATAATGAAAATGATTTTCAAAAATATATTGATAAATCATTAAAACGTTCTGTTTACAATTTTAATGTAAATATAAATACAAGTGATACAATTCTTACATTATCTACTTGTTATGGAGAAAATGAAAAACTTGTTTTACATGCTAAGCTAATAAAAAAAGAAATTAAAAATCCTTAATTTCTCCTTTATATATTAAACTATTTTGTACGCTGTCAATTACTCTATTTATTAATTCTTCTGGTTGGAATATTTTATCATCTCTTTCGATGATATCCACTCCATCGCTCGACAATACTTCATAGACAAATTCTGAACAATAGTATTTGTTTCTGTGAAGTTTTATTTTGAAATAAGCAAGTAATAAACCAGCTATATTGTAACCATTATTTTCTTTTTCTATTTCTTTGATTCTCTTTTTAGCATTTTCTAATTGTTCTTTTGTTACATGTATTTCATATATTGCCATATGAGCATTTTTATTTAGAAATAGTCCTTCATCTAATTTTTCTCTTTTAAATATTCCATAGAATGGAAAGTATCTCCATTTTCTTCCAAATGAGTACATTTCATCACAATTTTCATCAAATGAAATACTTATATGAGAATATTTTTCATGCGTAATACTTTTAATTGTTCTTGCAAGTACTGAATATGTTTGTGACAAAACTATATATATTCTATAATTCTTTTCTTCCTTCATACTTATCTCCTTTAAATATTTTAACATAATTTTCAGGTATATTTAAATCTATATTTATTTCTTTTTTTGTAATTGGATGTGTAAACTTAATTTGATTTGCAAGTAACATCATGTTTCTATATCCATCTTTTTTTCCATATTTTCTATCACCTAGTATAGGTGTTTTATTATCTTTCATGTGAAGTCTTATTTGATTTTTTCTGCCTGTTTGAATATTTATTTTCAGTAAAGTATAACTTTTATTTTCCATTATTCTTTCATATGTTGTTTTAGCAAATTTTCCTGATTTATCATTTGTTGAATAACTTAATAATGTTTTTGTTTCTTTTATGTAGGATGTAATAATATCTTTTTCTTTTGTTTTTCCATGTACCACTGCAATATAATTTCTTATAACATTATCCCAATTATCTTGCAAAATATTTTTTACTTTTTCACTTTTTGCAAATACTACAATTCCACTTGTATCTTTATCTAGTCTGTGTACTACAAATACTCTTTGATTCTTTTTATGTAAATAATCATATACTTGTGAATACAAATTACCTTTGCAATTTTCACTTTTTATTGTAGGTAGACCGCCTTTTTTATTTACAATAAGTACATGTTTATCTTCAAATAAGATATCTAATTTTCCTTTTTTATTTTTCTTCATTTATTTTTATAGTCCTTACTAATTCTATTACTTCTTCTTTTTTTAACCCAATTGTTACTATTGCATATTTGTCAAAGTGTACTTCAAATCCACCATTGATTAGTTCAAACATGAATCCATTAATATCACCTGATAAAATATGATATGCTTTTACTCTTGGCATAATGTTTACAACATATTCTTTTGTGTATAGATTTTCTTTCATTTTAGAGTTACTTGTTAATAAATTGTTTTTATTATCGAAATTTTTAATTATAAATTTAAATAACTCATTATCGTCAGTAACATCATTTTCTTTTAAATAATTATACATTTCATCTTTTGTATATAGTGTTGTTTTTTCATTTGAATCTGTTTCATTTGTTACATTTTCATTTTTTATTTTGTAACCTTCTGTGTATAATTCAATATATGTAAGTGCTTCACCAATGGAAAACATTTTTTTCATTGATCCATTTTCATTTAACACATATTGTAATGAATTTGAACTAGATTCGATTTTTTCATATTTAGAAAAATCATTTCTTATTTTTACTGTTTTGTATTCTATGTAATCTTTAGCATCTAATTTTTCTATTTTTATTGTATCAGGTTCTTTGTATTTTTCAAGTATACCTTTTGCATATTCAGTTATATCTGGCTTTTGAGTATACTTTATAACCATTA
The DNA here is from genome assembly GCA_017473105.1 of Bacilli bacterium. The sequence goes on along the minus strand of JAFUNE010000004.1, from coordinate 15,076 downwards.
TTTCTTTGTATACAAAAAAATATACAACTACTATTAATGCTATTATGATAAATCTTTTTATATTCTTAGATTTCATTTTATCACCAACTACATTATAGCAAATTATATATTTATCAACAATATTTTATTATTCTATAGTATATAAAGAAATTTTGATGTCATCTTTTCTTTTTTTATGTAAAAACATAAGAGTTAGGGAGAATAAACTAATTATAAAGGTTCCTAAAAATAATGTTGTATTGCTAAATACAAATAAGTCATATAAACCATGAATTAATACTGGTACTATTAATGATAGTAATTTATACATTTTTGCTTTATTCAAATCTTTTACATCATAACATTTTGCTTTTGATAAGAAGATTCCCATAAAAACTCCATAGCTTGCATGAGCTGGTATTGCTGTAAACGCTCTTGATATACCAATCATTAATTCTCCACCTGAAAGATATAATACATTTTCAAAAAATGCAAATCCTAATGATACAAATACTGAGTATACAATCATATCAAAGGTATAATTATTTTCTTTGTGGTTATATGCTGTTATATATAAGAATAATAATTTACATCCCTCTTCTACTAATGCTACACATATAAATGCATATAATAACATTTGACCGATATTCATACTTTCTATATTCAAATTAAATATTGGAAATATATTTATCAAGAATAATGATATTATTAATACTAATAAACATGACAAAATACCACTAAGCATTAGTTTTACTAGTAACTTTAGTGATTCTTTTTCTTTATCCATATCGTATATAGAAAGTCCTAATATACAAATTGGTAAAATCATTAGCATGAATAATAATATTATTTTCATATAATCTCCTATTATTATTATAACAAAAAAGTATCTATATAATTTTATAGATACTTTATTTTTACGAGTTTTACGTAAATTTATACTACTCTTCCTAATAATCCATAAGAAATTATCATCATTATGACACTTGCCATTACCACTCCACATAATACGCATGCAAATGATTTTTTTCTATCCATATCAAGTAATGCTGCTACTAGACATCCTGTCCATGCTCCTGTTCCTGGAAGAGGTACTCCTACAAATAATACTAATCCAAGATAACCATATTTTTCAATTTTGTCTTTATTTTTTTCAACTTTTTTATGTAAAAATTTTACTATTTTTTTAAACATGTTTATTTTTGACTTTCCCATCCATTCTATTATTTTCTTAATGAATAATAAAATAAATGGTACTGGTAAAATATTCCCGATAATTGAAATTATATAGGCAACTACTGGTTCTACTTCTAGAAGTGTTGCTGCAATTAATCCTCCTCTTAATTCTAATACTGGAAGTAATGATATTATGAATACTAATATTTCTCTTCCGTACTCAACTTCTAAAAAAGCCGAAAATAAACCTAATATATATTTAATTATTTTCTCTACCATAATTTATCTCCTTTTATTTACCTTATACATTTTATCATATTTTTTATAAAAAAGAACTACTTATGTTATAATTATATTGTGATATTATGAAAAGAAAAATAGGTGTTTTTGATTCTGGTATTGGTGGTAAAACAACATTAACTGAAATAATGAAACTGTTACCCCATGAAAATTTTATATATTATGCTGATTCTAAAAATAATCCTTATGGAGAAAAAACCGATAATGAATTATTTGATATCGTATGTAATATTGTTGACTATTTTATTTCAATTGACGTTAAAATGATTGTTATCGCTTGTAATACTGCTACTACTAGATGTATTAAATTCTTGAGAGAAAAATATAAAGATATGTTATTCGTAGGAACAGAACCTGCTGTAAAAGTTGCTTGCGATAATAATTATAATAATACTTTGGTAATGGCCACTCCACTTACTGTTCACTCGGATAGATTAAATGATTTGATTGAAGATAACATTAAAAATAATGAAAATATTATTCTAATATCTTGCGATGGACTTGCAAATGCAATTGAAAATAATAATGAAGAGAAAATTAATTTTATCCTTCACTCACTACTTGATAAATATATTGATAAGAATATTGATGCTGTTGTGCTTGGGTGTACACATTACCCTCTTGTGAAAGATAGAATACAAGATATATTAAAAGATAGTGTTTTAATCGACGGAAATATTGGTGTTGCTAAAAGAGTTAAACAATTATTAACAGAAAATAATTTATTAAACGATTCAAATGAAGATGGTAGTGTTGAATTTATAACAAGTAAAAAGGAGTAATTTAAGTTACTCCTATTTTTTTAACCCTTTTATACCCTTTAATCCAGAGCCGCTATATCCTTCGAATATATTTGTATCAAATGATCTTAATTTTTTTGATTTGTTTTTATATTCTTTTATTGCAATTGATATAATTTCATCTAATAATTCTTTGTATTCCATTTTAGATTCCTTCCATAAATAGAATGCAAGAGAACCTGGAATTGTATTTGGTTCATTTACATAATATTTATTTTTCTTTGAATCTATTAAATAATCTATTCTACATACACCACTTAAATTTAATAATTTGAATACTTCTTTTGAAGTTTCTTCTATTTCTTTTGTTAAAGAATCAGATATTCTTGCTGGAATTATTCTTCTTGTTGAAGCCATACCTTTACTTCCTGATGAAACACCTTTTGTTTTTGATGATGACATATATTTATCTTGGTAACTTAATATTTCATCATCACCTATTACCTCTTCTAAAACGCTTACTCTTTGATACTCATAATTTCCTAGTACACTTGAGTTAACTTCTACTAAATTATCGATACACTCTTCAACAACTATTTTATTATCGTATTTTATAGCGTCTTCGATTGAATCTTCTAATTCTTTTTCATTTTTTGCTTTTGAAATACCTATACTACTGCCAAGTGTTGCTGGTTTTACAATTACTGGATATCCTAATTTTTTTACTTTCTTAAGTATATCCTCTTTATCTTCAATATATTCGTTATCAAAGAACCAAACATAATCTGTTATTGGTATTCCTGCTGATTTTAATACTTGTTTTAATACTACTTTATCTTGCCCGATTGCTGAACCTAATACATGAGAACCTACATATGGAATTCCTACTGTTTCTAAATATCCAGCAAGTGTTCCGTCTTCAACATTATTCCCATGTACTATAGGTAGCACTACATCAAGAGATATTATATTTTTTCTTAAGAAACCATCTACTTTTTGTAAATAAAATTCCTCTCCTTGTTTTACTAATACTACTTTTTTTGAATATTTTTTTAAGTCATCAAAACTTTTATATGTTTCAATATCAGTAAGCATATGTCCTGTGTACCATGTTTTTTCTTTTGAAATGTATATTGGTACTACATTATATTTATCTGTATTTATATTTTGAATTGCTTGTAGAGCTGATATTACACTTATTTCATGTTCTACTGTTTGTCCTCCAAATATTACACCTAAATTAATTTTCATTTATTTCACTTCCTATTCATTAAATATATCTGGTAAATCATTTTCTAGTAATACATATGTTGTTTTTCCACTTAATTTTTTCATTAATGGGAATGCTTTTTTTACATCATTTAATATATGTATATTTTCATCTTTGTATTTTTCTTTTTGAAGTCCTGCTAAAATTGGTTTTGTTTGTTCTTCTCCAATCAATATAACTTCATCACATACTTTTGCAATTTGACGTCCAAACTCCATATTAAATTCGTATTGTTTTTCTCCTAGTTCTATCATACCTGGTGTTACAATTATTTTTTTACCAGGCATCATTCCTAAAACTTCAACTGCCATTTTTGAACCTACTGGGTTTGAATTATAAGCATCATCAATAATATTTATTTCTCCATATTTTTTTAATTCTAGTCTGTGTTCAATTGTAGCTATTCTTTTAACACCAATCTTTATTTGTTCATCTGTAAGACCTAATTCATGTGAGAGTGCTACTGCTTGAAGTACATTATATACATTTGCACTACCTAAAAGTTTTGTTTCAACTTCTATTGTATTTTTTGTATCTTTGAATGTGATATTAAATGTTGTTCCTTTATTTGATAGTTTTATATCACTTGCATATACATCTGCTTTTTTATCTTTCATAGATACCCAAATTACTTTACATTTATTTTTTAATTCATAACTTGTTTGATATTCATCATCTTTATTTAGTACTGCTACTCCATCTTCTGGAAGTGTTTCTACTAATTCAAATTTTGCTTTTTGAGTATTTTCAATACAACCGAAACTTTCTAAATGTGCTGTACCTATTGTTGTTATTATTGCATATTCCGGTCTAATAAATTCTGCTTTTTCTTTTATTTCACCTTGTCTAAATGCTCCCATTTCTGCAACAAATATATCACTAAATTTATCTAGTTTATTATTTATAGAAATCATTAAACCATTCATTGTATTAAAACTTTTTTCAGTTGCAAATGAATTATACTTTACATTTAAAATATCATTAAGTGCATTTTTACTACTTGTTTTTCCATAGCTTCCTGTTATACCTATTTTCTTTAAATTAGTCATAGAATCTAATTTATTTTTTGCCATTCTTTTATAGTGATTAAACACCATTTTTTCAATTGGTTTGTTAATAATATTACTTAAATATATTACAAATGGATTTATATAAAGTAATAATCCCATAAATACATAATATGCTCTTAATGATTCTTCATCAAATGTAAAGAACATTGGAATAATGAAAAGTAAATGTAAAATTAACATTGTAGTGTAAAGTCTTTTTATTCTTGCTGTTATAACAAGTGGCTTCTTAGATTGTTCTTTACTTACTTTATTTTTATGAATCATATATGCAATTACATAAAATATAGCAAATGTTATTACTGCATACTTTCCTTTTAAAAATACTAGTATTACGAAAAGTACATCAAATACAACAAATACTTTTTCAAAATTATTCATTATCCATTTGATATATCTGTTTCCATCGTTATACCAATTTTGTTGTAACATATGCATATACTTTTTTGATTTAAAAATTAAATATGCAAAATATGTAATTAATGATAAAAGAAAATATGTTTTCATTAATTCTCATCTCCTATAAAACTTCTTAAAACATTTATTGTTTGATTTGCTCTTTCTAAATATGCATAATGTGTGCATCCTTCGTATGTTACAAGTCCACAATTTGATATTTTATTTTCTAAGTAAAGAGCATCTTCATAATCAACTGCTGCATCTTCTGTTCCCCATATTAATAATGTTGGACATTTAACTTTATCAAGTTCATCTGTTAAATCTAAATTAACATGTTTTACTAAAATATTTCTCATTTTTTCACTTGCATTTTTATAATCAGTTGAGCCTATATATTTTTTAGCAATATTTTCTAGTTTATTTAATCCTGGTACTTTTTTTAATTTTTTTAATGTTTTTAATTTTAATGATTCTTTTTGAATCTTCTTTCTATATGGACTTGCTAGTAATACTAGTTTATCTGTTTCATATTTTGTTGAATATGCTAGAGCTACTTTTCCACCAAAAGAATGTCCTATTATTACAGGATTTTTTATTTTTAATTCTTTTATTATATGATTAAGCATATCTGAATAATCATAGATTTCCCAAACTTCTTTTGGTTCTTCACTTTTACCAAAACCAGGTAAATCTATTAATAATACATTATGTCTTTTTATAAATGGTTTTGCTATTGGCATCATCATTTCTATATTTTGACCCCATCCATGCAAAAAAATCAAATTTATTTTTGAGTCATTTTCATAAAATTCATAATTAATTGCAATATCTTTATAAGTCATATGCATAAAATCACCCAATTTAATTATATCATAATAAAAATGTTTTGTTTGTTTTGTACTTTTTACTTTACGTTTAATAAATTAAAAAAGCATACTAAAAGTATGCTTAGTTTATATATTTATTTAATTCATTTGTGAATTCTTCTTGGATTTCTTTTAATCTTTCTTCTGTTGTTGCTTCAAAACGCATTGTTAAATTTGGCCCTGTGTTTGAAGCTCTTACTAATGCGAAACCATCATCAAACTTTGTTTTAACACCATCTATTGTGATATAGTTGTATCCTTTTGATTTAACATATTCTTCCATTTTCGAAACTATTTCAAACTTTTTAGAGTCTTCGACTTTAACTTTAATTTCTGGAGTTGAATAATATTTCACTATATCATTTAGGAAACTACTTAATGGTTTATCTGTATAAGATAGCATTTCTATTAATCTCATTCCAGCGTAAATACCATCGTCGTATCCAGGCCATCTATCTCTAAAATATACGTGCCCTGATAATTCACCGCTCAATGGATAATCTCCTTCTGCAGAACCTGCTCTTGTATATGAATTTCCGGTTCTATATTCAATTGTTTTAACACCTAATTTTTTTAATTCATCTTCTAGTGCTTTTGAACATTTTACATCATATAAGCATTCTTTTTTATTAACATTATTTATTAAGTGTTTCCACATAATTATTAAAAATTTATCCATTTCAATAAATGTTCCATTTTCATCTACGAAACCTACTCTATCACAGTCTCCGTCATATCCTATACCTACATCTGCTCCAACCTCTTTTACTTTTTCTTTAAGCATAGTAAGATTTTCTTCTACACATGGATCTGGATGATGACTTGGAAAATTTCCATCTGAAACATTGCAAATTCCTATACTTTCAATATTTCGAAATTCTGAAAATATTTCATTTGCTATTACACTTGCTGTTCCGTTTCCACAATCATATACTACTTTTATTTTTCTTCCGCCAAATGTTAAATTTCTTGTTACTAAGTAAATATATGCATCTTTTATATCTCTTGCTTCTTCTTTTCCTTCTCCAACAGCAAATTCTCCTTTTTGTATAATTTCATATATTTCTTTTACACTTTTTCCATATGCATTGTGTACTCCATTATATGAAAATTTAAATCCATTATATTCTTTTGGATTATGTGATGCAGTAATCATCATGCTACAGTTTGTATTATATAAATTTGCTGCATAATAACACATAGGAGTTGTTACAAGTCCTAATCTTATTACATTGCTTCCTGTTTCTAAAATTCCTTTTACTAGATTATTTTCTAGTTCAACTGAAGATAATCTATTGTCATACCCAACTACAGTTGTTGGTATATTTAATTCTCTCATTTTAGTTCCAAATGCTTTTCCTATTAAATAGGCAACTTCACCATTTAGTTCTTGACCAAATATTCCACGAATATCATATTCTCTAAACATTTCAATATTTATATTCATATAATACGCTCCTTTACATTGTCATTTCTTCTTTATTATCAATCATGAATATTGCTGGGTCTTCTATTGTATATATATTTCTTGCATATTCTATTAATTCATTAGGTTCTATATCTTTTACAATTTCATCATCTGGTGTGATTCCTTGATCTAATAATGCATTTCTTAATATACCATTATGCATTTTTGTCTTACCAAATAACATATCTTGAGCTATTTTAATTTCCACTAATTCTGTTCTTGCATATCCCATTCTTACTTTTTCTTGAATTTCTTTTATATCTCTAGAAAGTAATTCATCGTAATAATTCAATATATAATTTAATGCCTCTGTGTCGTAAAAAGAAACTACAAATTGAAGAGTTTGACTTTGTTCATCAACTGGTACACCATCAAATAAATATAGTCCTTTTTCATCAAATATATAACCTGTTGTATCAAGTTTTCTTGAATCAGAATGAAATGTTGACGTTAAGCGTTTTTTATTTTCTTTATTTATATCTATAGTAAGTTTTCTTGAATCATTTTCTAATTTAACACTGTCTCTTGCTACAGTTCTTGCACTTATATCATATAATCCAGGCGCTAATGGTCTTACTTGATACATTGATCCTTGTTCAATTGGCATATTTTTTAGGTGTTCAGCAACTATATTAGTTCTTATTTTACCTAGTTCTCCTTCTTCTTTTGCAAGTCTTACAAATTGAGTCATATAATCATATTTCATAAATTACCTCCGTATATTTTTATTATATCATCAAAAAAAGAAAATGCTTTATTGCCAGCATTTTCTTTACATTAATTTATACTATTTATCATATTCAAATGTTATATTTGAATAATATAATTGTTCATAATTTAATCTTTTCCATTTTAATTCAGATTTTTCCATGACTTGAAGTTCTACAACATCCCAAATGGCTACCCACCATACAACACATATAAAATTTGATAATACTTCTCCAATATACTCTTCGGTTAAAATATTTATTATTAAAAGTAGAATACCCATAATTCCAAAGAAAAATGATTTTATGTTTGCTTTATATATATCATATTTTATATCATCTATTTCCATGCCGTAGTTATTTCTTATTGTTTTTCTCATACTTTCTTCTTTTTCTTTATCTACTTTTTCACAGTGTATTTCGATAACGATATCAGTTTCCATTGGTATCATATAAGCGATTTCTTCTATATACTTACTTACCTCATCAGAAAGTTCCAGTTTTTTATAATCATGTTTCATAAATAAATCATCAACCTCTTTAAGTTCAACTGGAATTACAGCTTTTCCGTTTACCATATATTGTTTTTTTATATAGTTCGCTTCATTATATTTCATTTTTTGATTTTTTCTTTTAAATTTTCGTATTTTCATATTTCACCTTTTTATTGGTTCTCATTTTCTAATTCTTTTTGAAGTCTTGAGGATACATATGTTCTATCCATTCTTCTTACAGAATATCCTTGGCTTTCTAATTCCTCATATGTTACAACTTCATATTTCATATCGTTATTATGGGATGATGCATGGCATATTATTACTTCTCCTGTTTCAGGATTATTTGACATTATTATTCCTACGTGTCCTCCGTTACAGAATATGTCTCCTGGTTGTGCTTCATCAAATGTTAATACTGGTTGTGCTTCAGGGAATTGTTGAACTTCTAACCATCCTTGTAATGATTCATCATCAAACATAACCATTGAAACAAATGCATTACAGTCAATTCCTAAACTTAACCATTTTGTATCAACCGGTGCTCTTGTAGCTTCACTTGCTTCCATTCCTGGTTTACAGGATGTTCCATTATGTTCATATGGACTTCTTACTCCTGCTAAAATGCTTAATTCTATAACTTCCATTGCTACATAGTAATTTCTTTCAGGTCCCGTATATTTTGATTTTATTTCATCTATTCTTTGTTGAATATATGCATATCCATCTTCAATAACAACACCATTTTCATCTACTTTTCCTTCTAAATTTTCTGCGATGTTTCCTGGTGGCATTGCCATATAAATTTCTGATAATGCTTTTTGTTCTTCGAATGTTAATATATCATCACCTATTGCTGTTAAATCTGCTGGTGGTGCTATTTCTGCATCTATTCCTACAAATTCTGCTAACATTGCAATTATTATTTCTCTTAGTTCTAGTCTCTTTATTTCTAATGCTTTGATTTGAGCTGATAATGATGAGCAATTTCCGCATCCTTTTTCAATTGTTTCCTCATTGTGACTTTGTTCACATGAAGCTTTTTGTTTACTTAAATTTGCTATTTTTGTGCATATTTCAACGTATTCATCTCTTTTTTGTAAAACTATATCAAATTTATTTAAATCCTCAATACACTTATTTAATTTGTCCATTGTTGATGTTAATTGTTCTCTTTGCGCTTCATATGCAGAACCACTCCATACATCATCAAATCCTAAATTATTTATATTCGTAACTGAATCGTTCATTTTTGATGTATCCATTTTTACCTCCTTATTATCTTGTCATTTCTTCGCTTGTCTGATAATTGTTTCTAAAATATTCATAATCACTTTCAAAATTTTCATCTATTGGTACAAAACTTACAGGTGAATTTATCAATTGTTCCTCTTTATATACAATTACAGAATTACTTCTTATATCTGATAAATATGTTTTTGGTAATATCATTATTTTAAATTTATCATTATAAGTTCTTGCAAATTCATTTAAAATTTTATATTCTTCTCCAACTAATTCTTCTTTATCTATTATTGATGTATCATCTATCATAAAAAAGAATAATAATTCAGGATTATCTATAATATTTTCTCCCTTTACACTTTTATAAAAATCATTAAGAAGTACAAATTGCGTTCCTATGTCACTTGCATACTCCCAGTTTAAAGTTTCATAATTATATTTCCTTATTTCTCCTATTGATACCAATAAATTGATTGCTTTGTAAAAATCTTTGTTTGGTTCTATTTGTTCAAGTCCTGTTACTAATATTTCTAGATTACCGGGATCAAACTGATATGCTCTTAATACTTCTTCTGGTAATAATTCTGCAAGTACGTAATATATCCCAGCATATCCCATGTACCCTCTTTCAAAAACACTATCTCTGCATAAAAGATTATACTTTTCAGAATCACTATACTGAGTGTAATCTTTTCCATTTATTATTCTTTTATTTTCTAAGTTATCATAGAAATAATAGTCTTCAATTAATCTATCATTATGCAATCTCATTATAACTTCATTTGTAAAAAATTGATTACTTAATTCCATTAAGAAGCTGTTATGTGATATTTGTAGCATATGTAAATATTCATGAATAAATTCTTGAAGGGCACCTCTTATTGTTTTATTTCTTAATTTTATTACGTTATCAGTTATACTATATGTACCTTGTGTGTATCTATTTTCAAAGTTATAATCATATATTATTTTTAATGTTTCTAGTCTACTTAATACTAGTTCCATATCCATATACATATAGTTTTCATCATATATAAATTTAGTACTTTTAATTATATTTTTTTCTTCTTCTGTCAAATTAGGATTTCTATCAATTGCTTCTTCAACATCTTTAAAATCATATATATATATTATTTCATCAACTTGTGTTTCTTCTGGTACTGTTTCTTCAACAACACTTTCTTCTGGTATAGTCTCCTCAATAATTATATTCTCTGTTGATGGTGTTGTTTCATTTAATATTGTTTCTTCATACGAAATTGTTTGTTCTGGTGTTGTTTCAATTACTTCATCATTTTTTTTTGTTGGAAAATTCATTGATAAAGCAATTGATGAAGCTAAAAATAATACAAGTGATTTCTTTCCAAAATTCAAAATTTTCTTATAGAATTTGCTATCCTCTATGTTTGGATAATTTTCAAATTCTAATATTTCTTCTTGGTGATTATATTGAAAATTTAGGATTCTATTATCTTTTTCATCATATATATTATCTTCTGGTATCCAATAATAGTTTCTTGATTTTGTATCATAATATAAGTCATAGGTTTTACTTAATCTTATTTTTTTTATAAATCTAGATGATTCTCTTTTTATTGTTAACAAGTTGTTAACATTTTTTAATAATTCTTTTTCTTCTTGTGTAAATTCAGTATTGCTTTCTTTTTTAAATGCATACTTATCATCTTTTTTGGATATAATTATTTTTTCACCATTATGTAGAAAGTATCCTATGTTCATAATATCACCTTATTATTATTATACTATATCAATTAAAAAATTTAAAATCATAATTAAAAATATGACACTTTAGGCGTCATATTTTTTATTTCTATAAGGTAATCATAACAATTTGATAAGAAAAGTTTCATTTTGAACGTTACTGTATATTTTGGTTTTCTGTTAAAATTAATGTATTTTCTTTATAAATATATATTAAACATGTTTATTATTACCTTATCTATAAATAAGTATTATTACGATAAATTTTCTTCTCTTTTATAATCACTTCTTTTGGTACTGATTGTTTTGATAGTATTAATTTATCTATGTTTTTTATAAATATTTATCATATTATCTTATCTTGATTTTAATATAATATTAAAAAAACACCCATTTTATAATTGAGTGCTTTTATATTTCATATTTACAAGTTGAAAATTTGTTCTCTTAAATATTTATTTTTCATTAATAAATATATCATTTTCTAAATCTAATTCATCTACAAAACTTATTATATAATCAATATCTTTTGTTATTCTATCTAGAATTCTTTCTTTATCTATTTCTTCCAATGTATTAAATTCAAATGCATTTTCGTAATTATTCACAAATATGTATAATCTACTATCTATAAAACAAAACATCACTTCACAATTCAGATCTAAACTTATATTTTTTAATTTTTCAGCAAAGTGTGGCGTTATAATGTAAAATGCATCATGTTGATTATCTGAATAAACTGAAAACATTTTATTGAATTCTTCATCCTCTATTTCAATACTTTCAAATTTTTTACGATATGGTAAATTCCTTGCTTCAAAACCATTACTTACTACTTGGATATTTGCCATAAATTTTTTATTAAAATCAAATATCATTAGTTTTCCTAAAAATTTTATATCGTATGATGTTTCCCCATCTCTATCAGTTTCTTTTTTTCTATTCTAATATCTGATTGCTCAAATTTAATATTTTTATATTTTGCAGATACTAAATCATTTGAATAATATCTATCATATGTATTTATCATACCAATACTTTTAACATATTTTTCAGAAAATCCTTCATTAGGATAATATTCAACGTCATCAAATACATTTTTTAATTCACCTAATACAAATGTATTCTTAAACTTTTTTTCTAGTAATTGCTTGTCTTTTCCGATTACTGTATTTTTAGTTGCAACAACAAAAGCAAAACATATTACACTTTCCATAAACAAAATACCTATATAAGCTTGATAATCCTCAAAAATATCAATATATTTAAGTAAAATTACAAATGTTATAACAAATATAATTAAGCTAATAATCACTCCCCATTTATAACATTTTTTTGTTTTTTTTCTAATTCTATCTTGTATTATTTGAATTTTTTTTATATTTTTTTCCATACTTTTAACCTCAATATGTATTTATTTGATTATAACATAATAAAATTTATTTTATTAACTCTGATATAAAAAACAATATTTTTTACATATAATTCTTAAAACTATTTTTTCATACTCTTGTATTAATAATGTCTTTTTTCTTTGACATTGTTCTTCTATTAATATGTTAATTTATTAATACAAGTATTTTCACAATAACTTCTAAAATAATTTGATAATTTCACATCAAATTTTATATTAACTAACACTTAGATGTCATGATTTTAAAAGTGATTTCCAATTTTTGTTTTTTATCTTTCATTATTCTTTATCTATGTTTACAATGATTACTATATTCAATATTTTTAGTTTCAATAGGAATATTAGGATTTTGCTTTAATTCCTCTAACTTTTTTCTATCAATAAATGGTTCTAATTTTTGAATATCAGTAATATCTTTAGGCCTTTTTGTATATTGTTTTAAATTATATACACTTTCAATCGTGCTTGTTTTAAATGCTGTTCCTAAATACGTAGTGGGTGTTTCATCATATCTTAATAAAGTTCCCGTTGGAGTAGATTTTCTTTCTAATAAATCAACAATAACTGTATTATTTCCCAATCTGTGTGAATACTCTGTCATTGTAATTGAATTATCATTTTCTCGTCTAAAAGTGAAGAAACCTAAATGAAATTCATTATTTGGATTTTGAGCTAAAACAGTATGAGGGGGATTAGTTAATTTCATTTCATAAAATCTTTCAATACTTGGAAATCTATCATCATAAAATTTATAACCTGTTAAATCCATAATCTCAGCAATTTTAGGAATATCTTCTTCATTTACCATTATATCTATATCATCATGATATCTAAATAATTGTTGACCAGTTTTAATAAAACAAGGTAATGCTCCTACAATGTAATAATCAATTCCATATTGATTAAATAATGTGGTAAATTTTATTAATGATTCATTTATTAATTGGTGATTTTCTTCTAAAGACATGTTACCCTGTATTTCATTTGAAAACATTTTATGTAGCATACTTTTCATTTCATCAAGTGACGGACATATTTGCGGATTAATGTTTCTAATAATAGTTAGGGATGAATCATATAATTCTTGATTATTACTAAATAATCTATATGAAGTTTGAGTTAATTCTTTTATAACTTCTTTTTCATCCATAATAAGATATTTATAAAATAAACTTTGTTTTTGTTCTTCACTTATATTAATTAATTTTGAAAGTTCATCAATAGTCTTTTTTAGTTTTATACTATCCATACTATCACTCCTGAAATTATAATAACATAAAAAACGCTCATTTTTTTAAATCAGAGCGTTTTTAATTATTTTATTAATCCTTCTTTTATACAATATGGTACTACTTCATTTTTTAAAGTATTAGATAGTAAACTCATATCATCATTAATTCCAAACCACATAAATTCTTCTATTTCTTCTGATGTTGTTATTTCACCTTGTAGTTCACCATTATATTTAAATACGTAAAAGTGGATTTTAGTAGTTTGGTCACTTGTTGCTATTTCTTGAAAATCCATTACAAATTCAAAGTTGTTTTCATCAAAAATTGCTTTTTCTCCTAACTCTTCATAACATTCTCTAATAGCAGCTTGTAAAGTTGTTTCTCCCATTTCTACGCTTCCACCTATCATTTGAAATGTTGGTCTTTTTCTTGGTTTATCAATTAAAAGCTTACCATTTTTAAAAAACATTGTACCTACTACATTTATTATTTTTTCTTCCATATTCATCATTCATCTCCTATAATTTATAAAAAAACTTGATACTTATGTACCAATGAACACTTTAGTTCGATTATTTCTAAATGGCACGATTTTAAAGGCAATTCCCAATTTTTGTTTTTACACCTTTCTGTTATTTGATTATTATCTTGATTTACCTTTGCTCAAGTTGTCTAACATTTCTTGTTTGTATTGTAATTCTTGTACAAATCTTTCTGTTAACTCATCAGCTCGTTCTTGAACATATTGTGCTTGTTGAGCACATCTTTTTTCTAAATCTTCAGAATGTTCTTGAACATATCTTGTTTTTCTAGCATTTTCTTCAGCGAAACGTTCTTCAGCTTCTGAAAATATATATTTAGAAACTTCAATTTTATTATCAAAATTATTTCTTTCCATAGTTTTCATTTCCTTCCTTATTTTTACAAAAAAACTTGATACATCTCGTACCAAGTCTATGAATAAACGAACCCTTGGTTCGACTAAATCTTAATGGCA
>JAFUNE010000023.1 GCA_017473105.1 Bacilli bacterium | reverse complement strand
TTATTATTGTTGTTATTGTTATTATTGTTATTTGACGAAAATCCGCCACTGGATCCTGATGAATAACTAGATGAAGGTGTATAATGAGGAATTATTTTAAAAGAATCATTACTCATAGTAAGTCCATCAATAGATGAAGCTGTGCACATTGCATTTATAACATTAATTACTTTAAATCCAACACTTAAAGAAAGTTTTGTTTTATCCCCAGTAACCTTACCTTTAGGATTATTTTTTAAAAATTCATAAATTTGTTCTAACTCTGTTTCTGTTAATTTATAATATTTAGTTAAATCATAACACCTTTTTTGTCTTATTAACTCTTCATAAGTTTCTGGCTCTTTTTTCATTTTTTTAACTCCTTATCTATGTAATAGAATTCAATATTTTGAAATGGTAAATTAATAGCTTGTATGTGATAATAGGCATTATTCTTTTGCTTTGTATAGTGATAATCTCTAAGTGATGAGGTTGTAAAAAATATATTATTTGGATTATCTATCGATAAATGATCTTTGTATTCTTTAATTAAATTTGTAATGTCATATGAATAATAATCTTCTTTATCACTCTTTGTATTATCAAGTACTCCTTTATATATTTGTTGTGTAGTTATATGTCTTTGTTTAGTTCTAGCTTCATCTCCATATGTAACTAAATTTCCACTTAATAACATTATATATAAAGAATTATTTTCTGGATATTCACATTCTTCACTAATCATATTTTTTTTCATATAAATAATGATTTTTGAATGTGGTGTTATATACATGATATCTCTTGATTTTTTTAATATTTGAGATGATAAGTTGTATTCTTTATCATCAACTCTTAATATAAATACACTATCATCATATATATATTTTAATTTATTATCATTTTTTATTATTTCTTCAAGTGATATATAATCATTATTTACTTTTTTAGGAATATATTTACTTTTATCTTCTATCCTCATTTTAGAAACATATTCGTAAACAAATTCTTTATTATATTCATCTTTATTATAATTTCTATCTTTATACAATTGTTGTTGTAACAAACAAGTATAACTTTTATTACTTTGATATGTATTTTTTACAAAAGGACAACCTGTCTTACAAAGATATAAATATCCACATTCAGTACACTCTTCATTTAAAGGTTGCTTATTATGATTTATAAATATCTTTTTATAAGCTGTATCTAATATTTCTTCCACACTATTTTTATAAATATTTCCATAATAATAATCTTTATTTTTTTGACCTCTTACACAAGAATAAATATCACCATTCTTTTCAAGTAAGAAAAACTTTTCTCCGCAATTATCACAATTAGTACAATATCCTGGGCCAAATTCATCAAACCAAGGACCATTGACTCCATAATCTAAATCTGTTCCATTAAATTCTTCCATCATTCTATTATAAAATTTTACTTGTTCTTCTTCTGTTATATGATGAAGAATACCATTTGAATTATAATCAAAACCTATCATAAAATTAAAGTCATTCATGTCTAAACAAGTATTTTTGTGCAGATACTTAATGTCTTCAATAATAGAATCTATGTGTTTATAATGTTCTTTAAATATTGTAGCCGATACTTTCTTTTTATTTGGTATATCTTCTAATAATTTGATATTCTCAAGTATCTTATCTAATGTTTTTTTATAACCTTTAGTAATTCTATATTCATCATGAAGTTTTAAGGGTAAATCCAAACTTCCAGATATAGATACATTAAATTCTTTTATAGTTTCTATATGTTTATCAATTCCATATAAATTAGTTTTTATATGTGGAGATCCCAATTTAAATCCTGCATCAATTATTAATTTTTTATTTTCATTATAATAATCACTTATAAATTTAATAACATCATGAAAATCTTTTTCATTTAAAGTAGTAACTTCACCGCCATGTAAAGATATATTAAATGGGATAACATTACTTTCTTTGAATTTATTTACTGCATATTCTAAAGTTTCTAAAGCAGTATATTTAGTTTTTTCATCTTTTGTATTATCTTCTAAATAACAATATTTACAACACATATTACATGCCATTGTGGGAACATATAATAAATGTATATACTTATAATTCATAAATCCCCCTATTAATACGTAGTACAACCATATTCATTACATGTATATTCATTATAAAATCTTTTTGTTGTTGGACTTTCTTTAAAAGCTCTTTCGTTTACATATACTGTTCTTGGTAAATAAATTTCATATAATTGATCACATCTTCTAAATGCAGATGAACCTATCTCAGCTAGTTTACTATTTTCACTAATACTAACGCTCGATAAGGAACTATTGCCATAAAAAGCATGTCCACCTATTCTAGTTACACTATCTGGAATAACAATCGCTTCAAGTGAACTACAATTTTCAAATGTACTTCCTCTTATTTCAGTTAAATTAATTGGTAATTTTACACTCTTAAGTGACTTAGCATTATAGAAAGCTTCTCCACCTATATATGTCACTAAATCAGGTATTTCTATAGATGTTAACGAAGTACAATTATAAAATGCTCCTCCGCCCAAATAATTAAGATTGCTAGGCAATTTTACAGTAGTCAAACTTCTATCATTTTTAAATGCCTGCCCTCTTATTTCTATAATTGTATCTGGTAAAGTTACTTCTTTTAAAAACGGCATATTAGAAAAAGTATTTCCTCTTAAACTAATAATATTTTCATTTTTATATGTTTGAGGTATAGTTGCTGTAGTAAAATTAGTTAAACCAAAAATATAGTATCTTACCCCATACCCATTATCCATTTTTTCATATAAAATTATTGGTTTAACGAATATGATCATAGGTAAAATTAATCCAATTAACAAACTTATAAATAATGTAATTTTACTAGTATCTTTAACTAATGCAGTTTTGGTACTCATAACAATATTTGATATTTTTTCATTTGGCCTAGCCTTTAATTGTTTTTTTAAATATTTCATTAAATTATAATTTCTAGTAAATTTAAAAAATATAAACAAAATAATAATGCCTATTATATAAGTCCAAATTGGAAAATGAAAAAACATAAGACTTATATAAATAAATATTAATACAGAAAAAATAATATTAAATATCCTTTTTCTCTTCAAAATATCACTTGGAATAAGCTTTGAATTTGGATCTATTTCTGCTTTACTTAATTCTTTTTCTATAAACTCCTCAACTAATTTATCTTCTGGTAGTGCAAAAATAGGATCAAAATCTTTAGCAGTAATAAAAACGT
The DNA here is from genome assembly GCA_017473105.1 of Bacilli bacterium. Next base: position 2,517 of record JAFUNE010000023.1, on the reverse strand, counting down.
CAGCACTTGCTTCTAATTTAGCATTTGGATTCAACTCTACTTTTACATTATTTCCATCAAATGGTTCCCCACAATTTCCACAAAATTTATGAGTAAGTGATAATTTATTACCACATTTTGCGCATTTTAATTCAATATTATTTATTTTAGAATTATTTTGTACTTTTGTAACAGTAGAAAAATTTTGCATTTTTATTGAAGTTTGTTTTATATTTTTAAATAGTTTTATAAAAATATAAATCAATATCCCCATTACTATTATTGGACCAATAACCTCATGTTCACCAAATAAAGCTAAAAATATAATTATTGCAATTATAGCACCTATTTTTTTCATAACTACACTCCTTTAACTTCATAATAATTAATTATATAATCACTTATCCTTTATAAGTATACCATGAAATTAATAAAAATGACTAGTTATTAATTAGTCATTTTTTATATTTTACTTTATTTTTTTAATAATACTTTAGTTTCTTCCTTCTTAAAACAATTAGATGGTTTGAATGCCTCTGAATTTAAAAATATTTCGTATTTTCTTAATGGCATAGCAATCATTCTCATTGTACCTTTTCTTTTATCTATATCTTTTAATTCTATCATTGATTCTTGATTTACATTTGATGTGAATGTTCTAATATTACCATGAGCTAAACTATTCCTTATAACATCACAAATAATTTTATTCCAAAGCTCATTATCATCTACTAATATACCATTAGATTTTTCTTTATCAAAACTATTTTGAAAAAAGTCCTCTCTCTTTACAGTTTTATCTACAACATCCGAATATAATAAAATTTCAGGGTCATTAACATCAAAATCTACTTTATTATAATCTATCTCATCAAAGTTATTATTTTGTAAACGATACATTAATAGATATGATTTCAAAACCATTAATGCTGGATAACAAGATTCTCCTCCAAATTCATCACCATCAAAAAATTTAACATTAAAATTGCCGTTACCTAATGTAGAATATAAGTACCAAAAATGACTCATCCAATTACTAAGTTCCATTTTAGGATTTAATTCATATTTTAAATGAGTACTGATTATGCCTCCTTGAGTATTATTATCTAACTTATAAAATTCATCTCCATATGTCTTTTCTATATAACTTATAATATCATTAATATGATTTTCTGATATCATCATGGTATCAAATTTAATATCTTCTGCATTTTTATTTACATTTAATTTTTTTATAAATTTCTTTACATCTATATAACATTCTTCATCTGAACATTTTTTTAAATTTAATTCTGGGCTATTTATTCCAACTGTTTTTAAATTTTTATAAAAAATTCTATTTATAGTAACTAATTTTAAATACAATTTTAATTCCATTTTATTTTGTATTTGAGCTTTTGAAACATTAAAAGTATACATTGATTCTGTTAGTCCTAAAGCTTCAATGTTTCCAAAATACTCAAAAACAAATAATTGAAATTTCATATTAAATAATTCTGCTTCATAGTAACTTTTTGTTTTTAATTTAGCAATAGGTAAAAAATCTGTATCTTCGTCAATATAAAAATTACTGTGTAATAAAGCATTACGAACACGTCTTAAATAATCTATATTTTCCTTATCTGAAGTAGGATTAACTTTAATACTTAACCATTCATCAAAATCGGTAGATAAAACTTTTGAATCATAAAATTCTTTTAATCTTATTTTTTGTTCACTTGATAAATGTAAATCAGATATATTTATCGAATTGTTGGTCTTTTTATATTCTATTATTTTACCTGTATTTTCTATTGCTTCTTTATTTAATCCAAGTAAAGCAATCATTGTTGTTAACATTAAATTATTAAATTCTGATTGAGCAACTTTAGGATTATTATAATACTTTTGTATTAATTCTTGTCTAAATTTTAAAGTCTTTTCTTTATCATATCCGTTTTTGTATACTTCTATTAATCTGTTTAATGTGTTATAAGATCTTCTATAATATCTTTCAAAACAATTCATAAAAACACTCCTTTGTTTATGTGTTGTATTATAACATAAAATTTAGGGATGTGCAAAACAAAAATGGAGCCTTTCGGCTCCTTCAGGGGGCGACGTATGTTTGTTCGAATATTTAGCAAAATGTCATTTTTTAAACAAAGCGTTTTTTGTCTTATAAAAAGTATGTTTTGTCTTATATTTAAAGAATATTAGCACCTAAGTAGAGACCTAAAATTTTTATTAAAATTTAGTTATAATTATCTACTATATATGTCATTTATGACATTTTAGGTACCAAATATTTAATAAAAAAGAGCTATTTTGAACTGAACCCCAAAAGTTGGACAGTTTATTAATTAGAGGATTGTAACCTGTAGTTTACAGGAGACAGTCCTTTTAATTTTACTTTAATTCTATCATAATTATAATAATTAATATAGTCATCTATGGCTAAAATTAATTCATCTCCCATCTTTGACACTTTGAGGTAAAAAAACTCATCTAGGTATTGAAAAATCTAGTTTTTTTATCATTTTATACTTGCGTACTTTT
>JAFUNE010000022.1 GCA_017473105.1 Bacilli bacterium | reverse complement strand
AGAAATGATTGTTTTATTACAATAACAACTTTAATTTCAATTATTCTAAGTAATATGGGATTATACTTTGTAGATGCTATAGTAGGTATTTTAATTTCATTATGGATATTTTATACAGCAATTAAATTATTCATTGAAAGTTATGATATTTTAATGGATAAAGCTATGTCTGAAGAAACAAAAGAAAAAGTATTACAAATTATTAATAAACATGAAGAAGTAATAAAAATACAACATTTTAATGCTACACCAGTAGGATATAGATATCAAATATCATTTACAATCTATGTAGATGGAAATATGTCTACATTTGATAGTCATGCAATTGCTAATTCATTAGAAAGAGAAATAGAAAAAGAAACCCCTGAAATTTACTTAACTGTAATTCACGTAAATCCAACTGAAATTGAAAAGAAAAATAAATAATAATAAAAATCTATGATATAATAAGATAGATTAGGAGTGAAGTAAAATGAACTTAGAAGAAATATTTGATCAAAAAGTTGAACAAGGCTTAGATATTAAATCAAAAAGAATTAGTATCCTAGATACTTATGGAGAAAATTTTCAAGAAAATCATTATATTACAAATCCTGCTATTGGAAGAGACAAACAAATAAAAGAATTGATTTTAATTTTATTAACACCTGATAAGTCAGCTGTATTAATCGGTAAACCTGGTGTTGGTAAAACTGCTACAGTTGAAGGATTAGCTTATCGTATACAAAAAGATGCAGTACCAGATGTTTTAAAAGGATATCAAGTTATTAAAATTAATACTGCAGCATTACTTGGAGTTGACCCTATAACAGGAGAATCTAAAGTTCAAAACTTAATTGAAGAATTAAAAGATAGAACTAAGTTAATTTTATTTATAGATGAAATTCATACACTTATGGGTTCAAAAGGAGAAGCATTAGACTTTGCCAATATGTTTAAACCAGCCCTAGACCGTGGTGATATTAAAGTAATTGGTGCAACAACAACAGAAGAATATGAAAGATATATTTTAAGAGATAAAGCCTTTGTTCGTCGTTTCCAAAAAGTTGAAATATTTGAACCAACAAGAGAAGAAAATATAGATATCTTAATTGGTACACTTCCAAAGATAGAAGCAAGAACTGGCGCAAAAATGAAATATACACCATTTATTCAAAAAAGAATGATGGAATTCATTACAGATATAACAAGTGAATATAAAAGAATTTATGAAATTGGTTCACGTTATCCAGACGTATCTTTAACAATAGTACAACAAGCTTTCTCAAATGCTCTATTTGATAATAGAAGAGAAGTAAATGTCTTAGATTTTAGAGAAGCAATTATAACAAGTAAAAATATTTATCCAGATGTAATCACAAAATCAATGCCTACATTTGATAAAATGTTTGCAGATCAAATTCAAGAATTAGACTTGTCAGATAAATTTGAAAAATTAACAGAAGAAACTATTTATTAGTAGTTTCTTTTTTATTTTTAGTATATAATTAAAAGAGAGAGTAGTGATGATAGATGGAATGTAAGAAATGTGGAAAAATTCTTTCTGAGCAAGAAAAGTTTTGTACTTATTGTGGTAACTATTATGATCCTGATGAGGATGATAATATAAATGAAGGCTTTTCTGAAGCTACAATAAAAGATGATAAGAAAGCGATAGTTGAAACACATAAAGATAAAAATGAAGATGTAGAAATAGAAAAATTAGTATATGAAAATGCTGAAAAACTAAAACCAAGATGTTTAAGAGTATTTCTAAAAGCAGATTATAGAACTGTTACAGAAGGTGGATTTAGTGTTTATGCAATGTTATTTTCTTGGATTTATTTTATATATAAAAAATTATATATAATTGGTATTCCTGGATTATTAATAGCAGGTGTACTAGTGTTATTCCAACCAGTTATATTAATTATATATGCAGTTCTATCAATGGTATTATCTGGTGTATTCTTCAATAAAATATATTTGTGGTATGCTAATAAAAAAATAGATAAATTAATAAGTAATAATAACCCAGATGAAGCAATAAAAAAAGCTAAAAAAGCTGGTAACGAAAATGTATTATTAACATTGGGAATATATTTTATTTTCTTAATATTAATAATAGTTCTATATTTTACTAAAGATTCATTTGGTAATGGTGGAGACAAATATTATAAAGAAAATACAAATAATAAGAATACATGTTTAAAAATGGTTGATGCAGCTAAAAAGAATTCAAAATCAACTGCTGTTTCATTTATTATAGAAGCAGGATGTGTTGTAATTGATAGTGAGGCAACAAAATTTCAAGTATACTTAAAATTTGATAAAGGTAATAAAATTATAATAGAACAATATTCTACAGATTCTCAAAAAATGTATTTAGATGGAACTACTGATTTATTAAAAGAATATGAAAGTAGAAAATTTAATTTAAATGATTCTGAGTTAGAGTATTATCAAAAAATGATAGAAATAGAGTCAAATTATTCAAAATTACAACAACAAGCAAAAGCAGAAGATGATGCAATTTTAAATAAGAATAGTATAGGACCAAAATCATGCTTCTTTTTAACAACAGAAGAAGTAAATAAGTAGGAGGTAAATATGTCAAAAAAAGAAGAAAAAATTAAAGTAGGATTAGGAATATTTTGTTCAGTATGTATTTTAACAATGGTGTTTTTATTAACTAATACTAATCCAGAAGAATTATTAACAAGTTTTGAAAGAACAGAGAAAACTGCTCATGTAGAATTCTCTGGAGTTAAAGGAAGAGGACAAGTTTTATATGTACCAGAAAATGTATTATATTCAAGAAATATTTCAGTTCATGATACAACTGTAGAAGATTATAAAGTTAAGTTTAATAATGAAAGTGGAAAAGTAGAATATACATTTGCAATTAATAATAAATCTAATTCACCTGCAGTTATAGAAGAATATGATTTACCTAACCCAGTATGTCATGGCTTTCATGAAGATTGTGTAAAAGTATTGTCAGGATTAAAATATAAACTTGAATATGAATATGGTGGAGAACTTAGAGCTGGCGACATTATCAAAGGTAGAGAAACAAAAAACGTAACATTAACAATCGAATATAATGCAAATAAAAATGATTTACCAAGTGCGTCTACTGAGATAACTAATCTAGGATTTAAACTATCATTTAAAGGAAAATAAAAGAAAATTGTCAATTTTCTTTTTTTTGTGTATAATAGAACATAAGATGGTTAAACGGGAAAGGTTGTAGTTACCATTTAGCGCCTGGACTTTAAATAGTTGACGAGGGTGATTGTTATCGAAAGATTCGGCGGGTACAATCACGGATTTGGTGGTTCGATAGATATACATTAAAAAGTAAAATCAAAATTATAACAACATGTATATTAACACTATAATTGTTTTCATAGTGGAGGAAAAAATATATATGTGTGGAATTATAGGATATAAAGGAAAAAAACATCCTAAAGAAATTTTATTATCAGGCTTAAAAAACCTAGAATATCGTGGATATGACTCAGCAGGAATTGCATTGAAAAACGATTCTAATATCCAAATAATTAAAAGCGTTGGAAAGATATCTAACTTAGAAGAAAAAGTAAACAACGAAAAATTAATAGATACTACAATGGGTATAGCTCATACAAGATGGGCAACTCATGGAGTACCTAGTGAAGCTAATGCTCACCCACATAAGGTAGGCAAAATAACTTTAGTTCACAACGGAATTATTGAAAACGCTGACGAATTAAGAGAAAAGTTAATTAAAGAAAATGTAACATTTAATAGTCAAACAGATACAGAAGTAGCATGTGCTTTAATTAATTATTATTATGACGGAGATTTAAGAAAAGCTTTAGAAAAAGCTTTAAAAGAACTAAGAGGTTCTTATGCATTATGTATCATGACAGATGATAATAATAACTTATATGCAGTAAGAAAAGATTCACCATTAATTTTAGGAATAGGTGAAGATGAATTATTTGTAGCAAGCGATATTGCCGCAATTATTAATTATACAAATAAATATATTTTATTAGAAGAAAATGAAATAGTAGAAATAATTAATAATAAATATACAATTACATATAATGGTAAAAAAGTTAAAAAAGAAATTCAAGAAACAGACATGAGTAGTGAAGCAAAAGATAAATGCGGATATGATCATTACATGTTAAAAGAAATAATGGAAGAACCTGTTGTTCTAGAAAAAACATTTAAACCATATATAGATGATATTACAAAAATAAAAGACTTATCAGAATATGAAGAAATTCATATTGTAGCATGTGGTTCTGCAATGTATGCAGGTATTATTGGTAAAACATTATTAGAAGAAAAAGCTAATGTAAAATGCTTTGTAGAATGTGCTAGTGAATATCGTTATAAAAAAGTAATTTATGATAGAAAAACATTAGTAATTTTAATTTCTCAATCTGGAGAAACAGCAGATACAATTGCTGCAATGCGTAAAGCTAAAGAAAATGGTATTGAAACATTAGGTATTATTAATGTTAAAACATCAACAATAGCACGTGAAGTAGATTCATGTATTTTTATTGAAGCTGGACCAGAAATAGCAGTAGCAACAACTAAAGCTTATATTTTACAAGTAGCTATCTTATCACTTTTATCATACCGAGCAGCTTTATCTCAAAAGTTAATTAAAGCGATTGATATAAAAGAAGAAATGTCTAAACTTCCTAGATTATTAGTTGAAGTATTAGATAGAAGAGACACATATCATGAAATAGCTAATAAAATTTATAAACATGATAATATGTTCTTTATAGGTAGAAAAATAGACTATTCTATCTGTTTAGAAGGAAGCTTAAAATTAAAAGAAATCTCTTATATACATAGTGAAGCATATCAAGCTGGAGAATTAAAACATGGAACTATTTCATTAATTAATGATGGTACACCAGTAATCGCTATTGTAACTGATAAAGATATTAAAGAAAAAACAAATTCAAATATCGAAGAAGTAAAATCACGTGGAGCATATACAATAGTAATTTCAAATGAAGAAACAACATTAGGAGATTGTAAAATTATTACTCCAAAGGCAAGTGAATTCTTCCAACCAATCTTAGTAGTACCAACACTTCAATTAATTGCTTATGAAGTTGCTAAATTAAGAGGTTGTGATATTGATAAACCTAAAAATCTTGCTAAAAGTGTAACAGTAGAGTAAATATCATTATCAATACTAAATATTCTAAATATAATAAAATGAAAGGAGAATATTTATGTATTGTGGTGGATATCCAACTTATCCAGTTTATCCAAATAATGGTTGTGGAAATAATGACCAAGCTGGTAATAACTGGTGGGGAATATTTATTGTTATAATTGTAATTTTTTTCTTATTTTTCTACGGAAATAATGGAAATAATAGATAAAAAAAAGACATATTCTAAATATGTCTTTTTATTTTTATATGTATCTACCCATATCGTAGAAACTATCTAAGAATTCATCTGTACCATGAGCATATTTTTCATTACAAACAAATTCTAAATCTCTATTGAAATATCCCATAATCATATTTGCATGAATAATTCCTTGAAAGAAATGTTCATCCTTACTTTTTTTATAATCATGAACAATCTCTTTCTCTAATTCTTTAGGAGAACCAATAATAACCATTTCAGATGTATCTCTAAGTAAACTGTTATTTACTTCATCACTAACAAATTCTTCAAAAGCATCTGGATCTTCAACCATATCACGACTGATTTCAATTGTTGTTGTATCTTTAATATTTCTTGCTCCAATAATATTTGTACCATCTACAAGTAAACCTTCTTCACAAATTAAATCGCCAATTCCTTCACCAGTCATATGGTAATAATAATCATAATTTTCAAAATCAAAAAAAGGAATAGTATCTTCAATTCTCATATTAACACCTCTAGTATATTGTATCATTTTATTATTATTTTTTAAATAAAAAAATATACCACAAAATCCGACAAATAACACTAAATATATATATTTTTATACCCA
>JAFUNE010000021.1 GCA_017473105.1 Bacilli bacterium | reverse complement strand
TTCCAGCAACTACATCTTCTGTTTCAAAATTTGTAATTTCTACTTCAGGTGTCTTGTATTCTTTCTTTTCCATAAGCTTTCTCCTTTTTTAAATTGGCCTTGGCGCTGCACTTGGCGCTATTACATCTTCATTTTCGAATTTTGTTATTTCAACTTCTGGTGTTTTATATTCTTTCTTTTCCATTTCTTTGCTCCTTTATTTTTATTGTTAGCTTACTTCTATTACATCTTCATTTTCGAATTTTGTTATTTCAACTTCTGGTGTTTTATATTCTTTCTTTTCCATTTCTTTACTCCTTTATTATTATTGTTCGCTTCCTTCTATTACGTCTTCTGTTTCAAATTCAGTAATTTCTATTTTAGGTTCTTTGTACTCTTTTTTTTCAGTTTATGATATACTCCCTGCTACTACATCTTCTGTTTCAAAATTTGTAACATTCATTTCTGGTGTTTTATATTCTTTCTTTTCCATTTCTTTACTCCTTTATTTTTATTGTTCGCTTCCTTGTATTACGTCTTCTGTTTCAAATTTAGTAATTTCTATTTTAGGTTCTTTATACTCTTTTTTTTCCATTTCTTAATTCCTTTTTAATATTTCATATTTTAATTTTTTTAATTATGATGGACTTGAAGCAATAACATCTTCATTTTCGAATTTTGTTATTTCAACTTCTGGTGTTTTATATTCTTTCTTTTCCATTATCTTTACACTCCCATCTTTTAAATTGGCGATCCTGCACCATGTCCTGAAGTATCAGCTACCACATCTTCTGTTTCAAACTTTGTAATTTCCATTTTTGGTTCTTTGTATTCTTTCTTTTCCATAGATTATCTCCTTATTTATTATTTTATATTGGACTAGAAAGTTCAGAAACTACATCTTCTGTTTCAAACTTTGTAATTTCTATTTCTGGTGTTTTATACTCTTTCTTTTCCATTTACTTTCTCCTTGTTTATTGTGGAGTTGAATGTCCGGCAACTACATCTTCTGTTTCAAACTTTGTAATTTCTATTTCTGGCTCTTTGTACTCTTTCTTTTCCATTTACTTTCTCCTTTTATTCTGGTAATGCACTTGTAAAAAGTAAATCTTCTGCCTCAAACTTTGTAATTTTCATTTCTGGTGTTTTATATTCTTTCTTTTCCATATACATTCTCCTTTTATTTTGGTATTACACTTGTTAAAAGTAAATCTTCTGTTTCAAACTTTGTAATTTCTATTTCTGGTGTTTTATACTCTTTCTTTTCCATAATCATTCTCCTTTTAGTTTGGTTGTAAACTTGTTATAAGTAAATCTTCTAACTCAAACTTTGTAATTTCCATTTCTGGCTCTTTGTACTCTTTCTTTTCCATAATCATTCTCCATTCTTTTCTTATTTTGATTATATCATATTTTTTATTTTCCATAAACTCTTTCTATTATTTCATAAAACTTTTGATTCTTGTATCCTTCATGTAATACTTTGTATTCACTATTATGATCAATAGTTGTTTCTGTATTATATGATTTATATTTTTCTTTATACTCTTTTAATTTTTTTAAAGGGATTATATCTGTTACAAGGTATGTTGGATATCCACCACATATATAAGTAATATTATCTTTTTCTACATTTTCATATCCAATTATTACTAATTTTATTCCATTAGGCAATTCAATAACTGTTCCTATTGGTAAAAGTTTATCCATTTTGTTCACCTTCTTTATGCCATTCATCAATATCTCTTAAAACATTTTTTCTAAAATCATCATCATATCCTAAATGAAGTACTTCTTCTATGTCTTCATGCATTGCATTTATTTCATATAATATTATTCCTATTGGATAAGGAATCAATGAATAGTCCACATTATATCTCTTATATTTATCTTCTTTATTCTTACTATATATACGAGATTTTTTTAATGAGCTATCACTTGGTTTAAATGTTACACAAGCATTTCCTAAATATCTATATATCATATATTCTTGATCATCATTATATAGTTTTACTATTGTTCCTACTGGTAGATAATCACTATATTTTTTATTTGATTTTATTATTTCTTTTTCTCTAAATGGCCACATTATATTCACCTCTTATTTTATATTTTCTTTAATAAGTTCTTTTAATTTTTCATTTCCTTTATCTGATAAATGAATTTTATCTGCTAGAAAGTATTCATTATTGTTTAATTCATTAATTAAATTTATAGTATGAACTTTTTCATTATTTAATTCTTCTAAATCAAGATTTGTTGAGACTATATATAGTTCATGTTCTTTGCATAATTCTATAATATTTTTAAAGTTATCTATAGTTATTTCACTATTCTTATCAAATAATAATACTATTTTGTTTGTTAATGCTTTTTCGTTTATTTTTGTTTTTAATAATTTTTCTAATAGGTCATAATTATATTTTGAATCTGTTATTATTTCTGATTCTGGATATAAGTTTTGAATTAAATCATATGCATTTATTAATAATGAATTACCAATAAAAGTTATTTTTTTATTTTCAATATTATTATGTTCATTTATAATAACTTGTTTTTTTATGTTGTATTCATCTAAATATACTTTATAAATTGCATCAAATATTGTATTTCTATATGCTTCTTTACCAGCTTCTGTTAAATGAATTCTATCGGCTATAAAATATTCTGGATGATTTGATGCTACTGAATTCCAATCAATTATATAGAAATTACTATAATTAGAAGCATATCTATTTAATGTTTGATTAACTCCTACTTCATTATCATTTGTTACATTGACCCAAAATATTTTTCTATTACCTGCTGTTTGCATTATTAAATCTTTTGTTTGATTATCACAATCACCATTAGTACCTAAATTAAATATTATAGGTTCTCCTAGTAATCCATTTCTTGAAAGATTATTCATAATACCAGTAGCTTTATACGCTGTTCTAGATACTGCTGCATCAAAATATCCATTTGGAAACATTTCTTGTAATTCTGGTACTGCTCCTAACATTACTGAATCACCAATTCCTACTATTGGTAAGTTTGTAATAACATTTTTTAATTCATCTTCACCTTTTTCTAGGCTTTCCATTGTTTCATTCCATACTGCTTGTTCTTGCTTTAACTTTTCTGCATAGGCTTTTTTTCTTTCTTCCATTATTTTGGTATTTTCTGATAATTTTTCTTCTAACGCTTTCATTTCTTTTGTATGATCTTCTGAAATTATATATTTATATAATCCAAATACTGTAGGAATTATAAATAAAATTAAAGTTACTATTCTTATAAATTTGTATTTATCTTTTTTTAGATTTAAAGCAAAATATAATAAATATGATAATAATATAGTAATTACAATTATTAATATAGATTCTAGATAAATATTTAATTCAATATATTGGAATAAGAAAATTATTGGATATTGAATTAAATATATTTCATAACTTACATTTGATATTGATTTAGTAACTTTATCAAAAATTGTTATATTTTTATTACTTGTTTCTTTTCCGTAAGTTATTAATCTTAAAGAAATAATTGTTGTTAAGAACATGATAATTGCAAAATATTTAGAATTTGATTCTACAAGTATTGTCCATATTATTAATATTAATAAATATGTATAAAATATTACTTTGTTTATATTTTTATTTTTAAATAATAAGAGTTTTTTATTTTCATAATTTGTATTTATAAATGCTAAAGTTACACCTAAAATTAATGCATATATTCTTGATAATGAATTATAATAAGTAACCATTATATTATTATTCACACTACTATAAAAGAAAAATATAATGCTTATAATTGCTAAAATTATGGATATTACAATAGGTATTATTTTATGGAACTTTTTACCTATCTTTTTTAAGAATATAAATATAAATGGAAAAATCAAATCAAATTGAATAATTATTCCCATATACCATAAATGCATAAATGGTGATGATGAGTGACTTGCAAAATAATCTAGATTTGCATTTAATTGCCAAAAGTTATTATATCCAAACAATATTGATGTAACTTCTGGTTTTAAATTATACCAATTAATGTTATTAAATAATGTAATTATTCCTGTTGATACAAAAACAACTATTAATAATGGTAAATATAGATTTTTTATTTTCTTTAAATAATATTCTTTTAAAGATACTTTATCATTTTTCAATAATGACATACATGAAAAATAACCACTAATTACGAAAAATGTACATACAGCTAAGTAACCACCTTTTAATATATTCATGTGATATAGTAAAACTGCTATACATGAAAGTACTCTTACTAGTCCTATATTATTTAAATAATTGTTTTTACTACTCATACTCTTACACCACTCTACTATTTCATTATACTACAATTTATTAAATAAAAAAACTCAGGTAAAACTGAGTTTTTATAGTTTGATTACATTTTCATCTTCTACATGTTCTGCTTTAACATCATTGAATAACTTTTCTAATTCTGCTCTTAAATCTCCACCATAATTTTGAGGTCTTTGATATCTTCTTTCTGGTTTAGCTATTCCATATTCTAACAATGTATTTCTTACTGAAGAAGCATGACATGTTTCTTCTATATCTTGTATATAACGACTATTTGCTTTTTGTATAATTCTAGTTAGGTCTACTCCTTCTTTTGCAGCTTCTTCTATAAGAATACTAATTGCATCTTTTACTTCTTTTTTCTTTTCATCTGCAATTATATCTTCTACTGACTTTTTAGGAACGCTTGCAAGCATGTATGAAGAAGTATCAAATGATGAGACTAAACGCATTCTTTTTAATAGTCCTAAACAAGCTTCTTGAATTGCTAAGGCATAATGAATTAGTTTTATTAAATCTACATTTTTAAGATATTGTTCATCTTTTTCATATAAATAACGGAATTCAATAAATCCTTGAGTGTATTCCTTTGTTGCTGCTTCTAGTCTTTCTTTTGGTGAAACAAAGTCAACTACAGAATTTCTTGATAATCGAGTATCATAAAATCTAGTATCTCCCCTAATTGCAGCATATTTTGTAGCTACATTTTGAGAAAAGTTTGGATCAATTGTTGTTTCTATATATCTTATTAAAGCTTCAAAGTCATGACCATTCTTTTTATAAGAGTTTCTTACATTGCGCATTATTTCTGATACTACTGATTGTCTATTAAAGTTTGGTCTATCATTAACAAACTTATCACCAATTAATACAGCTTTCATCATATGTTCTACAGCCATTGCGATTGGTACACAAATATTATTGTATTTAATAGACATTTTAGCAACTAATTCTTCTTCTGTTAGATTTTCATTACGATTTTTAAAATTAAATCCATATTTCCTATTTTTGTCTTCAATAGAATCTATTTCATCATTTAATGAAAATAATCCATTTTTAAACCACTCTAAAGCAAGTTCTGAATCCCTTACTCTCATATCTATTTCTTTCACATAATCAACTCCCGTTAATTCTTCTAGCTAATTATCTTATACTCTTCTACTATTTCATTATACTATATTTTTTGATATTTAAATATACATTATTTGTCATTATAATTTTATGATTTTATTTATCTTTTTCTTTTTTGCTTTATAATATAATAAAGGAGTTTTGTTTATGAATTATAATTATTGTGGAAAATGTGGAAGTGCTTTAGTTAATAATAGTTGTCCTAACTGTACTAATACAAATAATATGAATAATACAAATAATATGAATAATACAAATAATATGAATAATACAAATGTTAATACTATTTCAGCTGAAGAACAAATGAAGATTTATAAAAAAAGTGAAAAGAGAGGTAAAATTTGTTTAATTTTATCTTTAATACCTATCTTTTTAATTTTGTATTGTTTTATAGCATCTGGTGGAGATACAAGTGAAGCTGAGGATGGAGCTGTTTGGTGGTTAGTTGGTGTTTATTATATGACTGTTGGTATACCTCTCGCTATTACTTCTATAATATGCGGATTTAAAAGTAATGAAGTTCAGGTAAATAAACCTGCTTCTTATGGTCTTTTATTAGCTGGTGCTCCTTTATTATTTCTTTTATTAGGACTTATATTGGGCTTATAAATTATAGAAATTGTAGAATAGATAATATTCTACTTTTTTTATTTGTGATTAATTATTATTTATGTTACAATAATCAATACTTTTGTGGAGGAATTATGACTAAAAGAATGAAAAAAAATTATCTAAGAAAAATCTTAAATGCTTGTTTATGTAATAAGCGTTATTCTACTGTTGTCTTTCATGCAAGTTTTTGTTTAGATGATATGAGAGAAATCATTGAAGAATTAAAAGATGAGTTTCATATAAAAAATCTTATTATTATAGATTTTGATAATGATAAAGTTAAATCATTCTTTGATACAAATCCTTCAGATGCGGAAATAAGAAAATTTATACCTAAATTTAATAATCCTATAGGTAATATGAAAGTTATTTATTTTAATAATTCTGTAACTGATTTATCTAATGATTATTATAGTGATTATTCTGTAAAATATTATCAATTGTTAAGAGAATATAATAAAACTGTTTTTGATAGAATTGATATTCTACCTACTGAAGATAAAACTGTAACTGCTTATCCTAATAAAGCATGGGCAGAAAGTTTATTAGGTGACCCTGATCTTTTAGGAGAATTATGGATTAGAATTAATAAAACTTTATTAGATCCAAAAGTTGAAAAAAGAGAAGTTACTCGTAGAATAGAAAGAAAAGATGAACTAAATAAAATGAGAATTAGAAATTTAACTTTTCATACTGATTTAGGTACTGACTTTAGAATTGCTTTAAATCCTCACTCAATTTGGGTTAGTGAACCTAATGGAATAGGAAGTCATTTCGGTCGTTTTAATTATCCATCTTATGAAATTTTTACTTCCCCTAATTGTTATTCTGGTGATGGTAAAATTGTTTTATCTAAAAAAAGAAGATTCTATTATGATATAGATGTTGAAAATGCAACATTTACTTTTGAAAGAGGTAAATTAACTGATTGTGAAAGTAATAGTGATACATTTAATAAAATTATTCTTAGACCATCTAATAAAATGAATAGAATTGGAGAAATCGCACTTGTGTCACAAACTACACCTCTTGCGAGAACTGGACAATTTTATGATTCTGTTATTTTAGATGAAAATACTGGTTGTCATTTTGCTTTAGGAAATTCTATTCGTGAATGTATTGGAATTGATGATAAGAGATTAGAAGAAAGAGGAAAAAGATATTTTAATTTCTTTGAATCAGATTATCATACTGATTATGTATTTGGTGATGATAGTATTTCTGTAGAAGCAGAGACTAAAGGAAAACAAAAAATACTTTTAATGGATAAAGGTAGATGGAAAATATAATTTAAATAAAAAAATTCAGATTGTTCTGAATTTTTATTTTGTATTCTACTTTGTTAAATTATATATATGGTATACTAATTATAATAATTGGAGTGAGAATATGATAAAAGCTACTGATTTAGAAGAAAATACTAAAACTATAGAACCTTGGAAAAAAGATTTAAATATTAATGAGAAAAAAAATAGCGATTCTAGAACTTGTTCGGATTGTAAACACTACACTCACAATTCATCAAAACATCCAAGGGGAATATGTCTTATAAAATATCATGAGCATCAACCTGTTTTTAAAATATATTCTGATCATGAGGCATGTCCTAAGTTTGAATCCAAATATACTTTAGATTATTATTTTAACAATAAGAAATCTGATAATAATAGTTATATTAATAGTAATCATAATAAACCTAGTAATTTAGAAAATGGTTCTAAATTAAATACAAATAAAAATGAAGAGAATAATGATAAAAATATTTGGACAATTATTTCATATATTTTTTGGGGTTATTTAATATATACAATAATGTATTGTATTTTCGCCTACTTCTCATAGCAAGTTAATTTATTCTATAGAACAAATATAATTGAGTATATCTTGGAATTATTTCGATTATGTGGTATAATATGCACATCTAAGGGGGAATTATTGTGGAAAGAAAAACAGAAAATGTTCTTTTTATTAGACATCCTGCTAGTTTAATTGTTTTACATTTATACTCATTGAATTTATCTGATGAAGAATTAGCGGATGTTCTTGATAGTCATAGTCAATTTGTTAGAGATGATATTAAAACTGCTTTACTATATAGCAATAATAATGATTTAAAAAACAAATTTAATAGAGCATTTAAAATAAGTGAACTAAGAAAAATTGAAAAATTTGCTGATGCTGTACAAAAAGGAACTAGTGATGAATTTCTATCTAAATTATCTTTATTAGATAAAAGTTCATTAGAAACTCAAATTTTATTACTTGGAAAACATCTTTCTGATATAGGTATAAGTTCTGAACAAGCACAACAATGTTTAGATATTCTTATTGCATCAATTAAAAAGGATTTTGAACTAGAAGTTGCTAAATATGGATTAAACGTTGATGATTTAAAAATACATTATTCTGATAAAAAAATAATTATTCCAGAATCATTACTTACTGGAGATTTTAATTCAAGTGAAGAAAAACCAGTAGAAAAAGTTAAAAAATAGGTATTTAAAGCCTATTTTTTTTATGCAAAAAAAATACATCTGGTTGATGTATTTTGTTTTATCTTCTGGAGCAGTAGTTGAATAAGTACACAACTTTTCTCCGAAGATTTAGATATATAAATCATCCATTAATAATATAACATATTTCTTTTATTTATTCAATATGCTCATTATTACTGGAAAATAAGCAATTGCCACATCAACACTTTTATCTGCTACCCAAACAAGTATTTTCTTTGCAGTTTCCCATTTTGCTTTTCTGGATTCTTTTGAATTATATATTTTTTCTAATTCTTTTAATTTTTCTAATGCTTCTTGAGTTTCAGTTGATGTCAACGATTCCATATCATTAATTGTTTTTTCAATTTGTTTAAAATCTATTTTGATTTCGTTTATATTAGTATTAGAATTTTTGTTATTATTTGTATTGTTATTTGTATTATTATTGATATAGTTTACTGTTTTAGAACTAGACGGAACAATAGGTGCTAAAGTAAATGTTTGCAAATATCCTTCTAATTTACTTTTCATATTTAGTAAATTATGTCTTAACGAGTCAATACTCATATAGTTATAATCAAATCCGTTTTTATCG
The DNA here is from genome assembly GCA_017473105.1 of Bacilli bacterium. Next base: position 31,767 of record JAFUNE010000021.1, on the reverse strand, counting down.
TACCAATTATAACAACTCTTACCCCAAGTTGTAATTTTAGATTGATACTTACCATCTATTTTTATGTGTAGTTTAGTTAATTCATCTTCTGTACTATTATTTTGTTCTAGTAATGATTGTATTTCATCTATATCTTTTTGAATATCTCTTTTTATTTGATTTTCTTTGCTCATGTCTAATCTTTCTCCTTATAACCATTTACAATCGTATTAATAAATGTATCTTGTATATTGTGATATTGAACAATACTAGTTTCAATATTTTTTAGTCTTTTTTCTAAATTTTTAGTATTAGATTCTATTTTCTTATTTACTTGCATTAACTCATCGATTTCAGAAATATAAACTAAAAATCTAGAATATTGTTCAAAGTCGATTTCAGTATTTTCTTTGTATTTTCTTATACCATTTAGTTTTTTATATTCATAATCAACGCTTAATAATTTTTTATCAAAATTATTTAATATATCTGGAACTATAACTCCTAAACAAACAATCCATTCTTTGCCTGGAAATATAGTTAACTTATTTATTTTATTGTCATTCAAGTATTTTCTATCTCTTTCATCAAGTTGATTAATAAACGCTTCATCATAATGTATATTTGTTAATACTAATGGTACTTTGCCAACGTTTCTCAATACAATACACGTAAGATTTGATCTTACTAATTCAAATGATATTTGCAAATATGGTCTATTGTTTTCATACTTTTCTTTCAATAATAAAAATATAGTAATCCAAGAACCAATTAATGCAATCAGACTAATTAAGTCGCTCCATGAAAAACCAGATAGATTGTTGATACTTTTTATTAATTCATCCATTTTTTGTTCCATAAACAATCCTCCTTTGCAATTAACTATTATACCATATTTATTTAAATCCTACGATTCATAGGATGACTTCTTTTTGCAATTATAATAAGATTGTTTTAGAAAGAAGGGATTTTTATGAGAAAAAACTTCATTGATTATTATGCTTTAGTTATGTTGGTGTTGTTTATAATTTATAATTTATTTTTAGAAAGTTTAAAAATTTATGGATTGTTATACCAAATATTTATGTTTGTTATAATAATAGTAAATGCAATTATTTTAATTATTTTTAGAAAGAAAATAAAATATAAAACTTTAATAATTATTGTTTACTTATTAATATGGTTATTTTCTAAAAATACACTACAATGCTTTTTTGCTTTTTCTAATATTATATTATTATGTGTAACAGGATTTATGGAAAAACATTCTATAAAGATTATTTCAGTCTTGATAGTAATATTTGGTTATATATTTTTCTTGCCATTATTTTTTGTCTTTCTACTAGCATTTGGTACAGGATTAGACGAAGAAAGTGGTATGAATGACATATATGATGATATGCACTATTATTGTGATACTAATTACGAAGTGTATTCATATTCTGCTGGTGCTATGGATAGTTTTCATTATAGTATAGGTAAGCATTATGAGATTTTAAATATTAGTGGTATAATAAATATATCTTATAACGAACGAAATGAAAAAACACATGATGAATATGAAGCATATTTAGAAACACATAACTGCGAATTGGTAGGTGATAAAAATGGATCTAAATAAAATTTCTAATTTTATAAAACAGAAAAGAAAAGAATTAGGAATTACTCAAGATGAATTAGCAGAAAAGTTATTTGTTACGGAAAAAGCAATTTCAAGATGGGAAACTGGTAGAGGTACTCCTGATATTTCTTTGCTTCTTCCATTATCAAAAGAATTAAATGTTGAAGTATCAGAATTATTGAATGGAGAGGAAAACAAGAAACCAAAAGATAATATTGAACAATTACTCGAATATAATGAGATTAGTAAAAAGAATAGATTTAATATTCAATTTAAACTTGTAGTATTCTTTTATGTATTATCAATCTTGTCATTCTTGTTTTATTTAAGATTTGAGTATGATCCAAATATTGAATTAAATTATTTTGTTAGACTATTTATTATGGGAATTGCTTCTGTTTTAGTAATTATTGGTAATAAAATATATGGGAATAATTATGTTGAAAAAATTGAAGATAAAAAGAAAGTTAAAAAACTTTCACAAATAATAATATTTGTGTATTATATAATATTGTTGTTTAATATGGTTATTTTTGCAAGATATAATAGTATTAATAGTTATAATTTAATACCATTTAAATCCATTGTTGATGTAATTAATAATAGTAATATTTACTCTATAATAATTAATATATTTGGTAATTTGATGGTGTTTATGCCATTGGAATATTTTATTATAGAACTATTTAAAGTTAAAAAGTTTAAATTCAATTTTGCTTTATCAGTTATTATTATATTATTGATTGAATTATTTCAATTTATTTTTAAAGTTGGTGTATTAGACATAGATGATTTAATAATATGCACTTTTGGAATGATGACATTCTATTTTTGCTACAAAAAATCAAAGAAAAATAATATTTAAATGATAGTTATTAAAATGTAATGATTATCAAAAATACATTATACTTATGGTATAATCATTATAGATAAGAATTCTTGTTTATTGTGAGGTGTTTAAATTGAGTAAAGAAAAAGAAAAAAAACAAAGTCTTTTAAAGAGTAGTTTCTTTCTAAAATTATTTGGTATCCCTTCAATTTGTTGGACATTACTATCATTATGGGTTATGGATGCTCCTAATGATGATGGAACCTTTACTACTTGGCCAGAGTTTTTTGAAGAGACTATTATATTAATAATTTTTTGGTTTACTATATCTTTTATTATTACACTAATTGTTAATGAAGTAAGAAAAAATAAACCGAAGACAAAAATCGTTAAGGAAGTCCAATATATAACAAAAGATGATGATAAAATTGTTGCTAAAGTTGAAGAAGAACCAACACAAGAAGTAAAAAAAGAAAAGAAGAAAAAATCTGATGGAAAATATTTATATAGTTGTGAAAGTATACTTGATGGATATGAGTATAAAAAGATGGCAAAGTACTTTCCTAAAAGAATGTATTGGGTATTTGTACTTAGAGGCTTAATCTTAAATTTAATTATTTCGGCAATTATAGTTATAACTTCAAAAAATCTTGTTGGTACATTAGTATTCTTTGCCATTTATCAAATATTTGTAATGATACTTTATAAAGTAAGATTAGAACATTATTCCGAACAAGTATTTAATGCAAGAAAGAAACAAGGAGTTATTGATACGAAATTTGAAATGGAATTCTACGATGACTACTTCATCAGAAAAGGAGAATCTATTACTCTTACAATTAAATATTCAGAAATAAGTAGATGTGTTGAAAATGATACTAATTTCTATCTTGAATATCCAAAACAAAATACAGTTATAATCATGCAAAAAAATAGATGTGATTTAGAACTAATAAGTTTTATTAGAAAAGCATTTGATAATTTAGAAAATAATATTGGAGATAATTCAAATTTTAAAGGTATTAAAAAATATCATCATCCAAATTTTATAAAAAACGGAATGATAATATTATTTATAATAACAATTGCAAGCTTATGGGGTGCTTTATATTCAGTAGCGTTAGTTGATAAAGCAATACCTCAACATGGATTTAATTTTACTAAAAATATGTGGGTATTCTGGTGTTGGTTACCAATTCCAATTTTATCTATTATTTTAGGATTTAAATACAAAAATGCTGGATTTAAATGTACTAAAAATATTGTTGCTGGTTTTATAATTGGGTTCTTATTATTAATTTACGGTTCTTTCTGTATGTTTCCAACGTTCTCAGAAGATTATAATAAAATAAATCAATATAAAGAGATAATTGATGCTAAACTTCCAAGTAATGGTACTCTTGAAATTCAAGATTGGGGAACTTATTTTGATGAAGATAAAACAGAATATACAATAATTAATGCTTATTATGATAAAGAAGGTGTAACAAAATTAGTAAAAAGTATTGAAACTAGTGAAAATTGGGTATTAAGTAAGGAAATAAAATCCGAATTAAAAATATTTGTTCCATCACAACTTAGATCTGATGATGATGCTTATTATTCTATTTATAATAAAACAACCAATCAATATAATTCTTTACCTGATATCTCAGGCGATTACGAAATATATGCGATGAAATATGATAAATCAGCTAAGCATTTAGAAATCCATAAATTTAAAATATCATATATAAAATAAGATGATAATGAGTGTTATAACTCAAAATCATCTTTTTCTTTTGTTTTAGTATTATATGCAATTCTAATATCTTCCATAGTTTTTTCGCTAATAATTTGATGCCCATACAAGTCATTAGCAAACTCTGCATACTGTTCTTTTTTATCATTTCGTTTAAACATATTTTTTATTAACTTAATTAACTTATTAAAGAATTCTTCTAGTTGTTGAACTCTATATTTAAGATTAAAATTATCTTTTCTTAATTCATCAATTCTTTCTTCTTGCATACTATTTTTAGAAGTTAAATTACTAACACGTAATTCTAATGATTTGTTATTTTCAGTTAGTATTTTGATTGTTTCTTTATCTTCTTTTATTGTTTGACTTAAACTATTTAAAGAAGAAGATAGTTCTTTTATACTATGATATTCTTCATTAACTTTATCAATTTTATCAATATAACTTTCAATTTTTTGTTTATCTTCACTGGATATTAAATAAGTATCTTTAGTAAGTGGAGCTTTTTTTAATGTGTTTATTTTATCTTTTATATTTAAATTTTCTTTTTCTAATTCTAAAGATTTGTTATTTATTGAATCAATATTTTTTTGATTCTTTTCGATTAAATCTTTTGTTTCTTGATAATTATCCATGTTAGATATATGAATATCTCTGTTTCTTCCTTTTAGCTTTTTCTTTAAAGTTGAAGACAAATTATATTCATTATTATATTCTTCAATACATAGTGTTCTCATTTTATCTTGTATTTTTCTTAATGATTCTCTTGTGAAAACATCTGTTTTTCCTACTTGAATAGACATACCGGTTTTACAGTTATACTTAATAGGTACACCAACAACATGCATATGCGGACTAGTTTCATCGTAATGAATAATAGCGCTACAAACTATAAAATTAGGAACAATTAATTCTAAGTCATCAACTTGCTTTTTGTAAACTTCAGTCATTTTCTTTTTATAATCTAAATCTTTTGTATCCCAAAATTTCTTATCACCAAGTTCAATTATTATCTCACAAGCTAAATCACTTTTTGAATTTTCGCTAACTTTTCTAAAGTAATCATTTATCTTTCTATCATCTCTAGTTTGTTTATTGTTATATTCTATTCGGGCTTCTTCAAATACAGTTTTATAAAAATCTTGAACATCTTCATAAAGAGAAGAAGTACCTCTTACTATTACAATTTGTTCTTGTTCATTATCATATTTTCTATAATTATGCTTATCACATTTTGATAAAGTTTTTGCATCTTGTATTCCGTTATTAGTCATCGAAGTAGTTCCACTTAAATTATTTTTTGCAGAATTTCTAACACTATTTTTTCTATTTTTATTACTTCCTAAATGGAAAGAATATGCTAATTCACTTATAAAAATCAACTCCTTTTTTATGGCTTTATTTTGTATGTCAAAATATATAACCCCCTAGATATCTTGACATACTATCAAGATATCTGTGGGCTAAGGAATATTCCTTAGAATCCTTTGTATCGTACATCTTAATGAAACTATGCTACTAGCATACTTTCAAAAAGAGTACTTTAATTGATGAAAACATTTTATCTTCATAAAATATTTTCTTTGTTAAAATGCTATCGCCACTTTCATTGCTTACGCAACAAAACGTGCCACGCATTTTTATTTATTTAATAATTCTATTTTTACTGGCTTACAAGATATAGAAGTGTTTCCATCTTTTGTATAAATAACGGAAGTATTACTTTCATCTGGAATATAATTGAACAACGTATCTAATTGTTCTTCATCATTTATAATCATCATATTATTTTCATTAATATAAATAATTCCAAATTTATACTCTTCCATTTTTATATCAGGATCTAGTTTTCTGTAATCTCCTAAAGGGAATACTCTTATAATAGCCGAATTATCTTCAACAAAATTAAAATAGAAAACTTGATTCTTAACATAATATGTTGCTTCAGTATAAGATACGTTATAAAAGTTTTTCAATCTCATAATAATTTCTCCAACTTCTTTTTCTGGAAGATATTCACTAAATCTTAATTCACCAACAAGATTACCTAGTAAGGCTGGAACTTTTCTATCTATATAGCCATTGAAATATAGTTCATTACATGGGTTAGCAATTGATTCTCTAAAATTAACATTACTAACAAAATATTCACTTCCAACAATTTCTAAAGATATATCATCAACATAATTCATTATTAGTTTTGCTTTTTCTTCACGAGTCATTTTGCTCCAACTCGGAACACGTGAGTTATATTCTTTTGGGATTAATCCTTTAGAAATAAAGTCGATATCTCTTTTGATTAAAATATCTTTAGGAGAATAGTTAAAATATTCACATTGATTTGCTTCTTCAATTCTTGTTTCTAATTCCTTTATAGTGTTCTCTATTACTTTAGATTTTTCTTTGTAATCATTTAATGAAAAGGCACCATCAATATAAGCCATTTTAATTCTTTCGAGTCTTGCTTTTTGAGTTTGGATTTCTTTTTTTATATTATCTTTTGGTTCATCAAAGTTTTTAATAATCATAAGTAAGAAAAACTGATTAACAATTGAATCATATTCTACAATTTCATCAATAAAATTTAAGAAATGTTTTTCTATAATACTTTCTTTAATATTTAATTTACAATCACGACAATAATAATAAAAATATTCATTTCCTTTTTTCTTAGTTGCTTTACCACCTAGTATCTTTCCACATTTAGGACATCTCAATTTTTGTAGGAATATATAAGTTAATGTTCTAGAATATGCTTTTGAATTATTCCTTTTTTGAAATTGACATTCTTCCCACATAACTTTACTAATTATTGGTTCAACAACATTCTCATAATAAGTAGGATGTTTTGTTCTTTTGCCATGAACGAAATCTCCTTTATATATTTCATTTTGTAATATATTAAAGATTGTTGAATCTCTCCAATTATCTTTTCCTAATACTTGTTCTTTTTTGAAGAGACTAGCAATTTTTTGATAAGACATACCATTATGATATAAATCAAAAATTCTAATAATAACATCTTTAGTAGATTCATCAATAACTAGCTTTTTATCTTGATGTTTATAACCTAAAGGTGCTTGATGTGGAATATGACCTTGTTTTATTGCACCAGCAAGTCCTATCTTAGTTCTTTCACTTGTTCTTTCTATTTCACTTTGTGATACAGTCATTAAAAGCCTTGATATTAATTTACCATTAGCAGAAGTAGTATTGATATCATCATATACAAAATCTAAATAAGCATCATTTTCTTCCAAGAACTTCATTAAATCTTCCCAGTCATAAATACTTCTAGTGATTCTATCTTGTTTTAAAGCAACAATAGTATTAATTCTTTTATTTATAATATCTTCTTTTAGTCTTTCAAATTCTGGTCTATAATTGCCCGTTTTAGCACTTATTCCAGCGTCTTCATAATAATCCTTTATTTCATATTCTTTTAGCTTGCAATAAGCTTCTAATCGTTCTTTTTGCTCTGGCAAACTAAAACCCTCACGTGCTTGATCTTCAGTTGAAACTCGCATATAAAGACCAGCGACTTTTTTAACTCCGTCATCAAATAATCCCATATAATCAACTCCTTTTACTAAAAAAAGAGGAGACAATAGTATTTAATAAAGTCTAAATACTACTGACTCCTCAAAACAATCAACATTATAAATTTTCTTTTGTTTATGTATATATTTTAACATAAATCTACCTCCATTACTAGGCAGGTACCTCATTTATTAGTTATTTATAATATCACTTACTGAAATAAAGTCAATAGTTTTAGATTGTCTTCAAATAATCTTGAAGTTCACTTAGTTTTATTTTAGTCATTAAATTATTAATATAAATCTCTTTTGAATAATTAAATGCTAGAAAAGTAGTACCTTTGATTATTATCTTATTTGGTTCTATATAATTAATATTAGTTTTTTCAACTTTGCGTATTGAACCATTAATAAATACTGGCTTAACATTACAAAAATCACATATAAATTGAATTCTTGTTTTAAGTTCCTCATCAATAGGTGTTTCTTTAGTTATAATATTTAACATAATAAAATCCTTTCTTATAATTCATAGTCATCTTTATCCCACTCAGTATATGGAGTAGGTGCTGCTATTAACTTACCTGATTCTGTATCATATTTAACATATTTATTAATTCTTAATTCAAGTAAAGCATCTTTAATTGTTTCTTTGTCATCAGTACATAGTTTTTCAATTTCAGTACCAACGATTTCATCTTGAAATAAAACAATACTTAATAAACCTTTAGCATTTAAAGATAAGTTTTGATCTGTTAAATATTTCATTGTTGACTTGTAAATATTAAATTGCCTCATTATTTTCACCATCCTTTCTTTTTTGGATGGATGATTTATAAACACAAAAAAATCATTCTTTCGAATGATTCATATATGTAAGTTCGGATTTTCCGAACAGATTCCTCAATGGAGCGAATGAGGGGAATCGAACCCCCACCGCAGCCTTGGCAAGGCCGAATTCTAACCATTGAACCACATTCGCAAATTGGAGGGGCCTACCGGATTTGAACCGGTGATCAGGGTGTTGCAGACCCACGCCTTACCGCTTGGCTAAAGCCCCGTTGCAATATTGATTATAGCAAACATTTTCTTAAATATCAACAAAAAAAGAAAAAAATTACTTTTTTTCTTTATAATCACAAATATTTTCATAATTGTAGTTTAGTTCGTTACTTTGAATGATAGGAACCAATCCCCTATTATCATCATATAAATATAAAATATCCTCACTAATAAATATTATTTTATTAGAAATTATTTTCCATTCTTTTATTTCATCTATAGAAAATAATAATTCTTTATTTCTATTAGTTCTTTGTCTATAGAAATTATTATCTTCATAGAAATAATAAATATTATTTTCTTTTATATGTTCTTCGTTACTTATTTTTTTATCAATAACTTTTTTATTATTGAAGATTTGTTTTTCCATAAAGTAATCACTTTTAGTTAAACTTTTAAATTCATTATCATAATAAGTTAAATATTCATTAGCTTTATTAATTTGAATTATTTCTTCTTTTTTTAGATCAATTGTATATTCTTTTTTTGTTTTATTGTCTGTTACATAAATTAGATTATCAACTACTCCATTAATATAAAAATCTTTTGAAATTATTATTTCTGGATTATAGATTTTTAACTTATCTTTTTCTAAATCATAGTAGTGAATATTTTTTATTCCGTCTACATGATTATTTTCAAATAATACAAAATATTTATCATATATTATAGTTTTTATATTGTCATATAAATCATAATCTAAAAACTTAATATAATTTGTTTTATCTTTTTCAATTATACTTATTCCTTTATAATCCCAAATAGTAAATATATCTTCACTAGAAATATTATTATCATATACTTTTAATTTTTTATATGATGTGGTTTTATTGTTTTCTATAAAATTATTAATTTTATATTTTTTTACTTTTTTTAATATTTTTTTATAAGATTCATTATCTTTTAAATAATAGTCAGATACTTGAATATCATCTTTTAAACAATATAACTTATACTCTATTTTTTGATTATAGATTGGAAGTAAACAAGTAATATTATCATCTTTATATACTTTTAAGTTTTTTATAATTTTTTTATTTTTATTAAAGTCATTATTTAGTAAATAAGTTATTTCTTGTTTATTATTTTTTATATTAATTTCATATAAATGTTCTTTATTTTTGTATTCGTATATTTCATTTATTATGTATTTATTTTTTTCATATAATATATCATATTTTCTTATAAATACCTTTCTTAGAAATATTAGAGGTATAACTAATAAGAATAATATAATAATTACTTTTATTTCTTTTTTTATTCTCATATTATCACCAATTAAATTATAACAAAAAAGAAGACTATTTGTCTTCTTTTTTATCTTTATCTTTTTCTTTATCTTTGTATTTTTTCTTTTCTTCCATCATGTATTCTGTTATGTTTGTTTCTATTTCATCTAGAGCACTTAAACTAATATTTGATAGAGTTACAAATTCTTTTACTGTATCAATATATATTTTTCCCCAAATAAGTCCTCCAGCTACTTTTAAATCATTAAACATATCTGGTGTGATTGCGTTTAAGAAATATCCTATAACTACTCTTTTTCTTCCGATTAAGATTCTTTTATTTGTAATTGCGATTACTGCTGTTCCAAAGATATCAAAACTACTATCATTTTTTTGAGCTGCAAAAGCATATAATACTTCTTCTTCTGGGTTAAGATGTTTTTCAATAATTGAAGAATTTTGTTTTAATCTCCATGCTACTGTACCAGGATGTCTATGTTTAAATTCTAATACTTTTTTGTATACTTGATTATTCATATTATCCTCCTATTATTGGATTATATTATAAGCTTTAAAAAATTCGATTAAATGTTCTGAATCTGTTAAACCTTCTAACATTGCTTTAATTTCTCCATTAGATACAACTAATATCATTGGAGTTCCATATCCTTCAGAGAATTGTTCATTATGTCTTACAAAATTTGCTTTATCATCATCAGAGAATTCATCTGTATTTAAATAACTAATGTTTAAGTCATAATCTTTAGCAATTTTTCTTACTAATGGTTGTGTTATTTCACAATATGGACATGTTGGTCTTCCAACAAAGATTATTTGTGATTCTGTTCCATTATAATAATCTAAATATGTAGTCATATTAATGTTTGCTAATTCTTTCATTTGACTTTCTGTAATCGCTTTACTTTCTCTTTCAGCATTAGCAATTATTTGATTTACATCTAATTGTCCTTGTGTTTGTGAAGTTTCTTCTCCACCGTCAATAAACATAGTTGCTACTAATAATCCTACTATTAATACACCTATACCTATCCATAAAAAGATTGATTTATTTTTTTCCATATTTTCACCTCTACATTTTAAATATACTAAATTATTTATTTCTTTTCAATATATTCTTCATATGGGATACTTCTATCTACTATTGTACCTTCTGGTTTAATTTCTATTACTCTATTAGCAACTGTTGAATTTAATTCATAGTCACGTGAAGTAAATAATACTTCTCCTTGGAAGTTACATAATCCCTTATTTAAAGATGTTATACTTTCAAGATCTAAGTGGTTTGTAGGTTCATCCATAATTAAGAAGTTTGGTTGTTCTAACATGATTTTTGATAGCATACAACGTGCTTTTTCTCCTCCTGATAAAACATTTACTTTCTTAAATACATCTTCTCCACTAAATAACATTCTTCCTAAGAATCCACGAGTTACTGTTTCATCTTTTATATCATAGTACTCGCCTATCCATTCCATTATATTTTTATCTGATTTAAAATATTCTGTATTATCTTGTGGTAAGTAACCTGGAATAATTGTTTTACCCCATTCTATTGTACCTTTATCATATTTTTCTTTACCCATTAAAATATTAAATAACATTGTCTTAGACATATCGTCTTCAGCTAAGAAACAAATCTTATCACCTTTTAATACTGTGAATGATACTTTATCAAGTATTTTTCTACCATCAACTATTTTAGTTAGGTTTTCTACTTTTAAGATTTCTTTTCCAGCTGGTTTTTCAATTTTGAAATCAATATATGGATATTTTCTACTAGATGGAACTATTTCATCTAATTGAATTTTTTCTAACATTTTTTTACGAGATGTTGCTTGCTTACTTTTTGATGCGTTTGCTGAGAATCTTGCAATGAATGATTGTAATTCTTTTATTTTTTCTTCTTTCTTTTTATTAGATTCTTTCATTTGTCTTTGTAGTAATTCACTTGATTCATACCAGAAATCATAGTTACCTACATATAACTTAATTTTTGAATAATCTATATCTGCGATATGTGTACAAACTTTATTTAAGAAGTGTCTATCGTGAGATACAATTATTACTGTATTATTGAAGTTAATTAAAAATTCTTCTAACCATCTAATTGCTTCTAAGTCTAAACTGTTTGTAGGTTCATCTAATAATAAGATATCAGGGTTTCCAAATAGTGCTTGTGCTAATAAAACTTTAACACGTAATTTAACTGGAATATCACCCATATTCATATAATGTACATCTTCTGGTACACCTAAATTATTTAATAATTGAGCTGCATCCGGTTCAGCATTCCATCCATCTAATTCCATGAATTCTGCTTCTAGATTAGCTAATTTCATACCATCTTCATCAGTAAATTCTGTTTGTTGATACATCTTATCTTTTTCAACCATTATTTCATATAATTTAGTGTTACCCATAATAACAACATCAATTACTCTTTTATCATCAAATTCATAGTGGTCTTGTTTTAAAATAGATAATCTTTCACCTTTTGAAATTACTATTTCTCCTGTAGTTGTTTCTAATTCTCCACTTAATAATTTTAAGAATGTAGATTTTCCACTACCATTAGCTCCGATTAATCCATAACAATTACCATTAGTGAATTTTATATTAACATCTTCAAATAATGTTCTTTTACCAAATTTTAAACTTACGTTATTAACTTGTATCATATTATCACCTCAAAACTTATTTTATTTTACAATATTTAACATAAAAAGACAAGTTATAATAACTTGCCTCTTTTTTTAAAATTTCTTTACAATTTGTTTTATTGTATCTTCTGGATCTACGATTTCTTTTAAATATTCACTAGTTGGTTGATCTACATCTTTTATACGTAGTAAATCTCTCATATAAGCAGCTACTGCTGGTGGATAACTACATCTTCTTAGTTCTTGTGAAACTAATTCTGTAAATAATACATGAAATTGATATTTATTTAATCTTTCTAAATCTTCAGTTCCATATAATTCTAATAATTTATAGTGTGCTGGATCTGTTAAATAAAGTCTTCCATTAAATAATACATTATCTGGTGTAATACCATTTAATAATACTTTTTTATCACTTAATGTTCTTATATCTCTTTCTATTGTTTCTACATTTTCTACTAATGCTTCTCCAGGTAATGTTATTAATTTTCTACTATTACCTTTCTTTTGAACTAATCTTAATGTATATCCTCTAAAAGCATCTTCATAAAATACTAATTTTCTCGGTAATAAAATTCTTGATGTTTGAATTTTAGTTAAGTATTCAGCTACATCTTGTGTCATTGGTAATTCTTCATCAGGATTAAATAATTTTATAGCTTCTCCTTTATACTTATAAACATCGCCTTTTTCACCTGTTGCTATTTTACGTATTCTTTTACCATTAAGATCTTCTTTTCTATTTCCTATCTTGTATATCATAAACCCTCCTGAAATATTTTTATTTTTTATAAAAATTAGCTACAAATTTTGCAAATTCATATAAAATAATATCACTTTTATTAATAGCAAAACTTTTACCTACAGCTTTACCACCTATTGTTAAGGCTGCAATTGTTGCTGATACTGTTAATGTTACTATTAACGGATTAAAATCATATGTAGTTATAATAATTGCTGCTATAGTAGTTCCTGCAGCACCTGATACGATACCACAAATATCTCCAATAACATCATTACAGAAACTTGCTACTTTATCAGCATTCTTTTTAAATTTTACTGCTACTGAAGCACCTTTAACTTTACGTGAGTTCATTGAGTGAAAAACCGCTTCATCTGAACTTGTTACAGATACTCCAATAATATCAAATAATATACCTAATCCAATAAATAATAATGTTACTATAATACCAAATAGTAATGATAAATTAGGAATAGTCATTTCTGATACAAATGATAAACCAAATGAGATACAGAATGACATTATTAATATTTTGATAATCCAATTTATATCAACTTGTTCTTTTTTTACTTTTTCTTTTTTCTTTGTTTGCTCGATTAAATTATTTAACTCATTATTCTTTTTGTTTAACATATTTTACTCCATCTTTTTTTATATTTTCCCCTGTACATAAAATTTGTTAGTTATATTATATCAAATAAATTTTATTTTACAAGGAGTTAATATTGCATCAAAAAAAAGTAGAATAGTCTACTTTTTATTTGCAATTTAATTGTTTGGCTTTTTAATAGTTAACTCTGGGCCTTAGGTCAAGCAGGATTTCCCTATTTCTTACAATTTCGTTACCAAAATTGCGGTTCCCCTTTAAAAGAAACAATATGATGTCGCCATTTCATACGGCTTGATTACCACTTAGTGCCCACTGCAATCCTATCAAAAATGCACTCTAGGAGATTTCCTCTCCAACACTTTATTATTAGTCCTTTTTTGCAACAATAGTTTCATAAAGCAATGCTTATAATAAGTGGCCGCTTATATATAAGAAAGATCTTTAATCCCGATATTATCACTCAAGGCTGGCTACACTGTACATAACTTTCGCCAAGTACAGGTTCTATCCTAATTCATAGTTTTTCATCAGAAACTAATTCGTTTCGTATAGAATCACCACAAGTATAGGTCTCCACGGATAGTGGAACGTAGTTCGTATGCCATTACGAGGCGCCCAATATCCTTCATCTCCAGCATCCACCCCAAACTGGGCGTAAGAAGCAGACACCAAAGGTTTCACAGATATGCCATATAACGAATTTTTAAGCTCGTCTTCCTAATAAAGTAATTGACTAGAATAATGTGCCATCAATTACAAGTATAATTGTATCATATTTTTTATGATTTGTCAATGTTTGGACTAATTGTCCTATTAATACTTATGTTATAAAAACTTTGTTATTACTATTTTCCTAAACTATAAACAACTTCTTTTTGTTCTCCTGTTAATTGATCAGTCATTAAAGCTGTAAATGTTTCAAGATCTTGATCAGTTAAATCATATTCTTGTGTAGCAAATGTAACTGGTCCTTCTAAACTTTCTTTTTTTAGAACCATACCGTTTCCACCTACTAAACCTAAGAATCTTAGTGCTAAATAAATAGCTAATGAAAATACTGCAGATCTAAACCAGAAAGCTAACATAAAACTTAAACAACCTTTTGTTGCATTAGGATCTGGATTTTTAAAATCAGCTTTTGGTTTTACTTGTTGAACAGGCTTTTTAACACTGTTTGTATTTTTTCTATTTTGTGTATTATTTGTTTTATTCATACTCTTCTCCCCCTTAGATGAGCATATTATACCACAAAATCGTCAAAAAATAAAGAAAAACCACATATTACTATGTGATTTTAGCTATTTCTTATACTATTTACGAACCAATTTATCTTTCCTGCCCAAGTATTTCCTTCACAATACTTAGGAGCAATTGTTTCTACTGTATTTAATCCCATGGCATAATAATTCTTATAAAGATTATTTATCATTCCAACTAAACCTTCATCAATTGTATCAAATTTCTTGAAGCTTCCTCCATTACATGAAGGTTTTCCTTTTTGGCCACCAAAGTTATAACAATATCTTGCTAAATTAGAACATTTAGATTTACATCCTGTTTCATGTAAAATTATTGATGTTGCTACATAAGGGTCGACACCTTTATTAATACATTCTGATGCTATTAACATTCCTTTTCCAGCTATTATGTCATTTCCTAAATTTCTATTTAATTTATCAGCTAATTCTTCTAAAGTCATTCCTTCATATACTTCTACTCTTGGAGGAGTAATTACTGAAGCAGGAGCTGTTTCCATTTCTACTTCTGTAAGTAATAATTTCTTTTCTGGTTGAAATTCTTCTGACTCTGATTCTTTTACTATCATATTAGTACTTGCTGACATATTTTGAATTTTGAAATTCAAATCGTTTATTTTAATATTATTTTGATTAGCATATTCTTTTTGCATTGATAGTCCAACATTAATCATTACAACTGCAACTATACAAGTTACGATAAGAATAAATCTTGTTTTTATCAAATCATTCACCTCATTTTTGCATCTTCTAAGTAAATAAATCATACTCTAAATAATTTTTTTTGTCAATTTTTCATTATTATTTATCAGTTTCTTCTTTATATTGTTTTTTTAATATATCTTTTTCTTCGGTATAAGTTTCAATCTTTTTGTAAGATTGGGATAATTGATTATCTATATTATTTATTTTCTTTAAATAATTATTTCTATTTGCTGTATAAAGATTACTATATTTTTGATTTATTTTTTCTCCAGATGCTGATTGCGATAAAATATCTAAACATCTATTATAACTATCATTTATTTTATTAAGTTCTTCTTTTATTGAATTATTATGTTTTATATTTATATTTTCATTTTCTATTTTTGAATTAATTTCATTTATTTTTTTTATAAAAGTATTTTCTTTTTCATTTTTATTCATACTATTCCCCTACTTAATTCTATTTATTAGATATTGCAGATTTATAAGGTGAACTTGATAAACCAGATAAACATCCAAATGCACTAGCATCTGCACCTGCTAAACCTTTGATTTTTTCTATTTCATCTTGTAAGGGTGCTATTTGTGAAGCGCATTGATTATTAAGACTAGATAATTCATGACTCAAATATGCTTTTGTTAAAAAGTTTTTATTATATTTTTCGGTATATTCAGCTTTTATATTTTCATAGGAAGCTCTTATTTTTCTTATTTCATTTTCTAATATTTCTAAATTTGAATCATCTAAGTAATCATATGGTCCCATATAACCTGAAAGTGAAGAAGTAGCATTTGATATAGCGCTTTTCATTTCACTTGCAGCTATTTTTCTTTGTTCAAGTATTGGAATGTATGATGCTATTTCTTCTCTTGCTACATCATAGGCAGGTCCTGTTAATGACTTTGTTGTTCCATTTATAAAACTATTTAATTCGGCTATTAATTTATCTGTATCTTGAATATCACTATCTAATAACGATGATATTTGAGCACTGTTTAAGTCAGATTTATATACTTTTAAACCCATATTGCTACCTCCTATAATTGTTCTAATACTTCTTCTAAAGCTTTATAATTTTCTTTAAATTTTTCTAATGGTATGTTTTTAAACATTTCTTCTTTAAATATTACTTTTACTAAATTATCTTTTTGAATAATTTTATTAAAGTTTTCTACATTTTTATAATCTATATTTAGTTGTCCTACTGCTTTTATAGCTTCTTCACTATTTTTATAATTATAATAATGTTCTACACTGGTAATTCTTCCATTTTCATGATGAATTACTACTTTATATTTATCGTTATAATTGTATACAGTTTTATCATTTGTTGAATATAGTTTTTCATATTCTATAAATTGATCTTCAATTGAATTGTTTTTTTGATATGTAGGTGTTGAAGGTTTTCTTACAGTTTCGGATGTTTTTTTATCATTATTAGTTGTTGTTATTTCTTGTTGAGAAACTGTTTGATTTATATTTTCATTTTTTGTAGTATCTGTTTGATTATTTATTTGTTTTGTATTTTCTATATCATTAGTTGTGTTATTTGTTAAAAGTGTAGCACCTGTTTGTACTGCTGTTCCTGTTAAAGTTTGTTCATTTAATAAGCTTGCTTTTTTTGCTATATCATTATCTAGATTTTCTATTTCAACTGAAATGTTAGCTATTTGCGATGTTTTGGTTGCTATTTTATTTAATAGTGTTGAAGTTGATGTGAAAAACTCTGCAATTATTTTTGGAATTGCAGTTGGTACTTGTGTTGTGCTTCCATAAGATGTATTAAAATTTGCTGTTAAGAAATTTGTATTTCTAATAGAACTTCTAATATTATTCAAATAACTTTCTAATGTCTTATCATCTGATTTTACTGTTATATCTGGTAATTTATTTAATCTTTCTATATTTGAAGTTAAAGTATCCATTCCAAAGTAAGAGTTTAAATCATATCTTGTCGCAATTTTCTCATATGGAATTTCTTCCCATTCTCCTGTTTCTGAGTTATACATTGAATAAACATAACCATCTTTTGGTAATGCTTGTCCTGCCATATAATCATACATTTTTTCATTAAAGAAACTGGCATTTATATCACCATGACCTTGTCCTATACATTTTACTTGAATTATATTTAATCCTGCTTTGGCATATTGAGTATTTACATCTGTGGTTTTTAAAGGATGGTCTAAAGCAAAAAATACTGTATTGTTTTCTTTAAACAAATTAATTGTATCTTGATCATCTAAATGTAACTTTGGATTATAAAAATAAGTTCCATATGCATCAACTAAAAAAACTGTTTGTGGTTCACATCCGGGATTTCTTCTTATATTTTCTGCTGCTGTTTTATATCCAACTGGTCCTCCTAAACTAAATCCACTAGGAGTAACAACAGTACTTGTAACACCAAACTCTTGTTTTACTTCATCTACAATATTCATTGTTACTTTATCAATATTGTTACTATAATCAACAACTGTAACTATAAAAATAGAATCTGAACCTTGTTCTAAAACACATTTTTCTATTCCTGGGTCACCTGAACCAAGTGCATATGTAAATACGGGAGTATCTGCATTAACATTTTCAGGTACATACATTTTGTATTTTATTCCATTACCTTTATCTCTTATTACAAATTGTCCTCTAATGTCTTCTTCCATACTATACCTCCGTATGTTCTTTATATAATTATAACATGATTAATATTTTTAGTTTAGTTATTTATTAATTCAATAAAAAAGAGATTTTTAAATAATCTCTTTTTAATTTAATTTAAATGTTTTTGGAGCAAATATCTTTACTAAAACCATTGATACTACTGTATATATTATTGTTATTAAAAGTGTAATTATTGCAAGTAATGGCGTATATAATTCTACATCTACTAATGAATATGTTAATCCATAAGTAATCATTATTATGAAAGAATAACTTGCTTTTTTTACTTCCATTTCTTTATTAAATGGTTGTAATAAATAATATGTTACTAAGTAATGTACTGAGTATAAAATACTTAAACTCATAATATAAATAAACTGAGTTATCATTAGCATTACATCATAATTTTTAGATACTAATAGAATTGAAATATTACCTAAACCTACTACTAACGCAGGTAATAAATTTACTTTTACTACTGTAAATAATCTTTTTTTAAATAAACTAATTATAGTTTTTTCTTCTCGATAAAAATTATAATTTAACATTGCATGATCACAGTTAAAGAACATTGCTTGAGTAATGATAGCTCCTCTATTTACAACAAACATAATAATTATAAACCACGCTAATTTGAAATAAATAAATAGATTTAAACTTACTAAATAACTTGGTTTAGATATTACCAAATAATTTAATACAATATATATAATAACTAATATAAAACTATATTTTTTAGCACTTCTTAAAAGTATTTCTTTATGTCTTTCAAAAAAGATTGTATTAAAAAAATCATATCCTTTTTTATCTTTTAATAATTTTTCATCTATTACTTTATCTTTATTTTTTACTTCTACCATTGCTTGTTTTAAGTAATCTTTATCATTTTTTGAATTCATTACTTTAGTTACATTACTTAATTGTTTATACATTAATTTATAATCTTTAATCTTTAATAAATATATTAAACTTGGTATTGAAAGCATAAATAAAATTATTGTGATAATTGCGATATATCTAAATCTTATAAATACATTTATATAAGGTAAAAATGCTAGTAATAATAATCCTATTAATATTGGAAAATATAAAGAAGAATTACTATACCAAATATAATTATATTTTTTATAGAACTTTATATTTAGTGCTTCACCTACTAATCTAGTTGAATAAGATAAAATTATTAAAACTAATCCATATATAATATTTGGACTACCTAATAAATACATAAATAAGAATATAAATATTGAGTTTAATATTAAATTAGTTAATTGCATCCAGAATATTGATGCTTTTAAAAATTTAGATGAATCTACATTAAATAAAATTAATGTAAAATATTTCTTTTTAGAAGTATTTAATAATTTATTATTAATAAATAAACCTAATATTGTTAAGAAAAAATAAATATTAAAAAATGATTTAACCAGATTATCTGGGGCTATTTCATAAGATAAATAAAGTATTGCGAAGAAATACATAAACTTTAAAAATAATGTTCTTAAAGTAGATATTGTTATACCAAATATTCCAACGATACTTTTTAACATTTTACTAGAGTATGCATCTTTAGTTAATAAATCATTAAAGATAGGTAATTTTTGTAATGTATATATAAATGAGTTTACTGAATATGCATAATCTATTTGTAGTGTTTTCTTTAAAACATTAATCATTGTTTTCTGCCTTTAATGATTCTATAATTTTATCTTTATATTTTTTAGTATTTAAATCTTTTTTCTCTATTAGTTCTATTTGTTTATTATTAAGTATTACTATTTCATCACATAAATCAACAGCTAATTCTAAGATATGTGTTGAGAAGATAATAATATGATTTTCTTTATAGCTTTTAAATAGTTTTTTCATTTCTTCTTGAACTACTATATCTAATGATGTTAATGGTTCATCTAAAAGAATTATTTTTGAATTAGATATGATATTTATTAACATTTGGATTTTATTTTTCATACCATGTGAATAATCTTTTAAAAGTAAATTTTGGTCTTCTTTATTTAGTTTTACTAAATCAAAATAATAATCTATATCTTTTATATTTTCTATTTTATCTTTATTAATATCTAAATAGAATTGTAGGAATTCTTTTCCTGTTAAGAATTCTGGTACTTGTGGAGTTGATACTACATATCCAATATCTGTTGTTTCTAGTTTTTTATTATCTAAAAAACATTCTCCACTATCTATTTTTATATCTTCATTTAGTGCATTAAAGAATGTTGTTTTACCTGCTCCATTACGACCAAGTAACCCATAAATTTTACCTTCTTCAAAAGTAAAGTTTATATCTTTTAATACTTCTTTTTTTCCATATGATTTATTTAAATTTTTTATTTCTAATTTCATAGGAACCTCCTTAGATTAATTCTTGTGTTATTGTACCTTTTCCATTACTTGAAGTTATTGTTGCAATAGAACCATTAATAATAGTCATTTTAGGTGCTACATGACCTATATCTGCATTAAAGATTACTGGTACATTTAATACTTTTTTTAAAGCTTCTTGATATGTCATTTCTACGAATGAATTAGGGTATTTTACTCTACCTACTATTACACCTTTTAAATAGTCTAACCAACCTGCTTCCTTCATTTGAATAAGTAATAAATAGAAGTCTTCTGCTGTTAATGAGAAGATATCAAAATACCAAATAATTCCATCTTCTTTGTACTTTTCTATAAATTCTTTAGTGTAATCATATTTAGTACCTAAAATATTTTTTATAGCATCAATACAACCACCTATTATTCTACCTTTGATAGTTATATTTTCTTCATTAATATTTTCCCAATACACATCTTCTGTAAGATTATAAGTACCTAATGTTTCATCTTTTTCTAATTCATATTTTTCATAACTTTCTTGAGGTACAATATTACCTTTCATTATTTCAAATGCATTTAATTCTGATTTATGTAATGTATCATGATCAAAGCTAGCAGCATTAAATCCATAGATAGTTGCCATATCTAATTTAGTAGTAATAATATGAAGTAATGATGATGGATCACTTGAACCCATATACCATTTTGGATTAT
The DNA here is from genome assembly GCA_017473105.1 of Bacilli bacterium. The sequence continues at coordinate 10,054 of JAFUNE010000021.1, read as the reverse complement.
TTTTAATATTTTCAAAATTAATATGTGGAATCATATCAAATAAGAAGTCTCCTCCTGATGCACACATTACTAGTTCTACATCTTTATCAGTCACTACTCTATCTAATTCTTTTGCTCTTATATCTGGTGTATTAGATGGATTAGTTTCATTTCTAACACTGGCTGTTTCTATTATTTGAAAATTATTGTTTTCTAAATTTAAAATAGACTTTTTATATTTTTCAATATATTTACCTTGTCCTGCAGACATAGCAGTTACACCAATAGTTGGTTTATCTGTTAATTTATTTGGATAAAACATATTATTCTCCTTTTTTTACAAGTATTTTATTTAAAATGATATAAATAATCAATATTATTGATCCTATTATTAATTGAATTAATCCTGATTTATATAAATAACTTACATTAAAACTTGGTAATGGTAGAATACTTACAACTAATAATTTTGTGATAAATGACATTAATAAAACTAGGATACCTGATATTATAGTACAAATACTACCTGTCTTAATCCATTTATAAAATGATTTATCTATCAATGCAATTAATAATAAACATAATGCTATTAATGAAATAGTAATTATTCTAGTCTTAGTAGAAATTATTTCTTTATAACCTTTTAATACTATTTTTTCTTCTGTTGAGATAGATTCTTTTGTAGATACAATTGTTTCTTCTATTGTTTCATTTAAATTACTTTCTTCTATTACTTTTTTTGTATCTTCTATCATTTCAGGAGTTACTTCTTTACCTGTTATTTCTTTTATTAATTCTTTATTCTCATTTATATAATTAATAATATCTGATTCTATATCAATATTTTTTATTTCTTCTGATGTTAAATTATCTAAAGTAATATCAATATATTTATTTATTATTTCTTGAACTCTTTGATCTTCTAATAATTTATTTATATCCTCACTATTTTTTAAATAATCTGGTAATGGTAATGTATTAATTACTTCTTCACTTATATTAGGATTATTTACTTTTTTAGCAGATATTTTCGTAATAATTATTTCTTTTATTACTCCATCTACTATTACTTTATTTAAGTTAAATGAAATAGTTAAAAATAACATTAGAAGTACAATAATAAAACTTAAAAATACTTTTATAATTTTTTTCATATAATCAGTCCCTTTTATAAAATTATAACATAAAAAAAGAGAAATTAACTTTCTCTTTTAACTATGAAATTATCATCATTATAATCTACTATTACTGTATCATATTCATGAAGTTTTCCTTCAATAATTAATTTAGATAAATCTACTTCTAGTGTTTTACCTACTAATCTTTTTAAAGGTCTTGCTCCGAAGTTAATATCGTAACCCTCTTCAATGAATTTATTTCTTGCTTCATCTGTTATTTCTATTTTTATATGATGATCTATTAATCTATTTTCTAGATCTTTAATTATCTTATCTAAGATTTGATTAATTGCATCTTTAGTTAATGCATTGAATACTACTATTTCATCTATTCTATTAATAAACTCTGGTCTAAATTCTCTTTTTAATTCATTGATTACTTCTTGTTTATTATTTTCTAAAACATGTTCACTTCCTAGATTAGATGTCATAATAATAATTGTATTTTTAAAGTCTACTGTACGACCATTAGAGTCTGTTGCGCGACCATCATCTAGAATTTGTAATAATAAGTTTAATACTTCTGGATGAGCTTTTTCTATTTCATCAAATAAAACAATACTATATGGATTACGACGAACTGCTTCTGTTAATTGTCCACCTTCTTCGTATCCTACATATCCTGGAGGAGAACCAATTAAACGAGATACACTGAATTTTTCCATATATTCAGACATGTCAATTCTAACCATGTGACGTTCATCATCAAATAATTCATAAGCTAGAGTTCTAGCAACTTCTGTTTTACCTACACCTGTTGGTCCTAAGAACATGAATGATGCGATTGGTCTATTAGGATCTTTTATTCCACTACGAGACTTCATAATTGCTTCACTTACTAATTTTAAAGCTTCATCTTGTCCCATTACTCTTTTAGCCATATCTGACTCTAAGTGTAGTATTTTTTCTTTTTCACTTTCAAGTAATTTAGTTACAGGAATATTAGTCCATTTACCAATTATTTTACAAATATCTTGGTCTGTTACTGTATCACTTAATAATCTGTTTTGATTAGTATTTTTTAAAGCTGCAATTTCTTTTTCTTTTTTAGGAATTTCCCCATGACGAAGAATAGCGGCGCGCTCTAAATCATAATCACTTTCTGCTTGTTCAAGTTCAAATTTTAATTTTTCAAGTTCTCTTTTCTTTTTCTTAACTTGATCATTGATATCTTTTTCTTCATTCCAAGCTGTTGTTAATTCACGTTCTTTTTCTTTCATTGATTTTAATTCTCTATCAATGTCATTTCTTCTACTTACTGATAATTCATCTGTTTCTTTTTTGATTGCTTCTCTTTCTATTTCTAAACGCATTATTCTATGAGTTAATGTGTCTAATTCAAAAGGAACTGAGTCCATTTGAACACGAATAGTTGCGCAAGCTTCATCTACTAAATCTATTGCTTTATCTGGTAAGTATCTATCAGTTATATATCTATTAGATAATGTTGCAGCTGAAATTAATGCTTTATCTTGAATGGTTACACCGTGATGAATTTCAAATCTTTCTTTTAAACCACGCAATATTGTGATTGTATCTTCAACAGTAGGTTCTTCTACTTTTACTTTTTGGAATCTTCTTTCTAGTGCTCCATCTTTTTCAATAAATTTACGATATTCATTTAATGTTGTTGCTCCAATAACGTGAATTTCACCACGAGCTAACATTGGTTTTAAGATGTTTGAAGTGTCCATCGCACCACCTGATGCTCCTGTACCTACTATCATGTGAATTTCATCAATAAACATGATAATTTCTCCTTCACTTTTCTTAACTTCATTTAAGACATTTTTAAGTCTTTCTTCAAATTCTCCATGATATTTAGCACCTGCTACAAGAGCAGCCATATCAAGTTCCCAAATAGTTTTGTTTTTTAAACTACTAGGTACATCTCCTTTTAATATTCTTAAAGCTAATCCTTCTACAATAGCAGTTTTACCAACACCTGGTTCTCCTATTAATACTGGATTATTCTTTGTTTTGCGTGATAAAACTCTAGTAATACTTCTGATTTCTTCATCTCTTCCAATTACCGGATCTATTTTACCAGCTTTAGCATCTTCAATGATGTTTCTTCCATATTTTTCAAGTACATTTTCTTTTTCTTCTTGTGGATTCATGTACATATTTATCACCCCTCAATATAAATTATACACTTATTTTAGCACTTGTCAATATAGAGTGCTAATTTTAAATTTAATAAAAAAAGAAAGTGTTTTTTACTTTCTTTTTGCTAATAATTTATGTTTAAGTTCATCTTTTTTCTCACCATAGTAAACAATTTTAGTACCATTTTCATCGAAATACATAAATCCTTTTTCATCTATTTCAAGTACTCTTTCTAAATCATCTTCACTGGTTACTGAACTTCTAATCATTTCAGTTAAATGTTCATCGCTAAATTTTCTTGGTGATAAAACAGATTTTTTTTCACTATTTACTGTTCCAGTACCAAATACTTCACTTTTACCTATATAGTATTTTGTACTATAACTATAACCAAAAGTTCTTTCTTTTCCTTTTTTTACTGCTACCTTACTAGCTGGTAGGTCATAAATCTTTAAATTAACTACTTTACGCAGCCCTATCATAAATATATATTCATCTCCCAATGAGTCTCATTATACCATATCTTACTTATTTTTTCAATATATTTGTTGATATACAAAGAAAAACTAAGATTGCTCTTAGTTTTATCTACTTCTATTATTTGTATTATTTTCTACATTTTCGTTTTGGAAGAAGTGTTCATAGAATCTTTCTAAGAACGCAACATATTCTTCATCTGTTTCATAAGTTCCACGATATCTTGGTTTTCTTATATTTGTGCCATCTATATATCCTTCACTAAAGTCTTCTTCTGTGAATAAAGATTCTTCTCTTTGAAAGATTGGTGGATCTTGAATTATTTGGTCTCCTGTCAAACCATATGTTGTATCTTCTCTATTTTGGTTAAAATGATGATTATAAAAATTTTCTAGGAATTCAACATATTCTTCGTCTGTTTCATAAATTCCTCTATTTCTAGGCTTTCTTATATTTGTACCATCTATATATTCATCATTATAATCTTCTTCTGTAAATAATTGTTCTTGAAGAGTTTGATTATTTGTATGACCATATATTGTATTTGATTGATTGCATGCTTCTGGGAAGTAATAATTATAATATCTTTCTAGGAATTCAACATATTCTTCATCAGTTTCATTAATTTCTCTATTTCTTGGCCTTCTAATTGTTGTACCTGCAATGTAATCTTCACCAAAATCTTCATCTGTAAACATTTGATTATTTTCTATTTCTTCTTGAACAGGTTCTTCTATAGGTTCACTTATTATAGGTCTACCTCTTCCTGTTCTTAAATTAGCTAAATCACGATAATAAATAGGTCCAATATCAATTGACTCTATATCAACATGTTCATGTCTAGGCATGTTTGTTTTATATGTTGAGATATTTATTACATCTTGATTTGGTGTTCTATTTAATAGTAATCTTGCGTTTGTTTCAGGGAATCTTATTGTTCTTTCTTCTATTGATTCTCTAATTCTTTCTCTTGTTTCTTGATTTAGATTTTGATTATTTTTTCTATTTTCAATATTATTAGCAGCATTATAAATTAATTCTTCTGGTATTTCACCAATTCTTCCATCTTCTTGAAGTTGAGCTACTAAATCAAGAATGTCTATTTCGTCTGGATTAAAATTATATCCCATTAAATGTAACATTGAATACATATAGCTAGAAGCATTATATCCTCCAGAATATCCCGCTCCAAAAGGAGAATGAGATAGCAATGCATTATTAACAAAATCTTCTCTAGGAATTGCTAAAGCATTAGCTAATGTCATATAACTTGCATTACTTTGATGTAACCATCTTTCTGGATCTAGACCAAAATATGTATATGAGTCTTTATGTTCTACTCTTGTTTGTCCTGTTGGACTATATATATCTGGAACATAATATCCACAGTCATTTGTAGGATCAAATGTACATATTTTATCAAATGTTACTTCTCCTGAATCATTTGTTTCAACAATTCTAGCAACATTCATTCTATGCTCAGGAGCTCCATAAGTAAACATTGGGATACCAACTCTACGACACATTATAGTTAATAAATTTGCATATCCTGCACATACTATTTCGTCTGTATCTAATATCTTATCAACATCTCTTGTTGCTCCATAATCTTTAGTATCTCCAGAAGAAACATCATAATAATAATTATCATTTAGATATTGATAAGCCATCATAGTTCTTTCAATATTACTATTTACGTTTTGAACATTATTTTGGAAATCTTCTACAAATCTTAAAATTTTTACATAAGTTTTAAAATCTGTTTTTCCATCTGGTTCTAATTCTGAAAAATATCTATTATCTATTAAGTATGGTTCCTCACAATAGTTTCCTAATAAATCATGACAACATACATAAGTAACTTCTATTTTTCTTCTATTTGAAATTTCTTCTAATCTACTATATCCTTCTGAGTTTTCTGTTAACGGATAACCTAAAATCGTTATTGTTGTATCTTCATCTAATCCTAGCCTATCTAATCTTTCTATTAATTCTACTGTAGTTGCTGGATTATAAAATCTAATTTGAATTTTTTTATTTGTTGTAGAAACACCATTAAGTACTTCTATTAATGAACGTAATTCTTCATCACTCATATCTTCCTTAATTATAAGATCTGCTTCTGCTTGAATATCTTCATTTATTCCTACTACAAAGCTGTGATGTGGATCTTCTACAGCAACATTATCTCTTGTAATATTAGAGTTACTTACTACTATAGAACTGAACTCACTTAATTCATTATAAGTTTCTTCATCTAGGCTATATTCTTCACCAATAATTCTTAGTGAATTAAAATAACCATTTTCACGACATCTATTTAAAAACTCTATTACTTGTTGATGAGCTAGAAATCTATAATCTACGGAAAACTCACTATTTTGAATAACTGTTTGATGATTAGCCAAGTTTTCTTCAATAACATGAAGTGCTCTTTCAATTGTTTTTGGATCTTCTCCAATATCAATTCTTAATTCTTTATCGCCTTGTGATAATCGTCTATCATATTGTTTTTCTGAAACAGCATGAACTATAGGCATCATTTCTTCTTGAAAGTCAGTGTATCCTAAGTATACGTATCTAGCGTATGAAGTCACTTCTTCATTATAAAAATTAAATAAGTTGTAGAATTCTTCATCTGTCACTTAAAAACACCTCTTTCTATTTTTCATTTATATATTCATTATATAATTTATCTAAGTTTTTTCCTTTAATTACTTTGTCTAATCCATCTTTACTTACATCTGTATAAACTCTTTCAATTAGTTTAACCATAGTAGGATGAATTTTATCTTTTGTAGCTGCTTTTTTCCAATAACTTAATTGATATTCTTTTGTCCAATTTTTCCCTTGATAAGTTAGTCCTGCAGCAAATGAATCACATATCAATTCTTTAAAATATTTTAATGGAATAATTGGGCTTTGTACTGGAGCAGCATAATCATACCAATATTCGTAATGATGTTTATTATGATTTTTATGATGTATCCATGCATTACTATACCCTTTAGTTTGTTTGCATGTTCTTATTGGGCTAAATTTACCTTCTCCAAAATAACGAGCACTTTCTATAAACTCTTCAGGGGAGTACTTCGATAAGTCATGAAGTATTCCCCTGATTGGTATTCCTGCTTTGCAACATAAACTAAATACTTTAAAACGATGCTTATTTACAACTCTCAAATGTCCGAATATCTTTTTTAAAGTTAATTTATATTCTTGATTCATAATATCACCTATTATTCTTCAATTGTTGCTAAATAAATTAATCCTGAATCGTTATATTCAAATGAAACTTCATATTCTGTCCAGTCACCTAATTGTTTCTTAATATTTTTCATTTCTTCTGGATCTTTTGTAGTTGTTTCCTTAAATACAACTGTTACTTGGTTATCAGCGTTTTTCTTATTATTAGTTGAAACTTCATCTAATAATCTTCCAACACTTGAACCATATTCTGTACCTTTGTACATTTCAAATTGATTATTAAATACTTTAATATCAAAATCACTCATATAGTCATTCATATCATTTATGATTGAATTATCATTAATTTTATCTCTCATTTTATTTTGACTAACTGATGTGCTGATTATTCCAATTAATGCCATTACAACAATTACTACAAAGATAATTGCAACAATCATAGTCATTTTTTTGTGAGTTTTTGCAATTGGATTATTGTTTAAAAAATCATTTACTTGTTCCATACTTTTTGCAAAATGTTCACTTTGAGCTTGTAATTTTCCTTTTTCAAATTTATAACCATCTGTATATGCATCTTCTACAGCAAATGTAGTATGACAAAACTTACATTTTACTTGAGTAGCATTTTCTTCTACTTCTAAAGTTGCTCCACAATTTTTACAATTCAATTCTTTTAATCTCATATAATCACTCCACCTCTTATTTATTTTATTATATCATTTATTCTTTTATTTTTGATTATTATTTTTTACTCCATAAACATTTTTATATTTTTCTACTGATTCGCTTACATTAATGGCATATCTTTCAACGACTACATCTTCATGCATTCTTTCTCCCTGTTTAATACCACCTAAAGCAATCATAGTTCTACTTGAACCTAAATTATCTTTATTACAGTCAAGTATTACTTCTTCTATTCCGTGTTCTTCACAAACTTCTAAAGCTCGATATAGATTAATCTTATTATATCCTTTTCTTCTTTCTGTAGGTCTTATTCCATATCCGATATGTCCACCTTCACGTCTTAATCTTTCATTTAAATATAATCGGATATTAACCATACCTATTATTTTATTATCACTTTCTCTTACTAAGAAATAAGTTAGTGCTGGAACTCTATCTTCAGTAGGATGTTTATAGTCTTCAAGTTTTTGTAACCATCCTTCATAATCATCTATATATTTATCTAAACCACCAGAGCCATTAATTCTTGAATTATACTCGTGATGTTCTTTAATATATTCAATCGCCTCTTCTTTTCTTGAAAGAGATGGTACTTCATAATATAAGTATTCCATTCCATACCTCCTTTCTTATCTTTTTATTTGAAAATTAATTAAATATCCTTTTGAATCATATCCTAATTTTTGATACATTTCATTTGATATTGAGTAATTATAATTTGTATATAATAATGGAACTAAATTTTGTTCTAATATTTTTTCAGTTAAAGTATGAACTAAACTTTTACTATAACCTTTATGTCTTTCTTCTGGTGGAGTATAAACATGTGATAACTTAGCTTGGTCACCTAATACACTATAACTAGCTATAGAAACCACTTTACCCATACCATTTCTCCATACATAAAACTTATCACTACTTAACCAATTATCAACTTCCATTAATGCATTAGTAAAAGGAATTTCAATGTTATTTTCTTCTTTACAAAGATCCTTCCAAAAGTTTGCTAAAGCAATCTTGTCACTATAATTAGGTTTATCAAAATATCCCATAGATATCTTAATAGAATTTAACTTTTTACATGTTAAAAATCCTAGTTCAAAATAAGTATTGATTTTATATATTTCATTAATTTCATGATATAGTTCTTCTTTACAAGTAATTATTACTTCTTCTTTTTCTAAAAATAATTCTAATAAATTTAATACTTCATGTATTTTTTCTTTATCTATACCATCAACAGTCCAAATCCATACAGGATAATCTATTGCACTACGAGCTATAATATAATTTTCATGATCAGTATAGATTAAGCGTTCATTACTTTGCATTATTTTAAACATTATATGAAATTTATATTTATCTTTAACGAAATTTTCTATTTCTAATAAATTTAAATCTTTGTCTTGCATACTACCAACTCTTTCTTTCTTTATAATCTTGCGTTCATTAAATTACTACTACTATATTTACGTAATCCTCTATAGAATATTATAAACGCTAATGATACAAAAAAGATAGTAGAAAATATAATTATTAATGTATAATTTAGATTAAAATCTGTCATTATTTTGATTGGTAAATAATTAACAAATCCAATTGGGATAATTGTATAAAATAATAGTTTAATTAATCCCTTAAAAATACCATCTGGATAAGTAGCAAAACTAGTCATTAAACTGTTTGCAGTATTTGCAATAATATCTACTTTACCAAACCAAAATGATAATGATGAGAATATTACTGAAATACTTACTAATATTAAGCTTCCTAATATTGAAAAGAATGTAAATAATAAGAAACTTTTAAGATTTAATCCATAGATTGCTAACATAATATATCCATATAATAAATCTCCTATACTAGCAACTTCTACGCTACTAGTAATACATGATAATAATACATTTTTTGGTTGTATTAAATATGCATCTAATTTACCAGTATTAATTGTTTCAGTTAAGTTATATGCTTCTTTAAAGATGAAGTGAGATAAACCATATGTTGAGGCAGCAAATCCCCATAGTAATAATATTTGTTTTAAAGTATATCCACCTACATCATCTTTTAATGAATAAAGTATTATCCATTGAACAATAAAACTAGCATTATTTAAAATCATAAATAATACATTTGAAATAAATGTTACTTTATTTAACATTTCTCTTTGTAATGCATATTTTGTTGATAAAAGCATTACTTTTATTTGATTTCTAACCTCCATTAACATTTAGTTTCTTCACCCCCTTACTATAAATTAAATGACATATCATAAATGATATTACTAAATAAATAACTTGGATTATTAAGATTTCAATACACATACTTGTGCTAAAATCTACAAATAATTTTGCTGGTCCATAACTTACTACGTAAATTGGACTAAATTTAATAATTGGTTGTAATACAGCTGGGAAGTA
>JAFUNE010000020.1 GCA_017473105.1 Bacilli bacterium | reverse complement strand
TTGTAGCACCAATATCTAATTTTATTTTTCCAATATCAGTATACTTAGCAGCATTATTTAAAACATTTAATAATACTTTTTGAACCTTATTAATATCACCTATTAATTTTGAACTAACAGTATTAGAAACACTAACTTCAAATGATACCTTCTTAGCACCAATTTTACTTTCAGTAGCGCTCTTAAGTCTATTAACAAGTTCAACTACACTATATTCTTTATTATTAATATTTTCATTTTGACTACTACTCATATCTAAAACATTATTAATTGAATCAAGTAATGTATTCCCTGCATACTTAATACTATTTAAATCATTTATAGCACTCTCCTCATCAAGAACTTGAGTTTCACTTAATGATTTAGATAAAGATACAATAGTACTTATTGGATTTATCAAATCATATGACAAATTAAACAAGAAATCCATTTTAGTATTACTAGACTCATCTATTTCACTTTTTAATCTACTAACATCTTCAAGTAATTCAATATCAGGATTTTCAATTGTATAATAAACAATAAATATTAGTAACATAATTAAAAGTGGTAAAAAAGATATATGTTTAAAATATAATTGAAATGGTAACATTAATACAATAACTATTAATGTAACCAATAAACATCTAAATAAATTAACAAGCTTATTTTTATGTGACATAAATAAACAAGCAGATACTATTACAATACAAACAGCAAGTAATGTTAAACCAAAACTAGTAGATATAAAATTAATATTACTTATATCAATAACCTTATTTCTTGACACAACCATATAAACAATTGATAAAATAATATCTACAAGACATAAAAACAAAATACGTTTTTCTTTAAATAATGCTTTTAATAAAGAATCATATTTTTCATTTAATTTATAATAATTAATATTAAAATATACAATAAATATAGTTATGATATTAAACATAAATACATTATTTATATTTTTAAATAAAACACCAACCCAAGGATATGATGGTAAAAATATTAATCCATATAAAGATATTATTTCAGATAGAGAATATATTATTGAGAATACGATTAACACTATATATGTTTTAGTTCTAATTGTACTTTTTCTTCTCTTAAAGAATAAAGTTAATAAAAGTAAAATAGTAAAAACAAGACCATAAATAGTAAAAACTAAATTATAATTCATTCTTATCTTCACCCCTTTCAAAAACTTTATTCATAATTATATTTAAATTTCTAAATTCAATTGGTAAATCAAGTACATCATAATAAATTGATACATCTTCACTACTCTTACTAATAAGTCCAACAATAGGAGGAACCTTATTACCAGTAGAATTTAATTTATCACAAAACTGGGCACCACTCATATCACCTAAATCATCATTAACAAAAATTATATCATACGAATTAGTATTAAATAAATTTAAAGCATCATTTGGATTTAATGATGTATCTATATTAATAGAATACTCTTTTAATAATTTTTGAATAATCTCTATATTAACTTTTTTACTATCAACAATTAATACTTTTTTATCATTTAAATTTAATATTTGATGAGAAAGAACATGTTTAGTTTGAATCTTATCTCTTATATTACCAAGTTTATTTTGACTAGTTACTTTTTGCTTTAATTTAAATATAAATTGAGTTCCCTTACCAGTTTCATTTATAAATTCAATAGAACCACCAATCAAATCAACAAGTGATTTTGCAATTATCAAATTTAAAGTTTTTGCATCTATACTAGTATCATTATCACTAGCTAGTTTAATTAAATCATCAAGAGTTCTATCAAAATCATCAATAGATAATGCATGACCACTATTTTTTATATGAAACACAATTTCACAATTTGCACTATCTATTTTAGTAGAACTGATATTTAAACTTACTTCACCATAATCAGTGTGATCAATTGAAGTTGTAAGTAATATATTTAATATTTTATTTATTTTTTTGTCATCCCCAATTAAATCATTATCACAAGATTCATCAGCATTAATAGTAAAAATTAAATTCTCTTTTGTAATATAAGAATTAATAACACTACTAATGTCATATATAATACTGTCTAATTTATAGTCTCTTGCAATTACACTTTCCTTATTGGATTCTAATTTCGATACATCAATAATACTATTAATCAAATCAAGTAATTCTTTTGATGAAGTATAAATATTTCTAGAATCTTCTTTTAAAGTATTTATATCAATTTTTTCTTGCAACAAAGAATCACTGAATCCAAGAACACTTGTTAAAGGTGTTCTAAGTTGATAAGACATATTCATAATAAACTCACCACGTAGTTTATTATATTCATTAGATTTACTTGTAGCATTTTTATATTCATTAATAAGAAGCGCATCTTGACTCTCTATTGATAAATATAAATATAATATTGCCATTGAATGTAAAAATAAAGTATCATTTATTAACAAAATTTGCTTAGATTTTAAAATCATTGAAGAAAAACAAACAACAACTGTATAAATTCCCATTACCCTTGATAATTTATCAAGTCTTTTTCTATAAATAATAATATATATAACAGCATAAAAAATTGATATAAACGCTATTATTGAAGCAAAAGAATATACTGTACCACCCATTAAATAAGGATACCCCTCTCCATGACGATTAAACTCCATATCAAGAAATACACAACCAAGTACATTTATAAGAATCATTACTGCGCCAATAATATAACTCAAATATGGATGCTTAGCATAAAACTCTCTATTTCTCTGATCATCTTTAAAAATAATAGATATATAAAACATTAACATGTAATTCCAACATATAATAGTAAAAATAGCAAATTTACCAAACAACAATTTATATTCAAAATCATTTGCCGCCATAACACTAGAAATTATTAAAATAAATCCTTCAAGAATAGTCATACAAATAAGACCTAAAAATACTTTACTAGATATTTTATGACTCTTTCCTTTAACAAAATATAAAACAAGTACAACAAGTGCATAAACTAAACTTACAACATTTATACCACATGATAAAAATGAATCACTAACATTTATACTCATAGCATCACCTATTATAATTATACCACAAAAAAATAGATAAAAGAATATTATCTATTTTTTACAAAACTTTCTAATTATTCTATTAAGTTCCTTAACATCTATAGGTTTTGCTAAATACTCATCAAATCCATTTGATAAATAAAATTCACGTGCTCCAGACACAGAATTCGCTGTAAAACATACAAACTTAGGAAGCTCATAACTCTCAAGTTGTTTTAATGCTTTTAATGTTTTCATACCATCAAAAACAGGCATCTTATGATCTAAAAACACTAAATCAAACTTCTCATCACACTTAATCTTATTAATAAAATCAACTGTACTCTTAATAACTTCA
>JAFUNE010000018.1 GCA_017473105.1 Bacilli bacterium | reverse complement strand
TCAACTTGTAGAAGAATGGATATTATTTTATAACACAACTAGATTAAAGTCAAAAATTAAGAAAAAGAGAAAAACTTACACAAAAAGAGAAAAATAATTTTCTCTTTTTAATAGACCGTCTTTTTTTATTGTGTCTCCTATTTAGGGTTCACATCATTAATCGTCTTTAAATTAACCTTCCATTTGTGAACTATCAACATATACTGCTCTATAGTCATATGCGTCTATTATTCTAAATCTGAATGATGTTTCTAAAGATTTAGTTTCTCCATTTTTTAAATCTTTTACATCTAGTGAAACATTAACTTCTTTTTCAGCATTATCAGATGGTTTGAAATAGAAATTTATTGTACCAAATTCAATATCTTTTCCACTATTGTTTGTAAATGATGCAGTTAACTCTGCAACACTCTCTTTACATTTTTTTGATTCAATTTTCATATTTGAAATAGTATATCCACCATCTAGTTGATGTTTTTCTTTAATTTTAGCACTATTATTTGTTCTATTGCCTTCTTTATCTAAATCATAGTTTATGCCATTGTGAAGCCAATTTGTGATTTGTATCATTTTCTCTTTTTCAGATTCAGTTAATTTATCCAAACTTTCACATTGTTTATATACTTCTTCTTTTGGATTTTCACTTGGTTTTGGTTCTTCTTTTTTAGTTACTAGTACTAGGACAATTCCTAGTACTATAACTAAAGCTATTATTCCTATTATTATAAATATATTTTTATTGTTATCTTTTTTCATTAGTGCCTCCTAATTTACGTAATATGAACATACGTATCCCCACCAACCTTCTTCTTCTGAGTATCCATAGTACCAAATGCTGTTGTCGCATCCACTTCCTGATGCATAGTGATAACTTGTAGGTACAAATGTATGTCCATTATTTAATCCGTCTACAATTCCACATGATGTGCTTGCACATGATCTTGCGTAAACTCCGTTATCTGAGATTGAATAATACCAATTATCAAAATCTACTGCTGTATACCATGTTGTTGCTTCAGATGATGACATTGATTCTCCAGGCCAGTAATAACATCCATATCCACTACCTATTGCCCAACATGGTTTTAGTGATGGATTTCCATATTTATTATTTCTTCCTGTACTAAATGTTGGAGCAGTTACACTACAACTACCTGATCCGGTACATGTTTTTGTAGTTCCACTATAACTATAAAAACTATGTGACGATGTTTTTTTGAAGTTAAATGTGTATGTTTGCGTATTTGCTTTTGTTATTGCATATAGTGTTTTTGAAGCATTGAAACTATATGAAGTACCTGGTGTATAACTCGATGATGTTGAACTTGCACTTGTTCCCCAACCTACCGCTGTTTTACCTGACCCTGGTGTTATTGTTGCTATTTGAACTGAGCAAGTTGTTGATGAGTTATACATTGTACATGTTCTACTTGCTGGACTAACAGATGAAGCAGTATTTTTGTTAAATGTTATTGTTATTGTTTTCTTTTGAAGTGCGTATAATGTTGTTCCTGCACTGAACGAATAATTTGTACTAGCATTATATGATGCAGTTGTTGATGATGAACTTGTTCCCCAACCATTTTGTGTATAACCGCTTTTTGGTGTTACTGCAGGTGTTTGAATTGTACAGCTTGTTGCACCATTATATCTATAACATGTTTTTGTTGATGTAGTTGTACTTGTACTTCCTATATTAAATGTTACTGATATTGCACTTGTTGATTTTGTTATTGCATAATATGTAGCATTTGCACTAAATGCTTTTGCTGTACTAGTATTTAATCCGCTTGAAGTTGCACTTGAAGATGTATTCCATCCTACAGTAGCAAATCCTGATGCAGGTGTTATAGTAGGAGAAGTTATATTACAACTTCCCGCTCCATTATATCTATAACATGTTTTTGTTGAGTCTGCAGTAGAAGAACCGTTTTGTTTAAATGTTACTGATATTGCAGCTGTTGATTTTGTTATTGCATAATATGTTGCGTTTTCACTAACACTAAGTGATGAATTTTGATTTACTGCGCTTGCTGTTGCACTTGGAGATGTGTTCCATCCTACAGCAGTAAATCCTGATGCAGGTGTTATAGCAGGTGTAGTAACGCTACATGTAGTATTTGATCCTGTTATATTACAAGTTCTTGTTGTCTCAGTTGTTGAAGATCCATTTGCTTTAAATGCAACTGTTACTTGTTTACTTTGTATTGCATAATATGTTGCATTTACGCTAAAACTTTTTGCAGTATTTTGTGTCCACGAACTTGTTGTTGCTGTTGGAGATGTGTTCCATCCTAATGCTGTATATCCACTCGATGCAGTTATTGCTGGAGATGTTACACTACATGATGTTTGTGAATTATAAATACGACATTTTCTTGTTGTATCAGATGTTCCAGTTCCGTTTTGTTTAAATGTAACTGTAATTTCTGTACTTGATTGTGTAATTGCATAGAATGTTGTATCAGCTTTTATTGTAGTAGTTGCATTTTGATTAACAGATGCTGTTTGAGTTGAAGCAGCTTGTGAACTTGATACATTCGCCCATCCTAATACTGTAAATCCTGATGCAGGTGTTATAGCAGGTGTTGATACACTACAACCAGCAGTAGAGCCATTATATATCAGACAACTTGCACTTGTTGATGAAATTGAACTGGCTCCATTTGAAACAAATGTTGCGGTTAGTGTTTTTCTAGTTACTGCGTAATAATTTTTATCTGCTGTTACCGTTACATCAGAGTTTGGTGATGTACCTTTTATTGCGCTTGCACTTGTACCCCATCCAACTGTAGTAAATCCACTTGCTGGAGTAATTGTTGGTGTTCTAACTACGCATCCAGTTGAAGTATCTCCTTTTTTCAATACACATTGTTTGCTTGTGTATGCTATATCACTTGCTCCATTTTTATTAAAAGTTACTGTTATTGTTTTGGTTGTTATTGCGTTATATGTAACGTTATTTTTAATTGTTACATCTGTATTAACATTTAAAATACTTGTTGTTGCATCTTCATCAGTATTCCATCCTACTGCAGTAAATCCACTTACTGGTGTAATTGATGGTGATGTCACTTTACATCCATTTGTAGAACCATTATACGCATAACATGTTTTATTGTTATAACCGATAGAACTAGCTCCATTTGCTACGAATGTTACTGTTATTCCTTTTTTAGTTATTGCATAATAATTTTTATTTTCTGTTACAGTTGTTTCAGTATTTATATTTAATGTGCTTGTTGTTGCATTTGATGCTGTGTTCCATCCTACCACACTGAAACCACTTGATGCAGTTATTGTAGGTGCTGTTATTTTACAACCAGATGTTGAACCATTATATACACGACATGTTTCGCTTGATGATCCAATTGATGAAGCTCCATTTGTATTAAATGTTACTTTAATTGTTTTATTAGTAATTGCATAATATGTTACATCATTTTTTATTGTTATTTCAGCGCCTGGGTCAAGTGTACTTGTTGTTGCAGATGATGAAATATTCCATCCTACCACACTGAAACCACTTGATGCAGTTATTGTAGGTGCTGTTATTTTACAACCTGATGTTGATCCGTTATACACTATACATGTTTCGCTTGATGATCCAATTGATGAAGCTCCATTTGCTATAAATGTTGCTTTTATTTCTTTTTTAGTTATTGCATAATATTTTTTATTACTTCCGATTGAGACATTTGCATTTTGTCCAACTTCACTTGTTGTTGCACTTGAAGATGTGTTCCATCCAACTGTACTAAAGCCAGTTATTGGTGTTATCCCTGGTGTTTTTATTGTGCAATCTTGTTGTGCATTATATATTTTACATTTTACAGTCGTTGCAGTTATTGCTGAAGCTCCATTTTTTTCAAATGTTGCTTGTATTTCTTTACTTTGAATTACATTATATGTTGCAGAAGATGAAAATTCTTTTTCAGTTCCTATATTCCATGAACTTGTTGTTGCATTTGCATCTGTATTTAATCCTATTAGCGTATATCCATCTTTTGGAGTTGCATTTGGTGCTACCACTTTACAAGTTGAATTTCCATTATATCTATAACAATCTATTGATGAAGTAATATAACTAGAACCGTTTGTATTAAATGTTATGGTATATGGAGATGTTGATTTTGTAATAGCGTAGAAATTTGTATCGCTTTTTAAATTTACAGTTGTAGATGGAGCTTTAGTTGATGAAGTTGCGTTTTGTATTGTATTAAATCCCAATACAGTAAACCCTGATGCAGGTGTTATTGTTGGTAATGTTATATCACAACCTTTTGTTGCATCATCTGTATAACAATATATTTCTTCTTTACTTACACTGCTTGCTCCATTTAAGTGTATTTTTGCTGTATATTTTATTAATTTTTCCCATTCTGCATAAAGTGTTACTGTTCCTTCTGATGCTACTGGAGTTGTTTGTGAACCTGTTGAGTATGATGCTCCACTTCCATTTGGTTCAGTGTTCCATCCTAAAAATTTATATCCTTCTCTTGTACATGCGTTTTCTCTTAAATTTGCTGCAACATTGTAGTAATGTGTTGTTGGTTGTAATTCTCCAGTTCCGCCATTACAATCGTATTTAACAGTATATTGATTTGGTATATAGCATGGATAAAGTGTAACGTTATTTGCTATCATACCTCTTGTTATTTCATTAACGTCTTTTAATGTTCCGTCACTAGATATATATTTTAAGCCTTGGCATGTATTATTTGGTAATAATTCACCATTATTTTCTAAATATAATCCTTCTGTTTTAAAACCTGTTTTTTTAGGAACATTATTTATTTTTGAAATTTGATGTTGTGCTTGTTCGTCACTATACCATGATTTTTTTGGAAGAATATATATTTTATTTAAATTAGTGTTATTTGATGAATTACCATCTGTTTCGATTAATACTTCAAATGGTTTTTCACCAAAGTTTATTTTACATTCAAAATCTCTTGATACTTCATATATTATTAATTGACCTTGTGTTACATTGTTAGAATTTCTTATATCAATGTCATTTATTATGTATCCACATGTATTACCAAGATATTGATATCCTTCTTTTGCTTTTACATTCAAGAATGCACTTGAATTTCTTGATAATGTTATTGTAACTTCCTCTGTTTCTGTTTGTGGTGATACTGTTGGGTCAATTAACATTCCTTTATTTTTATCATTAGTTTTTATAGTAACTTGATATTTAGGTATAAAAACCCAAGGATCATCATATGCTCCTGCACCCATAATCATTGTATTATCATCTACAAATTCTGTTACTTTTACTCCAGGTGATTCTTCGTGTATATCAACGTTATTTACGTTATTTGATATTACTTTTTTTGTATTTTCTTTATTTCCGTTTGATAGTGTCCAAAAGTCATCACTTTCATATAAATATGAATATTTGTTACCTCTATGTTTTTCTGTTATTAAGAATTCATATTCGCTTAACAATCCTCCGTATTTAAAATTTTCACCATTTTGTTCTAACTCGGTATAAAACTTTGTTACCTTATCTTCTGGTATTGGTATTAAATACCTGTGATATGTTGTTTTATATTCATATATACTATTTAAATAGTTTTCTGCTTTTGATACCGCATTTGAATAATTTAATGCCTTAATGTTACAACTTAAAAACACAAAAGTAATAACTAGTACTATTATTTTACTAATTTTTTTCATATTATCACCTATTCTAATAATATCATACTGTTACTGGTAACATCAACATTTATTATTTTTTTACAAGAAAAAACAAGTAATATAATTACTTGTGAATTTCTGTTACATTTATTCCATTTAATGCATTTTCTAAATTGTTTAATGAAGTAATAACTGCTCTTTTTCCAGTTGCTTCTACAAAGTTAATTGCAGCTTGAATTTTAGGTAACATACTTCCTTTTGCAAAATGTCCTTCTTCTATATATTGTTTTGCAACATCTAATGAAATGCTTCCTACTTTTTCTGCTTCTGGTGTACCATAGCGAAGTTCTGCTTGTTTTACGTTAGTAAGTATTATTAATGCATCTGCGTTTAATTCTCTTGCCATTAGTGAACTTACTAAATCTTTATCTATAACTGCATTTGCTCCTTTTGCTTCATTTTGTTTGTAGATTGGAACTCCTCCACCTCCACCTGCAATAACAATATGATCTGTTTTTATTAAATCTCTTATTGTATCGATTTCAACAATTTCAAGTGGTTTTGGGCTTGCTACTACTTTTCTGTATCCACGTCCTGAATCTTCAATATATTTTTCTCCACTTTCTGCCATTAATTTTTCAGCCATTTTCTTTGAATAGAATGGACCTACAGGTTTTGTTGGATTTTTAAATGATGGGTCTGTTTTATCAACTACAACTTGTGTTACGATTGTAACAATTTTTTTATATAACCCTTCTTCTTCTAAAACATCTCTTAGTCCTTTTTGTAAATGATAACCAATGTATCCTTGGCTCATTGCTGTACATTCTGGAAATGGCATATATGGGATATCTTCATTTGCATAAGAATCTTCAAATGCTAGATTAATTACTCCAACTTGTGGACCATTTCCATGTCCTATTATAATTTGATGTCCTTCTTTTACTAAAGGTACAACATTTTTAACAGCTTTTTTAATTAGGGCTTGTTGTTCTTTTGGATTATTTCCTAATGCGTTTCCTCCGAAAGCAATTACTATTTTACTCATATTTTATTCTCCTATCTTAATATTAATATATCATATTTTTTTTATATATAATAGTATATTTCTAATCATAATCTCTGTATTGAACTTCTGGTAATAATACTGCTACTACAAATATTGCAATTACTACAACTGGTTCTGTTAACCACGTTAATAATAAACTTAAAAAATCACTATGATAAGTACTTACTGCTATGATATCTTTTCTATCTATTGTAACCTCATCATCTTTTGAATTTGGATTTTTTAATGTTACTAGCGCTCCATTTTTTGATACGACTTTTCTAAATCTTACTATATCTTTTTTTTCTACGTAAACAACATAGTCTCCTTGAGATACTTCGTCGCTCTTTTTGACAATAATAAAGTCATTCTTTTCATAATCGGGAGTATATTCTTCTGTTTCAACTTTATAGTAAGAATAATCAAATAAAAGAGGAAAAGGATTATCATATAATTCTTTATATGTTAGAAAAAATGCTGTTAGAAGTAATATTGCAACTAAATATATTGCAATTATTGCTTTTAATAAAGTTAATAACACTTTCATAATATTGCTCCTTTTTCTTCTATATTTTCTTTTACTTCATATACTCCATATGCTAACTCTGGTTTTAATGCGTAGGTTAGCATTTCATTTTGTATGTAATATGTCATATTTTGTAAATCCATCATTGATTCTCTTTCATATATATCCATAGGATTCACATTAGAATATGCATAATATGTTGCATTATCCCAATTACTTTGTAATTTTTCTATATGAGAAATCCAATAGTCATCAATTATTTTTAACATTTTTCTTCTAGTTACTTGTAAATACTTTTCAGTTTTTAATTGTGATGAATATGAAAATTGTCTATTTAAACTATTTATAATATTATTTTTAAATATTTCTTCTTTTTCGTCATAACATTCTTCTATTTTTATTAAATGTCCTAGTTTTGATAAAATTTGATCATATGATGATTTTTGTTCAAATAATGAATTTGTGTATGAAACTATCATTTTATTTATAATTTCAATCAATTCTTTATCTGATGATGTTAGTATTTTAACTCTTTGATCATAAATTATTTTTTTGTGTTTTGTATATACTTTTGCTTCTAGTTCTTCAGTATGTTTTCTTTGTTCTTTTACTCTACTTTCATCATTACTTTGACAATCGTTTACAAGTTTTAACGTAAGTTTATCTGTTATTTGCCCTGTTATACCTTCGTATTGTTTTTTTAGATTTTCTAGTCCTTTTTTGCCATATCTCAATCTTACTAATTCATCATCAAGTGACATAAAGTATTTTGTTTTTCCTGGTTCTCCTTGTCTTGATGCGCGTCCTTTTAATTGGTTGTCAATTCTTTGATTTTTGTTTTTTGATGAACCGATTACGTATAATCCTCCAACTTCTTCAACACCAGGTCCTAATTTTATATCTATTCCTCTTCCCGCCATATTTGTTGCAATTGTTACTGTACCTAGTAAACCTGCTGTTTCTTTTATACCTTTTTCGTTGTCTTTATTTACAGCATCTAGTCTTTGAAATCTTATTCCATATTGATATAAAACTTTGCATAGTCTATCACTTTCTTCTACGTTTGTTGTTCCTATTAAAACTGGTTGCATTGTTCTTTGACATTCTAATACTTCTCTTAAAATAGCATTAAATTTATCTTTTTCTGTTGCATAAAGTTCATCTGGTTCATCTTTTCTGATATTTGGTTTTCTTGTTGGTACAAAATATGTATCTAGTTGATATACCTCCATAAATTCATCTTTATCAGCAGTACCGGTCATTCCTGATACTCCGTTTTCATATATACTTAAGAAATCTGGATATGTTACTTTTGCCACAGGTTTGTTTTTGTTTGAGAATCTTAATTTATATTTTGTCTTATCTTTTTTATTTTTTTGTTCTAATTTATATGACACAGTTGCTTCTATTGCTTCGTGTATTCCATTTTGATATTTTGTTTGTTCCAAACTTCTACCAGTTGAAGCATCTGTTAACATAATTTTCATATATGTATATTCGTCATCTTCAGCAGTTTTATCTTCAAATATTTGATATTGTTTACCTTCTTTGAAATAGTATTCTGCAAGTAAGCATTGAATAACAGCTTGACTTTTAAAGAATAATTCTTCTGCTACATTTGGATCTGTTAAATCTGGATTATCTCCGTATATTTCTTGTGTTATATTTTGCATATCAACAAATTGATTATCTAAATATATTGCACAATCTTCTGTATATGAATCATGTTTATTTTTTTCATATTGATTAAATACTTTAACTGTAATAGGTTTTCTTCTATAACCTTTTTCACCATTTATAAATCTTACTGCCCAATCATAAATTTCTAAATCGTTATATTTATGTTTTTCGTTTTCTTGTACTCTTTTACTTAATATTAGCGGTCTAGTTGCTTGATCTAGTAATATATCATCCGCTTCGTCTACTATTGCTTTAAATAGTGGTTTTTTCATAAACCTTTTATCTGCGTTTAATGCATGATTATCCTCTAAATAATCGAATGCTATTGTTGGTGCAGTTGCAAATATTATATCTGATTTATAAGCTTCTCTTTTTTTATCAAGTAGCTTTGGATTTCCTTTTGTTTGCCCTTGACTCATTGCATATCCGCATGATAATCCAAGTAGTTCAAATACTTTTTTGTTATCTTCATAGTCTCTTTCTGCTAAATAATCGTTTGCTGTGATTATATGTACTTGTTTATGTTCATTTGGATCTAATGATGAAGTTGCTTCTAATGCACTTAAATAAGCACTTAATATTTGTACTAGTGTTTTTCCTTCACCAGTTTTCATTTCTATAATTGTGTTATCGTGCATTGCTATTGCAGCTTCAATTTGTACATCATAGTGAAACATTCCTAGTCTTCTTTTTGTTGCTTCTCTACATAATGCTAGTGCTTCTGGCATTATGTCATTTATAGTCTCTCCGTCTCTTAATCTTCTTTTGAATGAATCTGTTCTTTTTAAAAATTCAAATTCTTCTTCAGTTAATATTTTTAATTCATTACTTCTAAATAGTCTTATCTTTTTTTGTTTTTTTGAATGAGTTATACTTTCATAACTTAATCTAAGAGCGTTTGTTGTTTTTAAAAGTTCTTTTATTTTATTTTCTCTTTTCTTATCATTTAGACTACTCATGTTACTCACCTATCTTACTATAATATAATATCATTTTTTATTATCTAATTCAATTAATTATCTAAGTTTGTTGTGCTGTATATAATAAATTGAAGAGTATTATTTCTTTTCTCTATTTTGCCTATTACTTTATATACACTATTTGCTTCTAGTTCTCCTATTTTTTTATATTCATTTGGGAATAGTATTCCTTCAATTTGAGAATATTCATCTGAAAATTTTACAAATGACATTTTTTCGTTATTTTTTGTTTTTATTGTTTTAACATCTTCTACATACAATATAGATGTAACAGTTCTATTAAAGTAGTTATTTATGTTATTTAGTGTAATTAAGTTTTCTCTATTATATTTTGTTACTGGATGAAATGATAAATAAAATCCATAGTTTTTGATTTCATTTGTTATTTGTTCTTTGTCTGTAAAATCATCTATTTCTTCAAAAACTGGTTTTTCGATTAGTGTTATACTTAAATTTTTACATAAATCAGCATAATTAATTATTTCATCTATGTTTTGTATATATGTTTTTTTATTTATATTAAATTGATTAAATGAACCGCATTCTATTAATGAAACAATTACTTTTTTATTTATACCTTTTCCATAACATCTTATTACAAAATCATAAAATGAATCAAATTTCTTTTTATTTCTTTCTTCTTCTATTTCATTTGATACATTTATTCCGATTGATTTAATTAAACTAAATGGGAATACTAGTTTATTATTTTTTATTACAAATTCTTTACATGAATTATTTATATCTATTAATGAAAATTCTATTCCCAATAGTTTTGCTTCATCTATATATTCTTTAATTTTATTATTTGATTTATTCATATTTAATAAATTTTTCATAAAATATTTTGTATAATTTATTTTTAAATAAGCCATTTGAAAAGCTACAAGTGAATAAACTACTGAGTGTGATTTATTAAAGCCATATGATGAGAATTTTAATATTAATTCAAATAACTCCAGTGAAACTGATTCTGTATATCCTTTTGACATGACTGAAGAGGTGAATTTCGATTTTGTTTGTTCAATAATATCTGCTTTCTTTTTTGACATTGCTCTTCTTATTAAATCTGCTTCTGCGTATGTATAATTACCGACTTTTCTTAGTATTTCTAGTACTTGTTCTTGATATATGATTATTCCATATGTACTTTTTAATATACTTTCTAATTCAGGAATTAAATAAGTTATTTTCTTTTTACCTTTTTTTCTTAATATGTATTCATCAATCATTTCTCTTGGTCCTGGTCTATAAAGTGCGATTGCGTCTACTAGTGTATTAAAATTATCTACTTCTAATTTTTTAAGAAATGATTTCATGCCGTCGCTTTCGAATTGAAATATTCCGTTTGTATATCCATTTTTAAATAAATCTAGTGTTTTTTTATCATTTAGATCAATATTATCTATGTTTAAATTTATATTATCATTTTTTATTTCTTCTAAAATATTAGATATTGTATTTAAATTTTTGATAGATAAAAAATCCATTTTTAAAAGGCCTAATTCTTCAATATGATCTTTATCATATCCTGTTAGTATTACATCATTACTTTTATATAATGGCATTAGATTATATAATGGAATATCACTAATCACTACTCCTGCTGCATGTATACTTGTATTTTTTTTAATTCCACATAATTTATTACATATTTTTATTAATTCTTTTGATTCGTTATTTCTATTTATTATATTTATAAATTCTTTATTTTCTTTTAGTAAATTAAAGTCTTTTTCATCTTTAATTGTTTTACATATTTTATCTACAAGTACAGTATTCATATTTAATACTTTTGATACATCTCTTATTACTTGTTTTGGTAATAGTGTGTTAAATGATATTATTCTTGCTGTATTATTTATTCCATATTTATTTGTTACATATTCTATTACTTCTTCTCTTTTTAAACTATCAAAATCTATATCTATATCTGGCATAGTTATTCTGTCTGGGTTTAAAAATCTTTCGAAAATTAAATCGTATTTTAATGGATCTATATTTATAATTCCAAGTGAGTAATTTACAAGTGAAGCTGCTCCGCTTCCTCTTCCTGGACCTACTAATATATTATTCTTTTTAGAAAATAGTATAAAATCATAAACAATTAAAAAATAATCAACATAATTCATTTTTTCAATTACATCAAGTTCATATGTTAATCTTTTTTTATAATGATCAGGTACATTGTTATTTAATCTTTTTTCTAATCCTTTTTTAGCTAATGCTCTTAAAAATTCTTTTGAATTTTCTTTATAAACTGGTATATGTAGTGTACTTTTTGGAAATTCTAAGTTAATTAAATTGCTAAATTTTATTGTACTTGTTATATCAAAGTTATCTGTTATTTCTTCAAAATATGTTTCTTTTATATCAATATTTTCATCTATTGTTTTTTGTTCTTCAATATATTTTAAATATTTAAAATAATACATATCATTTTTTTCATAGTATCTTATTTCATTAAAATAAACTATATCGTTTGTTATGAGAAGAGCATTTGTTTTTTCAGTATCATTTTTATATTTTATAAAAGTATATGTAAACTTATTTTTAAATGTTTCATAGTCTTTATAATCGCATACACAAATAATGTCATCTGTCATTTTAAATATATAATCTAAGTTTAATTCTTCTAAATTCTTTTTGCTTATAATTTTACATAATGATTTGAATCCGTTATAATTTTGAGCATACAAAAAGAAATTAATTTCATTTATATTTAGTTCAGTTCCAATTATTGGCTTTATATTATTTTTTTGACATTTTGTTATGAATTCAAAACTTCCGAACATTTCTGTATCTGTTATACCTAGTGTATTTATATTATTGTTTTTTGCATATAAAATGAGTTCATCTATTTTTATTAGACTATTCATTAAATCGTATTCAGTTTTTATATTTAATGGTATATATTTCATGTCTCTCCTTATATGAATATTTTAGCAAATTTAGAACCAAAGAAAAAGAGTAGATTAATATTTATCATCTACTCCGCTAAAATCAACATTATCCATTTCTTCGATAACAGCTAATTGGTTTTCTATAATTTGTCTTAATCGTCTTTTCAACATATTGGTATTTCTTTTTAATTGGTCAGCATGATTTTGTGCTTTTTCAGCTTTTAATAGCGCATCATTTATAATTCTATTTGCATTATGTCTTGCTTCAACCATTAATGATTCTGCTTCTTTTCTTGCGGATGATTTTATTTGGTCACCCATATTTTCAGCATTATAAATTGCTCTATTCATTGTATCTTCTATTTTTTTATAATATTCATTTTCTGTTTTTAATTTTAAATTTTCCGCTTCTGTTTTTTTACTTTTTTCAAGTAAGAGTTCATAGTTTTTAATTACATCATCTAAAAACAATTGAACTTGTGCTTTATCATAACCACGAAAAACTGTTTCAAATTTTTTCATGCCTCACCTCTATTTTATATAAATACCATTATTACCATTCTTGAGTGTCTTTTTTGCTTCCTTTTTTAGTATCATCATCAGAAATGCTACCTTCAATTTCAAATCCTTTTGGTGCGCATAGTACAATACCAGGACCTAATTTTTGCATAGTACCATCAATAGCATACACTATTCCGTTTAAGAAATCCATAATTCTTTTTGAAACATCTGTTGTAACTCTTTTAAAATTTACTACAACTTGATTTTTTGCTTTTAAGTAATCAGCAATTTGTTGTGCTTCTGAAAAAGCTCTTGGTTCTACAAGAATAGTTTTGTTTTTCATTTCTTTTGTGTTACTTTTTATTGTTTCTGTTTCATTTGAACTTTCTGTCTCTTCATCAACTTCAATTGGAAAAAGATTTGTTAATTTTATTAAACTCATATATCCTCCTTAGTTTGTACTACTAAAATATTTTAACATAAATTAGTTTACCAATCAATAACATTTTAGTTGTAAGCCATAAATGTTATTTCATATTTATCAAAATCTATTTCATTACCATTTTTATCTTGTGGTGTATATAATATATCTCCTATCATTTGTTCTGATAATAAATTATTATATCCTACTGTATTGTATTTTATAATTTTATTGTCTTTATAATATACAATTTCAAATATTATTTTTTCTACATCAACTTTAGAATTATTTTTTAATGTGAATTTAATATTATTTTCTAATTGTTCATGATTAAATTCCATTTGTTTTGTAAATGATTTACCAGAATCACTTTCTTCTTCTTTTTCTATTACTATTTCATATTCGTTATTTTCATTTTCATCATATTCTATTTCTATATATGATGAATTACCTATTTCTAAATATTCAATAGTTTTACTAGTTGAATTTAGTATTTCTTTGTTTTCATTATATGTATATACTGAAACATCTAGATTTACCAAATTACTTTTATTATTTTTTATTTCGACTAAATAATTTTTTTCATCAAGTTTGTGAATACTTTTTGTTATTTCTGATTTATTTGTTATATTATCTTCTGGAATATTTGGTTTTTTATCATCCTTTTTAGTAATTAATATAATCACTAATGATAATATAATTATAATAACAAGAGCTATTATAATAATAATTGGTTTTTTATTTTCTGGTTTCTTATCTTCCATATTATTCACCTATTATATTTTTATTATATCAAATTTAATTATAATTTTCTACTAATAATTAAAAATAAAAATGCACTTTTGTGCATTTTATTTAATTTTGTAACAGTCTAGTATTATTTGAAGTGGTTCTTCTTCATAAGAAACTGCAAATTCATTGTAGATATCAAAATATATTGCTGGAGAATGACTTTCACAAATGTTTTCAATTTTTGATACATCATAACCTAATTTTTGCAAATCTAATAATGATGCATATGGTGTTTTTCCATCTTTTGATAAATTATTATATTTGTTATTATTATAGATTTCTTTTCCATATTTGTTAAATAAATCATATATACTTGTTTGTTCTTGAGTTAATTGTGTTATTTGTTCTTTATCATCATTTTTTGTTGCAACAACTTGATTATTGTTATTTGTAACACATTTCTTTTCTTTATTTACTGTTTTTCCAATTATGAATCCTGAGAAAAACATTACTACTGAAATTACTATAGATATAACTATTATAATTATAAAATTTCCTTTTGTCATATTTCCTCCTATTTTATTATTGTTCCTTTATAACATACTAATGAAGTTCCACTTCCTGAGTATGTTGTCCATCCTGAATTACATGCATAACATGTACTACAATTACATGGATATGAATTACTACATGTTCCATAACATGGTGCGTCATTATAACGAGTTCCTGTACATGTTCCGTATGTTGGGCAAGTTCCCCATACTCTACAAACAGCGTCATGCCTTACATATGTTCCTGTGCAGCATGAATATGATCCTGTTTGACAACGATATGAATAACTTGAATAGCTTCCGCATCCTCCTGAAGATGTCATACATGTATAATAACTTGTACAAGTATCACAATTACAGTCATATGAATGTTTTTGACTACTTGACAAACATACAAATCCTTTTGATGGATCATTTGTTAATGTACCTGTTTGACAAGATAGCCATTTTGCATATATTGTTACAGTAGAACCATTTATTGTTGTAAGATTTTCGTTTATCTTTCCACCATTCTCAAAATTAATTTTGTTAAGTGATGTTCCACTATTTGATGATGTTGTTTCTTTAGTTTTTGTCCATCCCATAAAATAACTATTATCTTTTGTAAAATTATTTGTTAGTGTATTACATGGTAAATCATATGTACATGTAATTGTATTCATTGTACCTGACCCACCATTCGCATCAAAAACTACTGTATATGTAATCGGAGTCCAATCTGCATATATTTTATAATCACTTGGAATATTTTCCGGAATGTTTGTACTTATGATATTTCCATATTTATCTATTATTTGTGTTCCATTTCCATTTTCTTCAGTATAATATCCTTGAAATAAATATCCGGTTTTTTCAGGTAAACTAGTTAATTTTGTTACTTCATTAAATCCCCATTCGTCTGTAAACCATTTATCTCTATTTTTTGCTATATAAAATACATTTGGTTTACTTTGTTTATCACAATTTTCACATTGTGTTGTTATTTTATCTGTTTCATACATTATATCTATTGAGCAAATCACATTATCATCAAATTTGCCATTAATAACGAATTTATCATCTGTGGTACTATCTGATTTAATAAATTCTTTACAGCTCGAACTATAATATCTATATCCTTCTTTTGGACATATATAAAATCCTACGTCTTCTGTACCATTTTGTATCAATGTTATTTTTTTATCTGTATCTATGCAGTCATCTTCTCCTAAATCTCCACGATTCTCATTAAGTAAATATAGGTTTATATTTTTTACTTTTTGAAAATACCATGGATCATTTTTAGTTCCTGCACCTTCTATTTTTGTTTCATTTTTTACATATTCTGTTATTCTAACATTTGCCTTTTTATTTATATCAAGCTCATTTAATGAATATGATACAACATAATTTCTTTTGTTACTTGATTGTGTAAGCGTCCAATATTCAAGTCCTGTTGCTAAATATGAATGATTTGTTACGTTAGTCATTTTAAATTCTTCTTCACTTAAGAATCCACCTTTTTTAAAATGTATACTACGTTTTACTGAATTTTCATAATAATCATATGGCATTGAACCTATTTTTATATAATCATTATAATCATCAAATGAATCAATATAAGTATTTGCTTTATTTATTGCATTATCGTATGTATATGATTTTGCATTAATACATAATGGTATCATTAATATCATTAAAAATACTAGTTTTTTTATTTTGTTCATAGTATCACCTATCTTAATATTAGCATAATTTTTTTTATTATTAAAGTAGGTTTTTATAAAAATAATAATCAAAAATATTAATTTAGATAATTTTATATTTATTAAATTTTATTGTTTGCTACGGATGATTACGATTCTTGTTCCTCCGTGTTTGAAGTTTACATTTTTTCTATTTTCTCCATCTTCATAATTATAAGGCATTGATTCTACTTTTAAATAATCTGTATAGTCTTTAAAAGTAGATATATATTGATTAGCACGTGGTATAGTATTGTCATAATTATAAGATTTAGCATGTATAAAGCATGGTATAAACAATATTAAAAACAAAACATTTACTTTTATTATATTTTTCATGTTATCACCTATTTTAAATTATAACACTATCCATATGCAAAAAAAGATGATTGTTTAATCATCTAATTTTACGCTTACTATTTTACTAACACCACTTTCTTGCATTGTAATTCCATATAATTTATCAAGGAATTCCATTGTTTTCTTTTTATGTGTTATTACAAGTAATTGAGTTTTATTTTTATAATTATGCAAATATTCTCCGAAAACTGTTGCATTATTTTCATCAAGTGCACTTTCTACCTCGTCTAATATTACAAATGGAACATGTTCTAAATTCATTATTGAGAATAATAAACTTATTGCTGTCATTGTTCTTTCTCCACCTGATAATAAACTTAGTGGTTTTTTTGTTTTTCCTGGTGGTACAGCTATAATATCAATTCCTGTTTCTAAGACATTACTTGGATCTGTCATTTCTAAATGAGCACTTCCACCTTTAAATAAAGTTCTAAATACATTTGAAAATTCTTTATTAATATTATTAAATGATTCAACAAATTTTTCTTCCATACTTTTGTCCATATCATCAATAATAGTAAGCAAATCTTCTTCACTTTTAAGTAAGTCTTCTCTTTGTTTTGTTAAGAATGTTACTCTTTTATATACACGTTCATATTCTTCAATAGAACCCAAGTTTACTTCTCCTAATGATTTTATTTTTCTTCTTAAAGTATTTACTTTTTCGCGTGCGATGTTTTCATCTATTTCAAGTATATATTCTTTACGTGCTCTTTCATAACCTAAACTGTAGTCTTCACTCAATCTTGCTAAACATGAGTCTAAATTTATGTTTAGTTTTGTTATTTTTATTTCAAGTGAATTTATTTGAGATGTTAATTCATTAAATTTAGAATTCATTTTCTTAACTGATAATTCAAGTTCAACTAATGTAGAATTTAAATCCATTTTTTCTTTATTAGAGATTTCTAGATTTTTTTCTAGTTCAGTTTTCTTTTGTTCTAAATCATAGTAATCATTTATAACTTTATCAAGTTCTTGATCTAATTTATTTTCACTTAAGTTATTTATTTCATTATTAACTAATTCTAATTCATGAGTATTTGATTCAAGAAGTGATTTTTTATTATTAATAATTTCTGTATTTTTTATTACTTCTATGTTTATTGAATATACGTTATCTTTTAATATATTTAATTCTTTTTCTGTATTTTCTAGTTTATTTTCAATAACTTTTGTTTCATTAAATACTTTTTCAATATTACCTTTTAGTTTTTCTAACTCGTATTTATCAGATATATAATTATTATTTGATTTTAAACTTCCTCCTGTCATTACTCCACCGACATGAATTATTTCTCCATCTATACTAACTACTCTATATCTGTGATTTATTTTTTTACTTACTTGAATTGCAGTTTGAATATTTTCACATACTATGATATTTCCAAGTTGATTCATTACAATATTGTAATATTTTGAGTCATATGTTACTAAATCGCTTGCAATACCTACAAACCCTATTATATTTTGAATATTTCTTAGTGTTTCTGGATCTATACTTTTTGGTTTTATTACATTTAATGGGAAAAATGTTGCTCTTCCTTTATTATGCCTTTTTAAGTATTCTATTGCTTCTTTTACGCATGACTCATCTTCAGCAATAATATTATTTGCACTTGCTCCAAGAGATACTTCTAACATTGTTGCATATTCACTTTTTGTTTCAACTACATTTGCTAGTATGTTATGAATCCCTCTTAATGTTGGATTGTCTATTATACTTCTTACTGCATATGGTATTTTATTCATATTTGAAAGATTTGTTTCAATAATATCAATTTTATTTTTAATATCAGCAAGTTCTTTTCTTTTTAGATTTAATTCATAATTTAACTTTTCTTTTTCTCTATTCATTAAATTATAATCATTTGTTTTTGAGTTTAATTTTTCGCTTAATACTTTACTATTTTGAATAAAATTATCAATATCTATTTTAATAGCTGCTATTTCATTATTTAATACAGCTTGTTTTTCTTTTAAATTTACTAAATTATTTTTTACTGTATTTGATTCTTTATCATATTTTATTCTTTCAGTCATAAGTGTTTTTTTGTTGCTTAATTCTAAAAGATTTTCATTTATTTTAAATATTTCATTACTAATTGTTTTTATTTTTTCATCTACATTTAGTATTTTTGTTTTTATTTTTTCTATTTCTGTGTTATCTGTTGTTGATGTACTGCTTAATTTTGATAATTCTTCTTCTTTTAATAATTTATCCGAATTTAGTGTATCTAGTTCACTGCTATACGTTGTAATATCTTTTGCGAGAAGTGCTATTTCTACACTTTCTAATTCTTCAAGTGCTGTTTTATATTCTCTTGCTTTTTTTGCAGATTGTTCAAGTGGAATTAGATTTTCTTCATTTTCATTTATTATTAAATTTATTCTATCTATGTTATCATGATTTTTTGATAATTTTGCAAGACTTTCTTCTTTTCTTTTTTTGTATTTCAAAACTCCTGCTGCATCTTCAAAAATTACTCTTCTTTCTTCTGGTTTTTCACTTAATATTTGATCTATTTTATTTTGTGGAACAATATTAAATGATTCTTTACTACTTCTTGAATCTAAAAACAAGTTTGTTATATCTTTAAGTCTACATTTTTCATTATTTATATAGTATTCATTTTCACCAGTTTTATATACTGTTCTTTTTACTGATACTTCTGAGTAATCTATATTTAATGTTCTATCTGTATTATCAAATACAATACATACACTTGCAAAATTAGATGCTGGTCGTGAAGATGAACCTGTAAATATTACATCAGTCATATTATTACTTCCACGAAGTGATTTTACACTTTGTTCACCAAGTACCCATTTTATTGCATCAACTATATTACTTTTTCCTGAACCATTTGGTCCTACTATTCCTGTGAATGTTGGATCTAGTTCTATAGTTAGTTTTTCCGCAAAACTTTTAAATCCATATATTTTTATTTCTTTTATATACATTAATTATCACCTACTATTTGTTTATTTAAAAAAGGCATTTTATGAAGCCCTTTTAATATATGCATCTTTAGCAGCATTTTGTTCTGCCTCTTTTTTAGTAAAACCGATTCCTTCTCCGTAAACTAAATCATCAATTATTACTTGAGATTTAAATACTTTGTGATGTGCAGGTCCACTTTCTTCTACTAAATTATATGTAACGCTTTTTTTAACAGTTTGTACACTTTCTTGTAATAAACTTTTATAGTCCATTAAAAAATCATCTTTTCTTTTTATGTATGGTACTATTAGTTCATTAAAAATCTTTTTAACTGCATCAAGTCCACTTTCTAAGTAAACAACAGCAATTAATGCTTCAAATACGTCTGCTATTATTGTTTTATTTGCTTCTGTTATTCCATTTCCTAGTCTAATATGTTTTACATAATCTAATTCTTTTGAGTATTCATAAAGCGCATTTTCACATACATATAGTCTTCTTAATCGACTCATTTCTCCTTCTGATTCTTCTGTATTATTATATAAATAATCACTACATACTATTTCTAGTGTTGCATCTCCTAGATACTCTAATCTTTCATAACAAGTTCCTTCATGTTCATTTGAGTAACTTGAATGAGTTAATGCTGTTAGTAATAATTCTTCATTATTTATAATTATTCCATATTTTTTAAATATATTTTTCATTCTATCACCTTTTTCAAGTTTTAAATCATACATATTTAGTATAACATACATTCTTGATTTTTAATATTTATTTTTTTTCCTAATTATTATATAATTGTATTATGAAAAAGATATTAATTAAATTAATTGAGTTATATCAGATAACTCCACTTCAATGTCATGGGGCTTGTAGATTTACTCCGACATGTAGTGAGTATATGAAACAATGTTTAGAAATATATGGACTTAAGGGAATATTTAAAGGTATTAAAAGAATACTTAGATGTCATCCTTTTGGTGATTTTGGATATGACCCTGTTATTAAGGAGGATTAATGAAAAAAATATTGTTAGTTATTTTAAGTTGTTTATTATTATGTGGTTGTGATTTTGAGTATGATTTTTCTGATACTTATTTATATACAACAGAATATCCAATTGAATATGCTACTCAAATGCTATATGGAGATTATGCAAATGTTTCTAGTGTTTACCCTATGGGGTCTGATAGATCTTATGAAGTAACTGAAAAGAAAAAAGATATTTATTCTGAGGGTGAAACATTTATTTATTCTGGACTTGCTGGTGAAGCATATTTAGCAAGAGACCTTCTTAATAGAAATGAAAATATTCAATTAATAGATGCTACTAAAGGTATGGCTATTACAACTAATATTTCTGGTTTATGGTTAAATCCTTCAAACTATTTAATGCTTTGCAGCAATATTAAATCTAGCTTAATTGATTATAATGATAATGTTTATATAAAAGAAGATATTGAAGAAAAATATAAAGTTTTAAATGAAAAAGTAAGTGAACTTGATGTTAAATTATATGATATTGGAAAAAATGGTAATTATAATACTATTCTTACTACTAATAATGTTCTTA
Source organism: Bacilli bacterium (assembly GCA_017473105.1). Next base: position 29,068 of record JAFUNE010000018.1, on the reverse strand, counting down.
AATATTTAGAAAAATATAATATAAATGTTATTTCTATTGATGAAACAGATACTACTTCTCTTGATAAATCTTATGCTGATGCTAAAAAAGCTATATCAAATAAAGAGATACAATATATTTTCTATTTACAAGGTGATACATTATCTAAAAGCCAAGAAAAACTAATTGCTGATAATTCTCTTGTAAAAATAGAAATCAATAATTTATTTACCATTACTGATCAAGATAAGCAAGATGGTAAAGATTATATTTCAATTATGAATGAAATAATCGATAATTATAAAAAAGAACTTTATAAAACAAAATAAAATCACGAATAATCGTGATTTTATTTTATTGATTTTTTGATTATTTTATAGTATAATATGTTTAATTTTTTAGGGGGGAAATTTTTATGAATGATGTAGAATACGTTAAAGACTCAAATTACTCTATTTTTAGAAAAACTAAATCTAGATTAGAATTTGCTAGTGAAATTATGGCTTTTATTAACGCTTATGGCTATATTTATGATAAATATTATTTTGCTTTAATATTAAATTTAAATAATATTATTGAACATTATTTAATTACTGGTAATGATAAAATTATTTTATCTTTATATTCAGTTTATGCTCGTTGTAAAACTGAAAATAAAACTGATAGAGAAATATATAATGAACTAAGAAATGAATTTTATCACCTACCTGTTTATACGATTAATGAAGTTGAACAAAGAAGATTAAGACATAAATAAGAGTTTTAACTCTTTTTTATTTACTAAAAAAATTATATAATATTATGTACTGTTTATTTTTATTAGAAAGGACAACTATGAAATACGATTTAAGATTAAAAATTAACGAAGTTAGGAAAAATAGAGATTTATCTACTATGAAAAGCATTTATGAAGCACATAAGAATGATGTTATAGTCAAATTTGAATATGGTAAAATGCTATCAGAAGCTAGACGATATCATGAGGCAAGAATAATACTTGGAGAATTAATAGGAACAACAAACGAAGACTATGCAAGGCTTGAACTTGGTAAACTCGAATATAAATGTAGAAATATTAAACAAGCAAAAAAATATTTTTATTCCCTACTTCATAAAAAAAATAGAAATTATGCTATCTTAGAACTTGGGAGAATTGCTTCACGTGAAGGAGATTATGAGGAAGCTCGTAAATATTTTGAAAGTTTATTGGATCAAAAAAATGGTTTATATGCAAAACTTGAACTTGCTAAACTTGAAAGTACATGCAATAACATTGATAAAGCAAGGGCTTTACTTCAAGAACTAGTTGATACTCCAAATAGAACTCATGCTCTCTTAGAACTTGGAAGATTAGAATTAAAAGCAAAAAATAAGAATCTTGCTAAAAGATATTTTGAATTTTTATTAGAAGAACAAAATTCTCATCATGCTATGCTTGAACTTGGAAAAATTGCATTTGAAGAGAAAAAAATATTTTTAGCAAAAAAATATTATGAAAAAATTTTAGAAACCAAAAAAGATACATATGCAATCTTAGAACTTGCAAGAATCGAAGCACAATTTGGTAATCCTAATAGAGCTAGAGAATTATTCACTTTACTTTTAGATGAGCAAAATTCAAGACTTGCAAAACTAGAACTTGGTAAACTTGAAATGGCTTGTGAAAACTATTCTGAAGCAAGAAAATATTTTATGCAAATTCTTACTACTGAAGAAAGTTATCATGCTTTTCTTGAAATGGGAAGACTTGAAAGAGAAATTGGTAATTTTGATTTAGCAATTCAATATTTTGATAGACTTAAGGATTCTCCTAATGCTTTATATGCAAAAATGGAAACGGGTATTTTAGAATATTGTAGAAAAAATTATGATAAAGCTGAACAAATATTTAAGGAATTACTGCAAACAAGTAATAGAGTTTTTGCTTTAAGAGAATTAATTCTATTTTATATAAAAACCAATCAATATGAAAAAGCTGTTGATTACGCTTATGAATTAGAAAAAACAGGTGATAAAAATAATGTCAAAATTTCTTTGTTTTTAATGAAAGAATTTAATATATTTTTTAAAAGTGCTAAATATGATAATATGTATAATAATAATCAATTAATAGATTACGATGAGTACGTAGCTGTTGAACATATTATAGATAGACATAGTAATCATTTTAGTGAGCATATAGATATTTATAGATTATTTAATGAAATTAAATCAAAATTGATTGATGAATATAGAGTTGATAGTCTTAAATTTAACGATGTTTATGATATACCATATCCTAATATTGGATATGATAAACATATAATCAGGGTATATACAATACCAAATACTAAAGATATACTTACTATGTATCCATTAGAGGATAAAAATATACGTAACAATGATATTCCTGAAATAGTAAAGCAATTTAAAAGATGATTTAATAAATCATCTTTTTATTATGTAATTTTTTGTATTCATTTTAATTCATTATAAATACTACTTGGTATCTAACATTAAAAAACACATTAAATGTGTTTTTATTCAAAATCAAATAGTGTTCTTTGTTCATTTATTTTAAACTCTCTATATGTTTTTTCAGTTACTATTCTTCCTCTACTTGTTCTTTTAATATATCCTTCTTGTAATAAGAATGGTTCAATAACATCTTCTATGGTTGTTGCTTCTTCTCCAATTGATGAAGCTATTGATTCAATACCTACTGGTCCTCCATTGAATTTTTTTACAATACTCATTAAATATTCAATATCTGTATTATCAAGTCCGTTTGAACTTATTTTTAATCTATCAAGTGCTTTTTTTACAACTTCTAAATCAATACATTCTTTTTCTTCTACAAGTGCGAAATCACTAACTCTTTTTAATAGTCTATTTGCTATTCTTGGTGTTTTACGACTTCTGATTGCTATTTCGAAAGCAGCATCATGATTTATTTCATCACCTATTACTCTTGCTGTTCTTTTTACTATTTCTGTTAGTTCTTCATCCGTATAAAATTCAAGTTTATTTACAATACCAAATCTATCCCTAAGTGGACTAGATAAATCCCCTGCTCTTGTTGTTGCTCCGACTAAAGTAAAAGGTGGTAAATCTATTTTAATACTTCTACTTTGTCCTTCACTACCTATTATTATATCTAATTTAAAGTCTTCCATTGCACTATATAAAATTTCTTCTATATACTTTGGAATTCTATGTATTTCATCTATAAACAATACATCATATGGTTCTAATGTAGATAATATTGCTGCTAGGTCACCACTTTTTTCTATTGTTGGACCACTTGCAGTTTTTATATTACTACCTAATTCATTTGCGATAATGTGTGCAAGAGTTGTTTTACCTAATCCAGGCGGACCATATAAAAGTACGTGGTCTAAATTTGTATTTCTAAGTTTAGCTGCTTTTACAAATACTTTTATATTTTCTTTTACATCGTTTTGACCTATATATTCATCAAAGGAATCTGGTCTTATATTTTTTTCAAATGTATCTGATCCTACTTCGTGGTTAGTAACAATTCTTTCATCCATTATATTTCTCCTTAATGTATGCGTATAAATCTGTCCAGTTGTCCTTTCTTACAAATCTATTTTCTGCATGATTATATAAATTTGTAAATAAGACTACATCTATTCCTGCGTTACTTACATCTTCGCAATGTGATTCTTTATCATCAATAAATAATTTTACACCGTTTTCAATGCATTCATCTGTTTTAGTTCCTGTATTAACAAATAATCCATCATATTTAACACCATGTCTATCTAAATAATTTTTAGTCATTGTATACGGATCTTTAATATATTTATCTTTTCTAAATGATATAAATATAATTTTATTTCCTTCATCATGTAATTTATTTATTAATTCTTTTGCATTTGGTTTAAGTTCTGCATTATCCATAATGTATTCAAGTCTGTCTGCGAAAAATTGACCTTTCATCTCTTTTTCCCATCCCATCATTTCAGTAAATTCATATGCAGTAGCATCTTTTACACCTGTTCCACCTAATACTTCTTTATCATATCTATCTGCTTCTTCTATAATTTTTTCATTTGTTGAACAGATTGTATCATCAATATCAATTCCGATAACCATAGTTTTCTCCTTTTATTTTAATAATAATTTTAATGCTTCTTTTATTTGACTTTCTATATTTAAAGAATGATCAACTTTAACAATAACATTTTTAATATCCTTATCTTTATATCCAAGCGATTCAAGTGCGAGAACTAATTCATTGTCATTTTCTCCAGCATCTTCTTCACTCATAACAAGTTTTCCTTTTAAATCAAGTATAATTTGTCTTGCTAATTTTTCTCCAACTTTTGGTATTTTCTTTAAATACAATATATTTTCTCTATCAATGGCATCTACAATTCCATTTATTGAATTTGTCGCTAATATAGTAAGCCCCATTTTTGGTCCTAATCCTTTAACATTAATTAGTTTTAAAAATAAGTCTCTTTCACTTTCTGAATAAAAGCCATATAATGAATTTTCATCTTCTCTTACATGACAATAAACATATACAGTATTTTCTTCATTTAAAGTAAATTTGTATGGGTTTGATACATATACTTTGTATCCTACTCCATTTACATCTACTGTGATGTAATTTGCAAATTGTTTTGTAATTTTTCCTCTTAAGTAATCAAACATAATATCATCCTCGTAGTTAATTATACCAAAAGAAAATGACTATTTCTAGTCATCTACTTAAATAACTCCTTATATTTTTTGTTAATTCTAAACACAGTATTTTCTACAAATTTTTTTGTATTATTTATTTGAGAAGCTATTTCTTCATTTGTTAATCCTTCTAGTTTATAATTAAATACTTCAAGTTCCTTTTTACTTAATTTTGATTTAACCATATTAAGTAGTTCATCACTTTCTTCTTGTTTAATTATTAAATCTGTTGGTTCATTTGAATTATCTTTGAATATATCATAATAATTATGATTTGCATCTTCATCCATAAGTTTATCTAATGAATATGATGTATTTAAAATTCTATTTTTCTTTCTAAAAGTTGATCTCATCGCTGAGATTATACTTGTTTTAATACACGTATTTGCATATGTATAAAATGTTACATCTTTTTCTTTATTGAATGTTTTTATTGCATGCATTAGCCCTATTAATCCTTCTTGATATAAGTCAGATGTTTCCATTCCTGCAATATAATATTCTTTCATTAGACTTTTTATACACCCATTTATACAGTTTTTATATTTATCTATTAAAATATTTTCTGCTTCTTCGTTATTTTCATAACACATATATATAAGTTCGTTATCATTTATTTCTTTGTAATCCATGTCACTCCTATTTATGTTTCATCATTTCGTATATTAATATTCCACCTGCTACACTAGCATTTAGTGAATTTATTTTACCTTTCATTGGTAAAGAAATAATTTGATCACAACTATTTGCAACAATTTGCTTTAAACCGTGCCCCTCACTACCTATTACTAAACATGTTTTTCCATCATATTTAATACTTCTATAATCTACTCCGTTTGCTTCTGCTCCGTATACCCAATATCCTAAATCTTGAAGTTTTCTTATTGTGTTTGATAAATTTACAACTTCTACTATTTTCATATTATTAAGTGCTCCAGATGATGTTTTATAAACAGTACTATTAACACTTACACTTCTATTTTTTGGAATAATTATATAGTCTACTCCTGCACATTCACATGTTCTTATAATTGCTCCAAAATTATGTGGGTCTTCTAAACTATCTAGCATAACAAGAAAATTAGCTTTATCATCTTTTACTATACTGTCTATTGTTAAATAATTAAATTCTTCTATATCTAGTGCGATTCCTTGATTTGCACTATTTGAACACATTTTATCTATTTTGTTTTTGTCTACATGAAATTTTTTTAATCCTAATTTATTTATTTTACTTAGTATTTGTTGATCATTAAAATTATTATCAAGAAATACTTTGTGAATTTTTGTTTTACTATTTAAAATTTCATTTACTACATTTTTTCCATATACTAACATAAGCACCTCTATTTTATTTCTTTATTTAAATTTGTTGCTGCTATTGCTCCTTCGCTTACAGCTGTTGATATTTGATATAATTCTTTTTTAATTATATCTCCACATGCATATATTTTATCTTCTTTTGTTTTCATATTAGAATCAACAATTATATATCCTTTTTCATCACATAAATTATATTTATTTAAAAATGACGTGGATGATGTATATCCATAATATATAAATGCTGCGCTTGTTTTTATTTCTGTATTGTCTTCTAATATTATTTTTTCTAAGTTTTCTTCTCCGATAAAATCTTTTACTTTTTTATTATTTATTAGTTTTATATTATCTTTTTCTTGAAAATTTATTTCTTTGTTTGAAATAATTGTTACACTTTTACATATTTTACTTAAGTATTCTGATTCTTCTAATGCTAAAGGTGAACTTCCAATTACACATACATCTTTATCTTTATATAAAGCACCATCACATATTGCACAGTAACTTATTCCTTTATTCAAGAATTTGTCTTCATTTGGAATTCCACTTCTTTTTACTTTTCTTCCACAGGCGATAATTATTCCTTTTGTTTTAAATTCTCCCTTATTTGTTGTGATTACTTTGTAATCGTTTTCATTTTTTATATCTTGTACTGTTACAATTTTATATTTAATATTTAAATTTCTTACGTGTTCAAACATTTCATATGCTAAAGATGGTCCATCTATATTTTTAAATCCTAGATAATTATCTATTTTCTTTAATTTATTTAGTAGTCCACCTGGAGCATTTTCTTCTAAAATTAAAGTATTTAATCCAGCTTGATTTGCATAAATTGCTGCACTCATTCCGGCTGGTCCCATTCCTATTACTATACAATCATACATATTGTTCACCATTAAAATTTTATTTCTTCTGATGGTCTATTATATAAGTCTTCTAGTATTGGTTTTCTTTGTTTTAAAATAAATATTATAACACCTAACACCACCATACAAATACTTACTACTTGTGCTATTTTTAAACTTCCTGCCATTAGACTATCATTTCTAAATATTTCTATAAAGAATCTTGCAATTCCATACCATACTAGATAAAAACTAAATACTTGACCTATCTTTATATATTTTCTTCTTCTTACAAATAATATTAATAAAAAGCCTATTAAACATGCTAAGAATTCAAAATAGAACATCGGTAATCTATATGAACCATTTATATACATATTATCTATTACGAATCCTGGTATAATTTTCATATTTTCTAGTGCTGAATATGTTGTTATGCTTCCATACGCTTCGAAATTAAAGAAATTTCCCCATCTTCCTATTCCTTGAGCTATAAGCAATGCTGGAGCACATATGTCTAATATTCTCATTGTGTTTACTTTATATTTTTTACAATATAACAATACTGTTATTAATCCTGCAATTATTCCTCCATGTATTGCAAGACCACCTTTCCATATTTGAACTATTTCAATTGGATTGTTTTTATATTCTGTAAAACTAAACAATACATAGTATAATCTTGCTCCAATAATACCAAAAATAATTGTCCAAAACATCATATTAAACATATAATCAGTTTTTACTTTTTGTCTTCTTGATTCATTCATTATTAGTATGTAAGCAACTACTAATGCTGCTAAAATACATATACTATACCATCTAATTTCAAACCCTAAAAACTCAAATGCTACTGGTCCTATCATATTATTTACCTACTTTCTTAGTTATTAGCGAATCTAAAAATATTTTCATTATGCTTATAAATACTGCTATTAAAAATGGGGCTATAAATCCTGAAATATCAAATTTATTTCCCATTATAAAATCACATAGTTTTAATAATATTACATTAACCACTGGATAAGCTATACCTAGAGATATTACACTAAGTGGTAATGTTAAAATTACTAGTATTGGTTTTACTGTTAAATTCAATACATTTAGTATAAGTGCAGCAATTATTGCAAACATAAAATTTTCTATATATAACCCTCTAAATAATGAAGATGCCATCATTAATACTGCCGCATAAACTATAATTCCTATAATAAATTCATTAGGAGAGTCTTTTTGTTTATATATATTATTCTCTTCTTCTATTTTATATATCGTTACTTTTTTGTTGCTCACTTGGCACCACCTTTTCAATATATAATTTTATCATATTAAATGCCAAAAAACTATAATTTGTACAACAAAAAAAGTCAATTAATTAATTGACTACTTTGTTTCTTCTTTTTTTACAGCTACTGCTTCTTTTCCTTTGTAATATCCACATTTAGTACATGCTCTATGTGGAGCTACAACAGCACCACAATTAGCACATGTTGTAATTGTAGGAGCAGTTTTCTTTAAATGAGTTCTTCTTTGTCTTTTAGCAGTTTTACTAACTCTTCTAAAAGGTAAAGCACCGAATAAAGTAATATCTAATTTCATTTTAATTCCTCCTCTTGGTCAGATTGATAAATTTCAATTGCTAAGATATTTTCTCATAAATATTTGAAAATATCAAGTAAATTCTTAATTTTTTATTAAAAAGATTAATTTTGTATATTATTTAATCTATTTTTTTATTATTCTAACAGGATAACTTCTAGTATTAGTAGTTTGTTCAGTTTGTGTATTTCTTAAATATCTATCATATTCACCTTGTAAAAAATCTATGTTAGCTTTTAAATCTCTATCTGTCTTTCTTTTTCTAGATTCTGAATATCTATTTATAACACCTTCTACTTCTGTTAAATATGCTTCTCTATATTTTGGTTCAATATATTTACTATTATCTACAAATCCAAATAATCTTTCTATAAAATCACTATCAGACATATATTCTTCATGTGGAATAGATTTTTTTGGTTTTACTTCTTCTTGTTTTACTTCTGTTTGTTTTACTTCTTTTTCTTTTGTTTTTTCTTTTTCTTGTTGTTTTTTATATAATTCTACTAAATCTTTATCATTTCTTACATTATATTCTTTTTTCATTCTTTTTAATGAGTTATTATATGCTCTTTTAAATCTATTATATATAAATAATACAGTTGTTGTAATAATATCTATTGGTATTATAGATACTGGTAATAATGATAATAATAAAATATTTTCTGGTAATCCAGCCATGTTTAAAAAACCTGTTACTATTAAAGCTACCAAAAATATAATAACTGCCATTATATATCCAAAAAATCTATTTTCACTTCTATACCATATAAGTTCATATAATGGTGCTCTTGCTGAATCTAAATCTTTAAATATATTTAAAAAATATTCTTTAACGCTATCAACTTTACTTTTTAAATATTTATTATATTTTTGATTTACTTCTCCTTTTACTAAATCTGCTGAATATGTAACATCATACCATTTATCTGATACTTCTTCTTTAAATTTTTTTAATTGTAATTTTTTTTCTGTTAAATATATTATTATTTTATCTAACATTTTTCTTCCCCCTTTAAAAACGTTCATATTATACCATAAATTCTTTATTTTTGCAACTTTTTATTATTTGTGCTATAATACCTCTACTTAAAGGGGGATTTATGAAACTGCTAGTTAGTGATTATGATGGTACAATTTTTGATATTGAAAACATTAAAGATACTAGACGAAATATTGATGCTATTAAAAGATTTAAAGATAATGGTAATTTATTTGCTATTGCAACGGCTAGAACTTTTTCATCTATTAAGACTCAAACTGATAAGTTTAAAATACCATATGACTATCTAATATGTAGTGATGGTGGATGTGTTTTTGATAAGGACGACAATTTAATATATTCAAATGCTATTGATAAGCAGTTATTGTTAAAGATATATTTATATTTAGAGAGTCTTCCTTTTATTAAAAAGTTTGAATTTCTGGATTCGTTTGGTAAAAAAACTAGTAGTTTTTGTGATGTTCAACAAATATATGTTGAAGTTTATATAAAAAATACTTTAGAAATTCTTAAAATTAAAAGAAAACTTGCTCCATTAATTAGTATTGGTATATTAAGTATTTGCTATTTCTATAAAAGTACTTTTAAAACTGATGGTATTAAAATTGTTAGTGAAATAGAAAATCTGAAAAGAGAAAATATTTATACTATTGGTAATGGAAATAATGATATTTGTATGTTAAGTGAGTATAATGGTTCTCGTGTTCCTTATTCTTATCCTAAAGTTATAATGCAAGGTTTTCCTAAAAATAGTGTTTCTAGTTATGTTAAAAAGATAGAAAGTGGTAAAATATGAAAAAAATAGGAATAGTTTGTGAATATAATCCATTTCATAATGGACATAAATATCAACTTGAAAAAATTAGAGAAAAATATAGTGATGCTATTATTATTGTGTGTATGTCATCTTCTTTTACTCAACGTGGTGAGTTATCTATATTAAATAAATGGGATAAAACGAGATGTGCCTTAAATAATGGTGTTAATATTGTTTTAGAACTTCCTTATATCTACTCTACTCAATCTAGTGATACTTTTGCTGAGTATGCTATAAAAATTTTGAATGAATTTAAAATAGATGAATTATGTTTTGGCAGTGAAGATGATAACTTGGATATTCTTTATAAAGTTGCTGATACTCAAATTAATAACAAATTATTCAATCAAAAAGTAAAAGAGTATTTGGATGACGGAATAAATTACCCTACTGCTTTAAATAATGCTCTAAAAGATTTAATTAATGTTGAAATTACAAAACCAAATGATCTTTTAGGTGTTAGTTATTTAAAGGAAATCATTAAAAATAAATATGATATTAAACCATTTGTAATAAAAAGAACTAATGATTATCATGATATAGAAAGTGACTCTAATATTGTGTCTGCATCTAATATTAGAGAACGTTTAATAAAAAATGAAAGTATTAAAAATAAAGTTCCTTTTGATGTTTTTGAAATATTAAAAGATAAAAATTTAAAAAATAACTATTTTGAGTTATTAAAATATAAAATTATTAGTGAAGATGATTTAAATAAGTATTTAGATGTTGATGAGGGTCTTAATACAAGAATTAAAAATCAAATATATAAATCAAATAATTTAGAAGAACTTATACAAAACATTAAAACTAAAAGATACACATATAATAAAATATCTAGAATGTTAAATCATATACTTTGTTCTTTTACTAAGAGTGAAAATAATATTAAAGATTTAGAATATATTAGAATTCTTGGATTTGATAAAAAAGGACAAGATTATTTGAGTAAAATTAAAAAGAATATGAACACTCCGATATTGAACAAATATGATACTAAAAAATATAAAACTTTAGAAATTGAAAAAAGAGTAAGTGATATTTACTCTTTAATCTATGAAGATATTATAAAGCAAGAAATACAAAATAAACCAATAAAAAAGGATTAGTTAATCCTTTTTTATTTAATTGTTACAACTGGTCTTATACCTAAAGTTATTTCTCTTGGTACACCTGCTGAAAATACTAAATAATTGTAATTCAATTCAAAACCTTTAACGGAATTATATCCATAACCTACTGATGATGATAAACTAAAAGTAATTTGATCTGTTGTCCAGTAGTTTACTCTATGCGCCAAGCTTTTTGAAAATAACATTTCTATTTTTTTATCTTTTCCAGTATAATTATGTTCTTCATCAAAATCATTGTGGAAATTTTTATCAAATGTTGTAGGTTCTAGTGTTGTCAAATTACTTTTAACAGATACTATACTTTTTGGTTCTTTATCAGTTCCTTCTTTATTATTTTCAACTACATTCCATTTATTTTGTGAAAAATCATACCAGTGAAATTTTCCATCTTTATATAGGTTCGTTGAACTTTTTTGACCGCTTTGATCAATTGATATTACTTTTGAATCACTTCCCCAATAATATGAAACTTCTTCTTTTATAGTTTTTTCTTCTTCGTTTATATTAAAAACATCAATAATATCTTGTTTTGAAATACTTCTTGCACTAAGTGCATTTTCACCTTTTGCGTATTTTTCACTTATTGCATTCATTTTATCTTTTCCTGTAATAAAGTCATTTTTTGCTTTTTCTATATCTTCTGTACTACCTAATGTTAAATCTTCTACTTTGTCATCTGATACAATAAGTAAATGACCATTTTTAACTCCTAAAACTTTCCATTTTACATCAGTTAAATCTTTAATTTCTCCGCCATTTGTTTCATCATATTCATAGTAGTCTCCGATTTCATATGTTTCCTTTCCTCTACTTACAATATTTCCATTTATTTCCCACTCTTTATCAATTGTACAAATGCATAATAATGTAGTTCCTAATACTACTATTAATGCAATTATTATATATATAATTTTACTATTTTGAGATGTTTTTCCTTTTGTATTTTTGATTTGCTTTTTTGTTGTTTTTTTATTTGTCTTTTTATTCATATTATCACCTATTATAAATATAGCAAATTTTAATATTTCAAGCAATTAAAAATATAATGTTTTACACATTATATTTTTTAATCTATTTTATTGTATTCAATAACTCCTTCATAATATTTTGCATTTTTTAACAATTCAAAATTTACATTATTATGATTAAAGCGACATTTGTATGTTCCAATTGGTCTTTCAATAAGATTATTTTCATAATATACAACTTGATTAATTTCTAATGTATTATCTTCTGGTGTACTTCCTTGACGAAAAATACATCTATTATCATTGTATGTTTGACTTAGATAAACATCCATTTTAGTTCCAGGTGATATAAGATTGCTATTGTTATCTCTTACCAATACTCCAGTATAATTTGGTATTAAATACTGACCTTTTACAAATATATTCTTTACATAAGAATACTGATTTAATAAAAAATAATCATTATTTTCATCTTTGAATATCCAGTAAAATACTAGCGGATTAGTAGAAAGATTAATTCTTTTTAAATTACAAATCATTACGTCTACGTATTCTAGTTTCATTTTTTTACCGGTTTCCTTTATACGTTCAGCTTTTTCTCTTTTTTTATCAATTATTTTAAAAGTACAAAAACTTAATACTATTGTTAAGATTACAAATACAATTATTACAATTGATATAATTTGTTTTTTTAATGATTCAGATGAGCCAATTTCCATCTCAGTAAAGTTATTACTACCCATTATTTTTATATAAAAATAACTCGACATTATTACAATCATCAGTATAGCTATTTTAAGAGCTATTTTATCTTTATTATTATTATTTTTATTATTCATTTTAACTTCCCTTTATTTCTTTTTATTTTGCATCATACCAGTTTTTACCACTGTCTGTTGATACTTTTAATGGTACACTTAATTTATAAATATTTTCCATTGTACTTTTTACTAATTTAACAACTTCTTCAAATTCATTTTCTAATACATCAAAAATTAATTCATCGTGTACTTGTAATATCATTTTTGATTTATAATTTCCCTCTATAAGTTTATTTTGAATTTCAATCATTGCCATTTTTAATATGTCAGCACTTGTTCCTTGAATTGGAGTATTAAGAGCCATTCTATCTCCCATACTTCTAATTAAATGATTTGTATTTTTTATTTCTTCAATTTCACGTTTTCTATTTAATAGTGTTCTTACATATCCTAGTTCACGTGTTTTTTCAACAATATTCTTCATATATTCATTAACTTCAGGATAAAGATCTAAATATTTATCTATATATTTTTTTGCCTCTGATGCACTTATATCAAGGTTTTCACCTAAACCATATCCACTTATTCCGTAAACAATGCCAAATATTACTGCCTTGGCAGTTCTTCTCATATTAGGTGTTACTTCATTATCTGATACTCCAAATATATCACTTGCTACATGTGTATGTATATCTTCTCCATTAATAAATGCATTTCTTAAACTTTCACTATTACTTATATGTGCAAGAATTCTAAGTTCAATTTGAGAATAATCACAGCTTAATAATAATGAATCTTTACTTGCTACAAATGCTCGTCTTATTTTTTTACCTTCTTCACTTCTAACTGGTATGTTTTGTAGATTTGGTTCTATTGATGATAATCTTCCTGTACGTGTTCCTGTTTGTTTGTATATTGTATGTATTTTACCATCATTTAAAACATAAGAATTAAATGTATCTAGATATGTAGTTAGGAGTTTATTTAGATTTCTATATTGTAAAATATAACTAATTATTGGATGAAAATTAATATGTTTTATAAGTACATCGTGTGCTGTACTTAAAGCATTTTTCCCTCTTCCTTTTGGCATACCTAGTTTGTCATATAATATTTCTCCTAGTTGTTTTGGACTTGAAATATTAAATACTTCTCCTGCAAGATCATAAATAATATTTTCTAGTTCTCCAACTCTTTGTCTTATCTCACTTGATAATTCATCTATTACTGATGGTTCTACATTTACACCGGTTATTTCCATATTAGTTAGTACATCAATTAGTGGATGTTCTATAGAATAATATAATTCATCTAGTTCTTCTTCTTTTAATTTATTGTTAAATTCTTCATATGTATCAAATAAAAATTTTGCTTTCATACATATTGCATTTTTAATTTCTTCTTCAGTCATTATATTTTTTTTGCTTATTATATTTTCATAATATGCGATTGATGTAGAAAATGAATTACTTAGATTAGCAATATCATCTTTAACATTATAATTAAGCAAGTATGAGGCGATAAGTGTATCAAATGATGAATTACATTTTATATTTAGTTTTGATAAAAATACGTTATTCTTTTTATTATCAAATGTTACAAGTACATTTTTTAAAATATCACTATTTAACATAAGAGCAGCTTTATCAAAATAATAAAGTTTATTTCCATCGTATACACTTGCTCCAATCATTTCACAAGTATGATAATTTATATCATTTAATTCTAAATAGAAACTATATTTTTCTCCTAAAGTAACTCTTCCTTTTACTATTTCATATTTATCACTTTTTGTTATAATTCTATTATTTGAAACACTTTTTAGAAATGAATTAAATCCTAATTCTTTATATTTAGATATTAATTCATCTACCATTGGTCCGTTATATTTTATATCTTCAAATGTATATTCAAAA
Source organism: Bacilli bacterium (assembly GCA_017473105.1). The sequence continues at coordinate 14,029 of JAFUNE010000018.1, read as the reverse complement.
TCTATTGTTTTATATATAGTAGCAAGTTTATATGAAAAATATGCATTATCTTTATCTAAAAGTAATTTTTCTTTCATTTTACCTTTTATTTCATCAATGTGTTCATACACTCCATCAAGAGTTTCATATTTTTGGAGTAATCCTATAGCTGTTTTTTCACCTATTCCTTTAACACCCGGAATATTATCACTAGGATCTCCCATAAGAGATTTTAAATCAATCATTCGAATTGGTTTTATTCCATAATGTTCCATAAATGTTTTTTCATCCATTAAAATATAGTCTTTTTGTTTTAATAATTTTACATTTACTTCGTCACTTATTAATTGTAATAAATCTTTGTCACTACTTATTATTGTAGCATTATAATTTTTATCTTCATCAGCCATACGAGCAAACGTACCAATAATATCATCTGCTTCATAATTGTCTATTTCAATATATTTTATTCCCATTAATGTACATAGTTCTTTTGCAACTGGAAATTGTATTTTTAAGTCGTTTGGTGTTTCTACTCTTCCATCTTTATAATTATCGTACATATCTTGTCTAAAATTATGTCCTTTATCAAATGCAATCATCATATATTCTGGTTTTTCTTCATTAATTATTTTATTAATCATATTAACAAAACCGAATAATGCATTTGTTGGAAATCCTTCTGAGTTTTTCATTAAGTTTCCTGTATATGCTGTAGCGTAATAACTTCTAAATAATAAGTTGTTTCCGTCTACCAAAATTGCTCTTTTCTTCATGTTATTCACCCATTAATTATTTTACTATATTTTATTTTTTTTATAAAGGAAAATAAAAAAGTTCCAATCGGAACTTTTATTATCTACATTTTCTTACGTTAATTGATTCTTCTTCATTTCCATTATAATAATATTCTCTTAAATATCTAGAATATCTTGGATGTCTTAATTTTCTAAGAGCTTTTAATTCTATTGCTCTTACTCTTTCTATTGATAGATTTAATTCTTTTGATACTTCAGAGTATTTTTTTATATCTCCATCAAATCCGTATAGCATTCTTAAAACTGCTCTTTCTTTTTCATATAAATTTCCTAGTATATTGTTTAAAGTTTCTTTTAGTTCTTCAGATATCACTTCTAAATAAATAGATGGTGATATTAGGTTTGCATCCATTTCATCTACTACTAATTCTCCGCCATCATCATTAAAATCTTCATATGTTTCTTCTTCTAATTTATCTTCTTGATAAGCATCATAACTTTCAACTAAAATTGCTTGATTTGCTTGTATAATTCTTTCAACTGTATGTTTTGAAAGACCTGTATATTGAGATAATTCTTCTACTGTTGCGTTTCTACCAGTAATCATATAAATTCTATTTTGTAATTCTTTTAGTTTTCTGAAATTTTCAGCAAGATATAATGGAATACGAAAACTTTTATAATCTGAATATTTTTTTATTACCTCAAACATTAGTGTGTTGTAAATGTAACTTGAAAAAGCATAGCCTAATTCAACATTAAAGTTTTCAATATATTTATATAATACTTCGTATGCAATTTGATAAATGTCTTCTTCGTCACTTTTAGTTATTAATTCTGGCATTTGTTTTCTAACAATATCACATACCATTCTCATGTTTCCTTCTACTATAGCATTTCTTACATTTATTAATTGTTCTTCCAATTTTGCTTTCTCTACAGCATCTTCTTTCATGTTTTCAAGTTCTTTTTTTATTCTATTATATTCATAAAAATATTCAAAATTTTTATACATATCAAATGGTTCAGGTAGTTGTATAGTTTTATATGTACTCATATATTTATATCCATCAAATATACAATCTAATGAACTATCTTTACCTTGTATTATTATTCCTTTATATGTTAAATATTCTAAAACAAATTTATATTCTTTTTCTGATAATTTTAATCTCACTAATATGCTACCAGAAATTGTATTAATACTAACTTCTTCGTTTGTTTGTGGATTTTTCACATATTTTATTTTTGAATATTTTGGTATTATTCTTTCTTCTAAAACGTTAATTAATTTTGAATAATCTTCTGATATGATATTACCATTTTTATCATATTCAAATACTGCAAATATTGGTTTATCTCTTTCTTCTGCATTTATTGTTTCTATTCTACCGTAGTCATGATCATATACTTTTGTACTTCTATTTTTTCTTTGTATTGTTTCCAAACTATCGATTACTTTATTCTCGTTTAATCTCACTATATTTTCCATAAATCCACCATTATTCTTTTTTCAAATTATATTAATTTACAAATACTAAATCCTATATACATTCCAATTAATGTTGTTGCTATAACAAATGCAACATTTGATGGTGTTAATACTGAAATTAATATTATAAATAAATATATAAAATATCTTGTTATTTTTTTACTTTCTGAATAAATGTCTTTTTTCATTAATTAATCCCCCTTTTTAATTAAATCATTATTTTATTCTTCTTGTTTCATAATATTCATAATATGAATCTCTATATAGTTCATTTAAGATTTTATATATTTCATTTTTTTCTTCTGGAGTATTACATTTTTTTAATTTCTTTTTATATTCTTCTATTAATTCTTCAGTTGTTTTTCTTTTATACGGAAGTGCTTTTCTTTCAACTAAATGGCTTAAAATAATATCCATTTTATTTATATTTATTCCTGTTTTTAGTTCTTCTTTTGCTTCCGAAATAAATTCTTCATCTATGTATGATGTTAATTGTTCTTGTGGTTCAACTTTATATTTTCTTTGTAGTTGTTGTTCAACATATATATTTACTAATTTTTCAAATCTGTTTTTATATTCGTTTCTTGTTAATGCATATCTTGCATATCTTGTGATAAGTCCTAATAAAAAGTATTGTTTAAATGATTCAAATACTAATGGTTCTTCTTCTACTAGTTCCTTTTCACCTTGAATACTTGCTAGATACGTTAAAGTATAATGTGCATTTCTTTCATCAAGATATAGACAATCATAGTCATCTTTAATCATCATATCTGTTAGTTGATATGCTATTTGAAATACATATGTATTACTTAATAGCCAATTTCTTGCAAGACCACTATATTGTTTTTTAAATCCCTCTATCCATGCTTTTGATAGTTCTTTTATATGATGTGGTAAATTCTCATAATTTTGTATCAACGAGTCAAAAAAGTTATCTTTAAGTTCTTTTGATTCATTTATATTTTTACTGTTTAAATATCTTAATGTATCTAATAAGTCTGTTTGTTCAAAATTTGCTTTTTTCATCTTATTATTTCCTTCCAAGCATTAATTTCATTTCATTATCATTTTCTTGAATATAATTATTATTATGTGAGATATGATTTATATTAGTTATAATTCTTTTTCTTTCTCGTTCTTTTCTTCTTTCTTCTCTTTTTTCAAACATTGTTTTTTCTTTATTTAAAACAATTAAATCTATATCTACTTTTGTTTTTTTATCTTGATAATAACTAACTACTTTATCTAGTACAGCAGCTGAGACAAAGAAAGAAGTAAATAGTCCTCCTAATACTAAAAGTCCACTTAAACTACCTTGAGATAATAATTCTTTTGCTGCATTAACTGCAAATGTTCCTGCGGAACCTATATGTAAAAATCCTACAAATTTATAAATAAATCTCCAGAATTTTACTTTTCTTTCATATTTATCTCTTTCGTGTTCTTTTAATTTAATCTTCTCATCTATATTGTTCATTTTATTTCCTTAATGACATTTTCATTTCTTCTTGTGGTTGTTCATATAAATCCATGTATTCGTATGTATTAACTCTTTTTACTGTTTGTTGTGCTTGTTTACTTCTCATGTTTTTTGTCATATCTTTAAAGTTTTGCTTTACTGGTTTTTCGTTATATTGATCTAACATTTTCATATAACTTTCTATTTGATTTTCAAGTTTTTCTTTTTTCTTTTCATTTATTGTTTTTACGATTCCATTTAATCCCAGAGATACAGCACATGAAGAGATAATACCTATTGCGATTGGCGAAGCAAAATACATTGGAATCACCATGTTACTCATCATAGCTTGTACTACTACAGCAATGCCATATATTCCTGCTGCAACCATATGTAATATTGATAATGGTGTAAATATTTCTTCACATATTTTTATCTTATTCTCTCTTCTTTTTTTATCATTTTGTAATGAAGCGATTCTGTTATTAATTTTTATTGTATTGTTTTTATATAATAAATCCATATAAATCCCCCCCTTTTTAATTTATATAAATAATTTGGATATATTAGGTCCAATCATTGAACCCACAAATGTATAAAGTAATACAGATGCTATGTTTATTGGTATTATAACTAAAAATAATGTAATCAATGCGTAAGTTGTTAATTTTTTACTCTATTAACGATTTTATTCATTTTCTCTTTTACCCCTCTTAATTGCGTTATATTATAACATAAAAGTACTAAAAAGTCAAATATTTTACAAACATACTATCGTTTTTTGTTTTTTTCTATAGTATTTGTACAACAAAAAAGACTTTTAATAAAGTCTTTCTTCGTATTCAAATTCTTGATCAAGTATTCTAACAGTATCTCCTTCTTTTGCTCCAAGAGCTTTTAATTCGTCATCTACTCCTAAACGTTTTAGTTTTCTCGCAAAACGAAGTGCTGATTCATCACTATTGAATCTTGTCATTTTTAATAGTTTTTCTAGATTATCTCCAGTAACAACCCAAGTTTCATTATCTTTAATGATTCTATATGGTTTTTCATTTTTAAATTCGTAAAGAACATAATCTTCCATTTCTTCTTTTGAATAAATTTCTTCTTCTGGAAGACTTTCTAATATATTTTTTAATTTAAATATTAATTCTTTTGTTCCTTCTTTAGTTGCTGCGCTTACTTCTACTATTTCTAAGTTTGGATATTCTTTTTTAAATCTTTCTAGATTTTCTTTAGAACCTAGTAAATCCATTTTATTTGCTACAACTAATTCATACTTCTTATATAGATTTTCGTCATAATTTTTAAGTTCATTTCTTATAATTTTGTAATCTTCTACAACATCTCTATAATCAACTTGTGCCATATCAAGTACATGACATACTACTCTACAACGACTAGCATGTTTTAAGAATTTATCTCCAAGACCAATTCCTTCACTTGCACCTTCAATCATTCCTGGAAGGTCCGCTACTACGTAACTATAATCTTCTGCTTTTACAACTCCTAAATTTGGTGTTAATGTTGTAAAATGATAATCTGCAATTTTTGGTTTTGCTGCGCTTATTACGCTTATAAGTGAACTTTTTCCAACTGATGGAAATCCTACAAGTCCAACATCTGCTAAAAGTTTAAGTTCACAAAGAATATTTCTTTCTTCTCCTGGTTCTCCTAGTTCACTTGTAAGAGGTGCTTTATTTTTGTTTGACATGAAAGCAGCGTTTCCTTTTCCTCCACGTCCTCCTTTTGCAACTACACATTCTTGTCCATCTTCAACTAGGTCACAAATAATAAGATTTGTATCTGTATCTTTAATAGTTGTTCCTATAGGTACAATAACTATTTTATCTTCAGCTGATTCACCAGTTTGATGTCTTCCTCTTCCCATTTCCCCATGATCTGCTTTTAATAATTTATTATATCTTAAATCAATTAATGTACGTAGCCCTTTGTCTGCTTTAAAAATTATACTTCCACCTTTTCCACCATTTCCACCATCTGGTCCTCCTAGTGGCATAAATTTTTCACGTAAGAATGAACTACATCCGTCTCCACCTTTACCGGCTACTACTTTAATGTTTACTTCATCTATAAACATATGCATCCCCTCATTTCGTATAGATTATAACATATATATTTATTTTTTTCCATATTAAAAGATGTATTTCTACATCTTATACAAACATTGGAACTTTTTTTTCAAAGAATTTTTCTTCGTGATATTCATATTCATTTAATAATACAACTTCTCCTTTTTCTAAAGTAGAAGGTACATCTATCAATCTTTGATTGTTTGAACCTCTGAATAACAAGTTAAGATTCTTTTCTTCTTCTATAAATTTTCCGTCTACTAGAACATCTATATTACTTAAAAATTCTCTATAAATTGGTTTGCTTTCACTTAATTTAATCAATTCTTCGTAAGTAAATCCTGTGTATACCCAAATATTATATCCTTTATTTTTACAGTATTCTGCTAGTTCATTACATGCATATGGTTGAAACATTGGATCTCCTCCACTGAATGTAATACCTGTTTGATATTCTAGTTCGTCTATTGCACCTTTAACAAGGTCAATATCAATAAGTCCTCCACCGTTAAAATCATGTGTTTGTGGATTTTGACAACCAGGACAGTTATGTGAGCAGCCTTGAGTCCATATAACTGTTCTTAATCCTGGTCCATCTACTATACTATCTGATTGTAAATCAGCAGCTAGGCGAATATATCCACTATTTTGTTGCATGAGTTACTCTATCTTGAACTTCAGTTTTTTTAGCATTATTGAATCTATCTAAAGTTCCTACTAAATAACCTGTAATTCTTCTGATTCTTTCAAATCCTACACCTTCACCCACTGTTTTTACTTTTTTTACTTCTTTTTCCATATATATTTCTCCTTTATTTTTATTTTATTAACATTCTCTGCAGTCGTAGCAATTAATTTTTTCCATTTCTACGCCTTCGCCTTCACGTCTTCCACATCTAGGACATACATCTTTAATAACTCCTACATATCCGCAAACTGGGTCTCTATCAACTGGATGGTTAATAGCTCCATATCCGATATCAGAGTCATGCATTATTCTAACTACTTGTTCAAATGCATCTACATTGTTTACTGTTTCTCCATCTAACTCAATATATGAAATGTGTCCTGCATTTGTAAATCCATGATATTTACCTTCAACTTCCATTTTATGTTTAACGCTTGTTTTGTAATATACAGGTACATGGAATGAGTTTGTATAGTATTCTCTATCTGTTACACCTTTAATTTTTCCATAAATACTTCTATCAATTGCAACAAATCTTCCACTTAATCCTTCTGCTGGTGTTGCAAGACAAGTAAAGTTTAGATTGTATTCTTTGCAGTATTCATCGCATCTTTCTCTCATGTGTTTAACAATTTCAATACCTAATTTTTGTGCTTTAGCACTTTCACCATGATGTTCTCCAATTAACGCTTTTAATGTTTCAGCAAGTCCTATAAATCCGATAGATAAAGTTCCGTGTTTTAATACTGTTCTTAATTTAGAATTACTTTCTAATTTTTCACTATTAATCCATACATGTGATCCTAATAAGAATTTAAAGTTAGCTCTTGATTTATCACATTGACATTCAAATCTTTGTAGTAATTGTCCTTTTACTAAATCCATTATTTCATCAAGTTCTTTATAGAATGCTTTCATGTCAGCTTTATCTCTTTCACCAAGTGCGATACCGTGTTTAATACCTAGTCTTGGTAAGTTAATTGATGTGAAACTTAAATTTCCTCTTCCCGGAGTCACTTGTGGTCCACATACGTTTGCTAGAACTCTTGTTCTACATCCCATATAACCAACTTCTGTATTATAATCACCTTCAACTAAAAGTGCTTTGTTGAAGCTTGAATCTAAGAATGAAAAGTTAGGGAATAATCTTTTGGCTGATACTCTACATGCTAATCTAAATAAATCATAACTTGGGTCTTCTTTATTATAGTTAACTCCTTCTTTTACTTTGAAAATTGAAATTGGGAATATTGGTGTTTCTCCGTGACCTAATCCTGCATCTGTTGCAAGTAAGTAATTTTTGATTACCATTCTTCCTTCTGGGCTTGTATCAGTACCAAAGTTTACACTACTAAATGGTACTTGTGCTCCAGCTCTTGAGTGCATTGTATTTAAGTTATGAATGAATGCTTCCATAGCTTGATATGTTGCTCTATCTGTTTTTGCTAAAGCATTTTTATAGCATTCTTCAAATATTTCTTTTAATCTATCACTTTTAGCTGTGTAATCATTAAATAGATCTATTTCAAATTCAATACTTTCTAATTTATTAATAATATCTACGATTTTATCAAAATTAACAAACCCTAAGAATCCTTCAAAGTCTATCATATTATATAGTGCTTGTTTAAATTCTTTTTTGAATGTTTTTAGTACACCTGGAGCCATATAATAATCAAATGCTGGAATACTTTGTCCTCCGTGTTGTTCATTTTGGTTTGCTTGTATTGCAATTGCTGCTAATGCGGAATATGATGCAATACTATTTGGTGTTCTTAAATATCCGTGTCCTGTTGAGAAACCATTTTTAAATAATTTATTTAAATCAATTTGTGTACAAGTTGTTGTTCCCATTGCCCAGAAATCTAAATCGTGAATATGAATAAACCCTTCATCATGACTTCTTGCATATTTATTATCCATTAAGTATGCTTTTGCAAATTCTCTTGAAACAGTTGAACCAAAGTGAAGCATTGTTCCCATTGGTCCATCTCCATCAACATTAGCATTTTCTCTTTTACTATTTTCTTCACCAGCACTTTTAAGTCCAAGTGATTCAATAGATTTAACAAATTTATGTTGTTGTTTTACTACAAATGCTTCTCTTGATGCAGCTCTTCTTTCTCTATATCCTTTAAATGATTCAAGTACATCATCATGTTTAGTTTTCTTTAAAATTACTTCGATAGCATCACTTACATCTTCAATTCCAATTGTTTTTCTATCTTTAAATTCTTTTTTAATGTAATCAAGAACTTTCTCTTTTACTTTATTTACTTCTTTTTCGTCATATTCTTCATAAACGCTGTCAAAACCTTTTTTAATAGCTAGTGCAACTTTAGTATCACTAAATCCTACTCTTTGACCACTACGTTTAACTACAACGATTTCATCAAAAAAATCTTTTTCCATTATTATTACCTCTACCTTCTATTCAATAAATTAATCACATTTAATTTACTGATAAAACTATATCATATATCACAATGTTTTTTGAATACTTTTTTTAAAAAAATAAAAAATTTTACATCTTGACTTTTTTAAAAAATATGCTTAAAAAACATTACTGCTTGAAAGTAAGCCAAAAAGTAAAATTTATATTAATTTGTTCGCTTTACATTATTAATTAAATATTATTATTTTTTATAAATTCTCTTAATATTTTTATAAGTGCTCTTTTTTCTATTCTAGAAACATAACTTCTAGATATATTCATTGTATCTGCTATTTCTTTTTGAGTTTTCTCTTCTTCTCCTTTTAAACCATATCTCATTTTAATTATTTTTAGTTCTCTTTTGTTTAAGACATTTAAATATTTTTTTAGATTTTCTATATTATCTTTTAATTCTATTTTTTTGCTTATATCTTCATCATCTGTTTCAATCATTTCTATTAAACTTATTTCGTTTCCATCAATAGTTTTTGCTATTATGTCATTTAAACTTATAACATTGTTATTTTTTTTGTTACTTCTAAAATACATTAATATTTCATTTTCAATACATTTTGCTGCATATGTAGTTAATTTTACTCCTTTGTCTTTATTATATGAGTCTATTCCTTTTATTAATCCAATCGTTCCTATACTTATTAAATCATCACTATTCGTTGTTTTATCTTCATATTTTTTTACAATATGAGCTACTAATCTTAAATTATGTTCTATTAATTTATTTCTAGCATTTTTATCTTTTTTTTCTAATAATTCAATACATTCATTTTCTTCTTTTTCATCAAGTGGTTCTAAAAAAACATTAAGACTATAGCTTGTTGTAAAGAGTTTTATTTCTTTTAAATAATTAATTATATATTTTAATATTTTCATATTAATATTTATGCAAACAAAAAACTATTAATTACTTAATAGTTTTTATAATATCTTTTAATTATAAATTTTATTCAAAATTTATTGTGATTGATTTAGATTTGCTTAAAGAAAACTGAGAACTTTTGTAATTACCATTAATTGCATAAAAACTACTCTCGTTGTATCCAGCAAATTTTATTTCTACAGGTCCTTCATCCACTTCAACTTCGTAAAACCATACTGTATTACCAACACTACGCCAGTTTCCTGGACTATTAAATACCATGGTTGCATGTGGTCCACTAGCTTTTGAATTTCCCCAAAAGACGTCTTTACCGTTTGCTCTAATATATCCATCCATATAGAACCATGGTCCATTTTTAGATGGATGTTTACATTGAAAATCAGTTAGTTTAAACTTATATTTTCCATCACTACCTGCTTTTCTTCGATAACATACTCTACAACTATAACTGCCACTTGAAATAGAGGATGAACATCCTGTTACTTCTGCAGATTGCCATTGAGCATATAATGTATGATTTGATGCTGTTGTAACCTTACTTGATGATGTTACTTTAGTACCGCCAGATGCAGCAGTATACCAACCTTTTAATGTATAGCCACTTCTTGATGTTGTTGGTAAAGTTCCGTATGTCGAATCATATGTTACAGTTATACTTGATGAACTTGGAGTGCTACCACCATTTGCGTCAAATGTTACTGTATATTTATTTGCTTTCCAATGTGCATATAATGTTTGATTTGCTACTATAGTTACCTTAGAATTAGCTGTGATATTTGTACCGGATGTTTTACTTGTATACCATCCATCAAATGTGTATCCTGTTCTTACTGGAGTTGGCAATGTTCCATATGTAGAATTATATACAACAGATTTGCTTGTTGGATTTACTGTACCTCCATTAGCATCAAATGTAACAATAAATGATGCTTCTTTCCAAAGTGCATTTAGTTTTTTTGAAAATGTTTCAGTAACTCCTGGATTAAATGTATATTTAGTTCCTGCTGTATATTTAGTTTTTTGTGATGATTCTTCTTCCCATATATCAAAATCATATCCAGGTTTCTTATAATCATCTAAAATTGTAAATTCTACCGAAGAAGTATTTGCACCTACATTTAAATCATTCTTACCATATCCTGAATTATAATATTGCACTGCTGTTTGTTCACTAGCACTTCCTGTACCACCTTTTCCATCATATGTTAATTTTATACTCTTGCTATATACACTTCTTATATATGGCCATGTGTTATATAAAACTTCTTGTGATTTACCGGCCAGGTTAGATGCAAATGTAACTGTTGAATTTGCAGTACTACTTCCAGCTTTATATCCATGGAATGTCCATCCTGATATCTCATTTGCATTTGGCAATGTTACTTCAGATAAGTATGTTCCGGATAGTCCATATGGATTCCAGTACTGAAGTAATTCAGAATATGAACTTGTTGGAGCAATTCCTCCGTTTATATGTAAATTTCTTTTTCCAATTGCATACAAGCTTACATTACTGTCTGTATTGTATGTGAATGTTTGAGCATTTGAGTATTCTGCTGATAAATCATTTGATGTTGTACTCCATCCTGCAAAGCTCCATCCATAATTATCTCTAGAATTATTTATTTCATCTTGATAACTATATGGGAAAACTTTGCTTAAAGAATCAAATCCAGTTAATGTGCAACTTGTATTATATTTACAAGTTGATGTACCAATTGATGTGCCGCCTACTGTAGAGGATGCATTTCCTAGATAATAAGTAATTGTATATGTGTTTGCTTCCCATATTGCATACAATGTCATTGTTTCTTTAGATGTTAATTTTGAATATTCTGCACCATTTGCTTCATATACTCTTTCTTCGCTATCTTTCCAACCTTTAAATGTATATCCTTTTTTTGAACATATATCTCCTGAAATTAATTTTTCAGGTACGTTATATGTATATTCTTTTTCCTCATTTATAGTTGTTCCATCACAACTATATTTAATTTTATATTTTATTGGTATAAAGCATGGATATATATATCTTCCATCAACGTATATTGTATCCATATCACTAGATGTTGAGCCATCTGTTTTTAGTGATGGACTTGCAAGTACATTACTTTTGTTTATTATTTCTATTCCTTTACATTCGCGAGTAAATTCACCACTTTCTTGATTTTTTAGAGTATAATATCCATTATATTCATAACCATCCATGGTTTCATTTTTACTTAATTTTGTAATTGCTTTTGTACTTTCAATATCTTCATACCAAGATTTATTTTCTACAACATATAAATTTTCTGGTACATCATACTGTGTACTATCATATTTGTATAAATTAATTAAATTTGACTTTTCTCCAAAATTAACTTTACACTCTATATCCCTTGTTACCGGTTGAAGTATTAATACATCTGATTTATCCGGCGTTCTATTTCTTATGTTTATGTCATTTAAAATTATACCGCATGTATTACCTAAGTACTGATAACCAGATTGTGGGTCAACATATATATTTATATCTGTACTATTTGCATTTAACATTACTTCTATATATTCTTCTGATGATGATGTTTTGCTTTTTTTCAATTTTCCTTTTGTTATATCATTAGTTTTTAATGTTACTTTGTATTGTGGTTCAAATATCCATGGATCCATAAATGATCCGGCTCCTGACACTCTTGTTTCATTTCTTACATATTCTGTTACTCTTGTTCCATGCTTAGGTGTTGGTGTTCCATTTGGATTAACTGGTTTATCACTTTTTGAAACTACCATTCTTTCATTAGTGCCATATATTGTATTTGTCCAATATTCATCACTTTCATATAAATATGAATAAGTATTACTTTTATTTCTAGTAGTAATTTTAAATTCTTCATAACTTAATAATCCACCTAGTTTATATGATTCTGTTGGTGAACCATAAGTGTAAAACTTATTTCTATTTTCTACTACTTTTAAAAATCTGCTATAAGTATCTTTTATATCTATGTTTTCACTTAAATAGTTTGATGCAGTTTTTTCTGATTCACTAAATGTGCTTTTTGCGTTTACTGTTATAACCATAACCATACATATGATTAAGCAGAATGCTATTTTTCTAAGTTTATTCATATTATCACCATATTTATTATAACACATTTTTTTAGATGAGGTCATTGTAATAAATAATTTGTCATTTTAATTTTGATTATTTCATAAAAAAAGCATTGATTTTAATCAATGCTTTTAATATTTTTACATCCACATTTTTCTTTGATAATTATGTTGTTCTAAATATTCATTAACTTCTTCAGTTAATGCCATTACTCTTTCATTTTCTCTTTCTCCTAGATATCCAACATATCTATCAATTAATATATTTTCATTTTTATTTTTATATCTTGGTTGGAATGATACTTTTAAAAACGTGTTTTTCATTTCGTATTTATCTGCTATTCCTGCAAGTCCTCCAAGAACTCCTCTTCCTGATATTGTAGTGAAAATTCTAGAATTTCTAACTGCTATATTGTTACATGTTCCTACTACTCCTCCACTAACTGCATCTGATGTAATTAACGAATCTAATTCAACACCATCTACTACAACATCTTCATTTACTCTACCTGCAATAACACCATTTATTTCATTTGCAGTTATTTTTACATTAGACATTTTTAAGTTTTTTACATATAAATTTTTTACACTTCCAAATAAACCGGCATTGTTTATTGTTTTATTATTTACTTTTAAATTATATATTCCATTATATAATCCATATATAATAACATCTGTATTTTTTAATTCTATTGGTAAATGATAATAACCTTCTTCAAAATATATATCGTTTAATAAAAATATAGTTAGTTTATCTACATTTGTATATTTTCTTAATTTTTCTAGGTCTTCTAAATTTTTAACAATTACAATTTTATTCATAATATCCCCCTAAAAAGCATTTGTATTATAACAAATGGATTATTCTTCGTCAATATTTTATTCATATAAAAACTTCTTTAGTTTACTAAAGAAATTTTACAGTTTGTAGACAAACCCCTAGTTAGAAATTAACTAAGGGTTTTATTTTGAAATATTTTATAAAATTAATTATATTTTTTACCTTATTAACAACATTTTCTAATATATCGAATATATTTCTTTTAGTTTCATTTGTTTTGGATTTCTTAATTGATATATTTTTCATGTTTTGCGCAGCACAAATAAGCCATGTATAATTTTGGTTCTTTTT
>JAFUNE010000017.1 GCA_017473105.1 Bacilli bacterium | reverse complement strand
CCAAAACAAATGAAACTAAAAGAAATATATTCGATATATTAGAAAATGTTGTTAATAAGGTAAAAAATATATTTAATTTTATAAAATATTTCAAAATAAAACCCTTAGTTAATTTCTAACTAGGGGTTTGTCTACAAACTGAAAAAATACATCGAAAGATGTATTTTTTATTTGAGCCTATCATTATGGACAAAATTGCGATTTTATGATATAATATGTACCCAATAAAGAGGGGGTATTATTATGTTAAAACTAACAGAAGAAGATAAATTAAAATTAGTACCAGATCAATGGGATAGAACAATAAAAGTTGATTTAAGCAGTGGTCCATGTTATGCAAAATTTAGTGGAAACACTGGAGTATTTAGAGAATTATTTGGTAAAAAAATATTTGATATAGTAGGAATAGCATCAGCAGACTATGCATTTTACAAAGAAAAAAATTGTATAGTATCTACAGACTTAGCAAAAAAATATGAAAACTTTAAACAAGCAACAGAATATGCTGATATATATAATCTTGGAGAACTTCATAATGTAGCAAAAAAATTTAATAACTATGATGAGTTATGTATTCAAATAAATATAATGCATTTTATGGATATTTTATTTGGAAACTCTGATAGACATTCAGATAACTATGGTTTCTCTGTAGATAAAAATAATAATGCAAGACTAGTTGTATTAGATAATGAACTTATGCTTGAAGATTTTTACCATGCATCAAGACCAGTAGCATTTCCATCAAAAAGTCACTTGGCTTTCGTTTCATATTCACATGAATGTGAATTTAATTTCTTTATAAATAATTTAAGTGATAATCAAAGAGAATTAATTCATTATTATTTACAAAAGTTTACTCCAAAAAATGTATATATGATTATGAATAGTATAGAAAAAGAAAATAATTGTAAGTTTAAAGAAAAAAGAAAATTATTTTATAAATATGTAAAAAATTATATATCTATTTATAAATTATACATTAGTAGTCAACAAACTAAAAAGGAATTAAAATGATTTCATTAACAAATAAAGATTATGAAGCAATAGAGAATTTAACAAAAAAACCTTTAAATGTTCATAATGTTAATTTAAGTACTGGTTCATATTATGTAAAATTTTGTAATGAAGAAGAAGCATTAAAAGAGTTAATTGGAAAAAGAATATTTGATATTGTAGGTATACATTGTCCTAAATATTATTATTTAAAAGATAAAAAATGTGTAATAAGTGAAGATTTAAATAAATTAAAAAATATAAAATTCATGTATGAATTAAAATTCTTAAAATCAGTAACACTAGATATAGTAATTCAAAGAGTAACTGAACATATAAATAATAAAGAAGAAATAATATTTGAATTAAACATCATGCATTTTATAGATATATTATTTTCAAATACAGATAGACATACTAGAAACTATGGTTTTACACTAGATGAGTTTAATAATGCAAAACTTGTTGTTTTAGATAATGGAATGTTTTTAGAACATTTAGATTTTGTAACTAAACCAGTATCATCAAGAATAACTAATCTTAAAAACCCTAAAAGAAGTGAATGTGAATTGTTTTTAGATAATGTTGACTCAGAAAGTAAAAAATACATGATAGAAATATTTGATAAATTAACTCCAGAAAAAGTAGAATTAATTATTAATTCAATAGATAGAGAATATGGTTTTGATTTTAATTTAAAACAAAAATTGATAGAGAATTATAAAAAGAATTACAAAAATTTATGGTTTATTATATATAAACAAAGACATTTATTAAGAAAAACAAGATAGGTGATTGCATGCTAGATTTAACTACAGAAGAAAAATTAAAAATAGATGTAGAAGAAATAAAAAAACAATATGTTAGAAAATACAATTTATCAAGCGGAACATATTATGCTAAGTATTGTAGTGAAGATGAAGTATTTAGAGAATTAATTGGTAAAGAAGTATTTGACATGGTAGGAATCAAATGTCCAGAATATTACTATATTAAAGAAAAAAGATGTTTAGTAAGCGAAGACTTGCACAATTTAAATGGTTTTATGTATATGTCTGAAATACCAGAAATAAAAAAAGATGTATACTGGAGACGAATAACACTTGATATAGTAAAAAAATCCTTAAGTGAAATAATAAATAATAAAGAAGAACTTGAATTAGAAATAAATATAATGCATTTTATAGATGTTTTATTTAGTAATATTGATAGACACTTAAATAATTACGGTATATCAATAGATGAAAATAATATAGGCCATATAAGTGTATTTGATAATGGAATGTTTATAGAAAACTTAGATTGTGTAACAAAACCAACGGCGTGTAGTGTTACGAATAAAAAACCAAAGTATCAAGAATGTGAATATTTTATAAAAAATTTAAAGGAAGAACATAAAAAATATATATATGAAATATTTAAAACGTTTACCCCTAAAACATTAATGTTAATAATGAATAAAATTGAAAGAGAAAATAATTATAAATTTCATAGTAAAAATAAAATACTATATATTTATATTAAAAACTATTTACGTATATATACAATAATACAAAAAACAATAAACGAAAAAATAAAAAGTGAAGTACTAAAAAATGTAAAAAATAACAATTAAAACTTTTCATTTATTATCTATATGATAAAATCATATTATAGATAATAAAGGAGAAGAAGGTATGGCGGAATATAGACGACCAAGATTTTACGATTCAAACGGAGTAAAAGACATAATCGTAAACGCATTAGGTGATATGTTAATTGACGAAACACCATTTGACATAGATAGTTTATTAATAGAATTAACATCACTTGAAGCAGAAGATAAAATAATACTAGAATTAGATGATAATCTATGTTTTGATGAAGAATCAATTGCAATTTTAAAGTCAGCATTTGATGAATTCAAAAGTAGGTTTGAAGAATATAAAAATGACTTTTCGGAATTAGAAATAAATTATGAACAAATAGAAGAAAGATTAAATGAATTATCTTTATTTTTAGAAAGAAATAGTTCATTAAAAATACCAAAAGAAAAATCAAAAGTTAGATTTATTACACTTCCAGTAGGCGATGGAAAATCATCACTTGATTGTGATATTGAAGGTGAAAACAAAAAAGTGGTATTTAATGGAACATCAGTTCAATTATCAGCACCACATGGATACGAATTTGCATTGGATATGCCATCTCCAATAAATGGAAGAAAAAATGTTGATGTACTATTATCAGAATTAGAATATATAGAAAGAACTCTATCAGATAATCCAGTTATATCAAATTACACTGGTAAACATTCACCATATAAAAAAGAACCAGATTGTTACGTAAAAAGAAATGTAAAAGCATGCACAAGAATTCAACTAGATACAATTCAAGATAAGGAAGGAAACCCAGTAATAGCAGTTACAGGCATATATCATAAAATAGGACAAAAAGACCAAGCACTTCAAGATGAATATGCAGCAAGAAAAAAAGCACTAATAAATATGCAACAAGATAAAAACTATTCTATAGATGAATGTGAAAGATTATATAGTGATTTTAGAAAAAGACTAATAGTAGCAAAATATGGTAAAAATGTAAGTGAAACAATGGCTATGTGTAGATATCTAATAGCCCAAGAAGAAAAAAATATACAAAGATAGGAGATACTAATATGGATACAGACTTATCAAAAAAATTGGTCTTCTTATTAAGAGGAAAACAAAAAAATAATCAAACTATAAATCAAGAAGAATTAGAATCATTGATAAACAAAATAAAAAATAATTTAATACCAACAATATTAATAAACTACTTATATAATTATTTATATGCATATTGTACTAATTCTACTATAGCAGTTAAATTTCATCAAAATACAGTTGTACTAATTGAAACAAATAAAACTGAATCAGAAAAGAAATATAATTTTATAAGTCCATCAAAAATAGGAGAAATTAAGCATTTAAAAATTAATTTAATTTATGATAGACAAAGAAATAAAGTAGTTGCAATAAAAGAATTACACTATGCATTAGACAGTTGTGTTGATTTAGTTGTACTTAGTAGATTAGATGATAAAGAATATGACTCAACTAAAAATCCAAGTGATATATTTAATGCTGAATATCATGATGATGATTTTACTGAAATAAGTTTTATTAATTATGAAGACCCAACTATGTATGAAAAACATAGTTTAGTAGAAGATAAAAATTTATCTAACGAAAATACTAAACAAGTAAAAAGTGACTTAAATGGAAGAAATTTAACTTATTATACAAAAGCAGCATTAAAAGAATTAATGATATTATTTAAATCAAAAAATGCTGCGATAGATTCAGAAATAAAAGATATGAAAGATGCATATGAAAATGAATCAAATATTAAAATAGAAGATAATGATTTAAGTGAATTCTATTCAAAATTAAGTGGAAGATAATTCCACTTTTTTTATTTAAAAAGATTAATATCTAAAGGATAAAAAGTAAAAATAAGAAATAATAAAATAAGAAAAACTAAAATAAAAATATAAACTTTATTATTTGAATAATAATTATAATTAATTTTATTTAAAGAATAAAAAAATATAAAAATACATGAAATAATAAATATTAAAATATCAATAATCAAAAAATGATGACCGATGATGCCAGTATAAGTATAAAAAGAAACAATTATAAATATTAAAGAATAAATTAATGCAATAGTTTTATTTTTTAAATAATTAAAATAAATTCCTTTATAATAAAAATAGCCAATTATTATAGATATCAAAGTAGGAAAGAAAATAAGTTTTAAATGTTCCCATACACTTTCGTTTATTGGACTAATAATTCCAACAAATAGATTTTGATCAAATAAATCATATAAATAATGAGATAAAAAACCAAAAATAATTATAAAAGTTGTATTAATAATTTCAAATTTTAAAAAAGATATTTTATTTTTCATATAAAATTATATGCATAATGCACATAAATATGATATTATAAAAATAGGTGGAAGTATGAAAAATGGTTATAAAAATAAAAATGGTTTTACTTTAGTTGAATTACTTGCAGTAGTTGCTATATTAGCAATATTAGTAGCATTAACAATGCCAAATATAATGAAGGAATACAATAAAGTTAAAGTTGACTCATTTGTTGTAGATGTTCAGTCCGTCATGGATGTTGCAATGTCAAAATACACAGGTGATGCACTAAATAATAGTGGAAAAACAATATATTATAGTTCAAAAGAAGTTCCAGGACTAGAAACAAAGAAACTTGATATAGATGGTGGTAAAAAAGATTACTTTATTGAAATGGATAGAAATGGAAACTTTAAAAGAGTAATCGTATATGATGATAATTATTGTTATGATGTTCACTCAAATTATGGAAATAATTCAATAGGTATTATTGATGGAGTTAAATCAGAACAATATAATGAAAAAATTTCTAAAACAACCGTAACAGCAAGAGAAGTATGGCTTTCAGGAAATGATTTAATGGTTCCAGAAGTTGGAACAGATGAAACAGGACAACAATATTACAATATTATGGGTTGTGAAGGATCACAAAGAGTAGACTTAGGAAAAGATAATAAAAGTGATATTATTATAAATGGTGAAGTAGTTGATGAAGATGATATAGATTATGAACACATCGGACTTAATGAATTTGATGTTGAACTAATTGTTACCAATGGATCAGGAGGTTCTAAAAAAGAGAAAATTAAATACGGAACAACTGTTTCATGGTTAGTATCACCAAATGAATTTTATGTAACAGATAATTCAACACTAACTGGAGACTGTGTTATAAATGGTGACAGAGTATCACTAACAGTAAAAGGAAATACAACTTGTACACTAGAATATATGCCAGCATATGAATGTGAATCTGGAACACTAGAATATGATGAAACAAAAGGTAATATATGTACAATATCAAAACCATATAGTCACAGTACAAGTGTGCCATATACTTGCGGATGTTATTCAACATGCATGAGTTATTGCCCACATTATTCATATCGAACTGAAACTTATCAATGTGGAACAACATCATATTGTTCATATTATGACTCAACCACAGGAGTATGTAGAAGTTATTCATATAGCCCTAGATATTGCACAAGACAAGTAAGATATCAAACTGGTACATATTGTTGTGGATATGGTACAGTAGGCTGTCATACATGTTATTATAGTTCACCTGTTTATGGAACTTGCCCAACAGGATGGTCTTCATATAATAGTTCAAAGTGTTATAAGCCAGCAACAAGAATAGAAGGATAAAATAAACTCTTCATAAAAGAAGAGTTTTTTATTTGAAATCAATTTAACACTATGTTATAATATAACCTAATTTTTAGGGGGCAAAATGAAAATAAAAACATATAGAGGAAGGGAACTAAAAAAACTATTATCACAAAAAACAGTTAATGATAGTTGTAATGTTTTTAAAACTAATAGTGGAATAGAAAAAATATATAAAGATGTACTTTTTGACTTACAAAGATTTAGCCATGTAATGATGCCAATATCAGTAGTAGATGAAGAACAAATAAAATGGTTACATGAAAAACAAGATGTAATACTAACAAGTACATTACCAAATGGAATAATATATTTTGAACATTATCCAATTGGAGTAATGTATCCAAAATGTTTTGAAGGATATAAATCATTTAATGAAATTCATAATGAAGAAACATCAGTATTTTTTGAAAATTTTAAAACAGCATTAGTTAATAATATAGAACTTATGAATAATGGAATTTATAATTATGACTTTACAATGGGAAATATATTATATAAAGAAGATGATGTAAGACTAATTGATTTAGATGGTAAATATATTTCAAAAAGAAAAGATTATCAAAAAGTATATACATACTTTATGGTTGGTATGATTAGTCAAATAGTTAAAAAAATAGAAAGTCAGTATTCAGGTATAGAACAAAAACTTGCCTTATCTGAATTAAGAAATATATTATCAAGAGTACCATCTTCTCCAATGGAAATAGATTATCCAATTATTTTACTTGATGAAATTGAAGATTCACAAATATTAAAAAGATAATTTAAAATAATATAAAAACATGATAAAATAAAATAAGAAAGAAGGGATAATATGAATAAAGTTGAACCAAGAACATTACCAGGTTTTATGGAGTTATATCCACATGAACAACTTGAGTTTGATAGAATAAAAAATACAATAATTGAAACATATAAAAATTATGGTTTTTTCCCTTTAGATACACCTGTTATAGAATACTCAGAAGTATTACTAGCAAAAGCAGGAGGAGAAACAGAAAAACAAATATATAGATTCATGAAAGGTGAAAATGATCTATCACTAAGATTTGATTTAACTGTTCCATTATCTAAATACGTAGCAAAAAGACATAATGAGTTAACTTTCCCATTTAAAAGATATCAAATAGGAAAAGTATATCGTGGAGAAAGACAACAAAAAGGAAGATATAGAGAATTTTATCAATGCGACATAGATGTAATAGGTGATGAAGAATTATCAATAAAATATGATTCTGAAATGCCAAGTATTATATATGATATATTTAAAAAACTTAATATTGGAGAATTCGTAATAAGAATAAATAACAGAAAAGTATTAGGTGGTTTCTTTAATAGTTTAAATTTAAAAGACAAAATTACTGATATATTAAGAATAATAGATAAAATAGATAAAATCGGAGAAGAAGCTGTTAAAAAAGAATTAACTGAACTTTCTTTAACAGATGAACAAATTAACAAAACATTAAATTTCATAAAGATTGAAGGTACAAATCAAGAAAAATTAAGAGTTCTTAAAGAAATGAATATAGAAGATGAAATGTTTAACCTTGGAATCATTGAATTAGAAAATGTTATTGATGATTTAAAAGCAAGACGTATATCTTCTGAAAACTATGAAATAGATTTAACTATAGCAAGAGGTCTTGATTATTATACTGGAACAGTATATGAAACATTCTTAAAAGAACACATGAATTTAGGAAGTGTTTGTTCAGGTGGAAGATATGATAATCTAGCTGAATACTACACAGAAAAAAAATTACCAGGAGTTGGAATATCAATTGGACTTACTAGATTATTTTTCTTATTAACAGAAAACAATATTGTTAATACAGATAAATCAAGTCCATCAGATATACTAATAATTCCAATGTGTGATAACTATGAGTATATTTATGAAATTAGAGATATATTGATTAATCAAGGAATTACTACAAATATTTGTTACCTTGATAAAGGCATGAAACAAAAAATGAAATATGCAAATAAATTAAGAACAAAATATGTAGTAATAATAGGAGAAGATGAAGTTTCAACGAATACAATCGTACTAAAAAATATGTATGAAGGAATTCAATTTAATTTAACGAGAGAAGAATTAAATAATATAAAACAAACATATTTCTAAGATTGACAAAAAAAATTAATAAAAGTATAATTAGACATGTAAATCAAAGACGTGGAGAAGTAATATATAGATGTTTTAAAGAGAGTTAGTGGCTGGTGAAAACTAATAAACTATATATATGAATAACACCACAGAGTGGAATATCGAAACTAAGTAGATATTCTCGGTATAAAAGCCGTTATAAAAAGAAAGAAAAAATAGGGATGGTACCGTCTTTTATAGACTCCTTTGTTACCATCCCTTTTTATTTTAAGGAGGAGAAAATTATGGATGTAAAAGATTTATTTAAAGAAATCGAAAAATACGAAGAAAAAAAAGTAACATTAGAAGGTTGGGTTCGTAACAATAGAAATCAATCAAACTTTGGATTTATAGATTTTAATGATGGAACATATTTTCAAAGCTTACAGCTTGTTTATGATAAAGAATTAGAAGATTTTCAAACTATTAGTAAAATACATGTAGGATGTGCAATAAGAGTAACAGGAACAATTGTTAAGTCTGAAGGAAGCAACCAATCACATGAATTAAAAGTTGAAAAAATAGAAATGTTAGGAGATTGTCCAGAAGACTATCCAATTCAACCAAAAAGACATACAAGAGAATTCTTAAGAGAAGTTGCATATTTAAGACCAAGAACAAATCTTTTTAATGCAGTATTTAGAGTAAGAAGTGTAGCAGCACATGCTATTCACGAATATTTTCAATCAAATAACTATGTATATTTTCATAGTCCAATCATAACAGGAGCAGACTGTGAAGGTAGTGGACAAATGTTCAAAGTAACAACACTTGATATGCAAAATCTACCATTAAATGACGAAAAGAAAGTTGATTATAAAAAAGATTTATTTGGAAAACCAGCATATATTACAGGTTCAGGACAACTACACGGTGAAACATATGCAATGGCATATAAAAAGATTTATACATTTGGACCAACAATGAGAACAGAACACTCAAATACTAAAACACATGCAAATGAATTTTGGATGATTGAACCAGAAGTAGCATTCTGCGATTTAAATGGTATCATGGATGTTCAAGAAAGTATGTTAAAATATGTTGTAAATTATGTAATGGAAAAATGTCCATTAGAAATAGATTTCTTTGATAAATTCGTAGAAAAAGGATTAAAAGAAAAATTAAATAAAGTAGTAAATTCAAAATTTGTAAGAATTACACATAAAGATGCAATAACTTTATTAAAAGAAGCAAAAGTAGATTGGGAATTTAAACCAGAATACGGAGAAGATATTGCCAAAGAACATGAAAAATACATTACAGAACATTTTAACGGACCAGTATTCATTACTGATTGGCCAAAAGATATAAAAGCATTTTATATGAAACTTAACGAAGACGGAGAAACTGTAGCAGCTGCTGATTTAGAAGTACCTGGTTCAGGAGAACTTTGTGGTGGAAGTCAAAGAGAAGATGATTACGATAAATTAATACAAAGAATGAAAGAATTAGATATTCCAGAAGAAAATCTTGACTGGTATACTAACTTAAGAAAATTTGGTGGATGCTACCACTCAGGATTTGGACTTGGATTTGAAAGATTAATTATGTACCTAACAGGAGTAGACAACATTAGAGACGTAATACCATATCCAAGAACACCAAATAACTGTGATTATTAATATTTATAATGGAGGAAAAATGAATAATATTACTGAAGAAATGATAGATGGTTATGCCGACAAATTACTTATCGGCTTAACTAGTGAAGAAAGAAAAATGATTCAAGAAGAATTTGGTGATATAGAAAAAAATATGGATTTAATAAATGAAATACCAAATATTAAAGATATCGAACCATTAAGCTATCCATTTGAAATGTATATTGATGAATTAAGAGATGATGAAATTCATGCAGAAGAAATTAATATAGATGTACTTCTTAGAAACTGCGATAGAAGAGAAGGAAGAGAAGTAGAAGTACCAAAGGTGGTGGCATAATGAATAAAAGTATAACTGAATTACATGAATTATTAATAAATAATAAAACAACAAGTGAAGAATTAATTAAAGAGTCACTTGATAAATGTAAACTTGCTCAAGAAAAAACAAATTCATTTGTAACGATAATTGAAGATGCAAAACCTACTGAAGTAACAGATAATTTATTATCAGGAATTCCATATGGAATAAAAGATAATTTATCTACAAAAGATATATTAACAACAGCAAGTAGTAATACATTAAAAGACTATGTACCATTCTATGATGCAACATGCATAAAAAAATTAAAAGAAGCAGGATGCGTAGGCGTAGTAAAAACTGCTTTAGATGAATTTGGAATGGGTGGTTCAGGAATTACGTGCCACACAGGTGCAGTTAAAAATCCATGGGATACTGAAAGAATAGCAGGAGGATCAAGTGCAGGAAGTGTTGCAAGTGTTGCTTATGGATGTTACCCATTTGCTCTTGGAACAGATACTGGAGATTCAATTAGAAAGCCAGCATCATACTGTGGAGTAGTAGGATATAAACCAACATATGGAATGGTTTCAAGATATGGACTTCTTCCATATGCAAGTTCACTTGATACAATAGGTGTAATCACAAGAAATGTAGAAGATGCTTCAATAGTAGTAGATGCTATGAAAGGAAAAGATGAAAATGATATGACATCTTGGGATTCAAGCAGTATTAATCTACATAAAAATTTACAAAACTCAGTATCAGGAAAAAAATTATTTTACATAAAAGAATTAGTAGAACTTGATAACTATGAAAACGTAAGCGAAGAATTTAGAAATCATATTGAAAATTTTTATAAAACACTAGATTTATGTAAAGAATTAGATATAGAAGTAGAACCAATTAGTATAGATAGAAAATTACTAAATGCATTACCTGCGATATACGATGTAATATCATATGCAGAAGCAACAACAAATATGTCTAACTTAACAGGTATTTCTTTCGGTCCAAGAGGAGAAGGAGATAATCCAACAGACATGATGAAAGATCACAGAACAAAAGGATTCTCATCATTAATAAAAAGAAGATTTGTAATTGGTTCATATGTACTACAAAGTGAAAATCAAGAAAAATATTTTCTAAATGCAAAACGTGTAAGAAGAATGATAGTAAACACAATGAACAAATTATTTGAAAAGTACGATGGAATGATTATGCCAGTTGGAACAGGAACAGCAAAATACTTAGACCAAACTAAAAATGAAAATAATAAAGAATATAGAGTATTAGAAGAATCTCTTCAAATTGCTAATCACGGAGGTTACCCAAGTATTACAATACCAAACGGATTTATAAACGGTTTACCAGTTGGTGTAAACATAACATGTGCTATAAAAGAAGATGAAAAATTATTGCAACTAGCATATTCACTTGAAAATAAAATGGAATACAAAAATCAAATTGCAGGAGGTGAAAACTAATGGCATACAAAGCAGTAATAGGACTTGAATTCCACTGCGAAATGACTTCACACACAAAAGTGTTTTCAAACGCTATTAACGGATTTTCAAAACTACCAAATCAATTAGTTGCACCACTTGATATGGCATTTCCAGGAACTCTACCAGTTGTTAATAAAGAATGCGTAAGAAAATCATTAATGATAAGTTTAATTCTTAAATGTAAACAACCTGATTATTTAGAGTTTGACAGAAAAAATTACTACTATCCGGATTTACCAAAAGGATATCAATTAACACAATTTTATAATCCAATCGGAGTAAATGGAGAAGTAGAAATTCAAGTAAATGGAGAAAATAAAATAGTTAAAATACACGATATTCACTTAGAAGAAGATACAGCATCACTTGATCACTATTATGATACATCAAACTTAGACTATAATAGAGCAGGAGTACCACTATTAGAATTAGTTACTGAACCATGCTTAAATTCAGCAGATGAAGCAATAGCATTTTTAGAACATATTAAAAGTATTTATCAATACACAAATATTTCTGAATGTGATTCTAAAAAAGGACAAATCAGAGCTGATGTAAACGTATCAATTATGGATGAAGATTCAGAAGAACTTGGTACAAAAGTTGAAGTTAAAAATGTTAACAGTTTTGATAATATAAGAAAAACAATTAACTATGAAATCGAAAGACAAACAAAATTGAAGAGCGAAGGAAGATATGACGAAGTAGTTCAAGAAACAAGAAGATGGGATGATGAAAAAGGACAAACTGTTCATATGAGAAGTAAAGCAGATGCAATTGACTATAGATATTTTACAGACCCAAACATTCCAAGATATAAAATTACAAAAGAATATATTGAAAGTGTAAAAAAATCAATACCAGAACTAGCTCATGAAAGAAAAGAAAAATATATTAAAGAATATAATTTAAGTGAATACGATGCAAAAGTTTTAGTAAAAGATAAAAAAGTATCAGATTATTTTGAAGAATGCTTAAAACTAGGAAGTGACGCAAAAAGTGCAAGTAACTGGATTACAACAAGAATACTAGGTGAAACAAATAAATCAGAGGATATAACAATAGAAAACATATTCATAAGACCGAATATGCTTTCATCATTAATAAAATTAATTAATGATAAAAAAATAACAAATAATCAAGGAAAAGAAGTGTTTGCAAAAATGTTAGAAGAACACTTAACACCAGAGGAAATTGTTAAAAAATATGAAATGGAAGTTATAGAAGATTCTGGACTTATTGATTCTTTAGTAGATGAAGTAATAAGTGAAAATGCAAAAGCAATTGAGGATTATCATAACGGAAGAACAAATATGTTAGACTACTTAGTAGGACAAGTTATGAAAAAATCAAAAGGAAAAGCAAACCCAGTTGAAGCAAAAAGTAAAATGATAGAAAAAATAAATTAATAAAAAAGTATAGTAAATAAAAAAATTACTATACTTTTTTTTATAACATATGGTATTATATTAATAATAGGAGAAATAGAATATGAATAGTAATGAAAATAATCAAAATCAAACACAAGATACAATTGTTTCACAAGTACCTGTGGTAGAACCAACTCCAGTACTTGAAAATCCTGTAGTGCAAGAAGTACCTGTTGTTGAACCAACACCAGTAGTTGAAAATCCTGTAGCTCCAGTAGCACCTGTTGTTGAATCAACACCAGTAGTTGAAAATCCTGTAGTACAAGAAGTACCTGTAGTAGAACCAACACCAGTAGTTGAAAATCCTGTAGTACAAGAAGTACCAGTAGTGGAACCAACACCTGTAGTTGAAAATCCTGTAGTACAAGAAGTACCTGTAGTAGAACCAACACCAGTAGTTGAAAATCCTGTAGTACAAGAAGTACCAGTAGTGGAACCAACTCCTGTAGTTGAAAATCCTGTAGTACAAGAAGTACCTGTTGTTGAACCAACACCAGTAGTTGAAACTCCTGCAGTACAAGAAGTACCTGTAGTAGAATCAACTTCTGCAATTGAAAATCCTGTTGCTCCAGTAGCACCTGTTGTTGAATCAACTCCTACAGTTGAAACTCCTGTAGCTCCAGTAGCACCTATTGTTGAATCAACTCCAGCAGTTGAGACACCAGTTTCACCTGTAACACCTGTAGTGGAACCTACTTTAACACCTACAGAAACACCAAATACAACACCAAGTGTAGAACCTGTTTCTCAACCAGCAAATGCACCTGTTTCAAAGAAAACAAGTCCAATTGCAATTGTAGTTCTAGTAATTGCACTAGTTGTATTAGTAGTATTTGGACTAAATAAATTAGGAATTTTCTCAAAAGATGAAGAAAAAACATCAGGAGGAGAAAGTACTAATGATAAAACAGGAACAAAATTAGAAGATGTTTCTATAAATGGTCATATGTGTATGGGACAAGAATGTTCCTATAATATCAATGGATTTGATGAAAATTCATCATATGTTTATGAGGCTGAAAATAGTGAATTATTCAGTGAATTAAATAATTATGATGAGTATATTAAAGTTAATATATATTATAAAGAATCAAAAGGTGAAAAAGTAATAACAGGTTATGAAATTTTCACTAAAGAAGATAACAAAGATATTAGTGATGTTAAAGATATTAGTCAATTAAGAGAAAAAATTGGATTATATTCTTTGGGAACACAAACAGATGAATTAACACTAAAATCAATAGGAACTCCAGGTTTTGGAATGACTGATTCTGAATCATATACATATATCGATTATGAATTTGAAAATAATGCTGGAAAAACATTTGAAATGAGATATAAATTTAACAATGGACAATCATCAAATGATTTAAATTTAGAAATTGACAAAAAATATAATGTAACATTTGAAGTAGTCGAAGGAACTTTTGATATTGAATACAATATAAAGAGTGTCAATTAAAATAAAAAATGAAAAAGATAAGTTAATTATCTTTTTTATTTTGATTGAAATAGCAAAAAATAAATGATAAAATAATTATAAAGAATAGGGAGGATTTTTTTATGGACTTCATATATGGTATATTAGCAGATTTTTATATAGTCTTTTTAGTACTAGGTATAGTCTTTGCCATAGCATTACTTGGTTTTTTAAGTAAAGTATCAAAAAGAAAAGAAAAGAAAAATGAAGTAGTAGAAGAAGCAGTGGTTGAACCTACAAAACAAGAGTCAACATTACCAACTGTTCAAATGCAACCACCAGGAAGTCTTGTAATAGATACTCCTCATAAACCAGTGGAAGAACAACCAGAAGTGATATTAGAACCATCACTTGATGATTTAGAAATTAAGGCACCAGATCCAGAACAAGTTGTTCAACCACAAGTATATACAGTAGAAACTCAAAACTATGCTGCACAACCGGTGCAACAAGTCCAATATACAGATCAAAATCAAATGATGATGGCAACACCACAAGTGATGCCACAACAAACAATGCTTCAACAACAAATGATGATGGACCCACAAATGGCACAAAATATGTATATGACACAACCAATGCCACAAGTTCAATATACAGACACAAATCAAATGATGATGGCGACACCTCAAGTGATGCCTCAACAAACAATGCCACAACAACAAATAATGATGGACCCACAAATGGTACAAAATATGTATATGACACAACAAATGCCGCAAGTTCAAAATGCAGATCCAAATCAAATGATGATGGCAACACCTCAAGTGATGCCTCAACAAGCGATGCCACAGCAACAAATGATGATGGACCCACAAATAGCACAAAATATGTATATGACACAACAAATGCCACAAGTCCAATATACTGACTCAAATCAAATGATGATGTCACAACAACAAATGACTCTTCAACAATCTGTTCCACAACAAGAACAAATGGTTCAACAACCAGTTCAACAACAGTCACAAATGGAAACTATTGAATTTTTAAATGAACCATCACAACAACAAGAAACAATAGAATTTTTTGAAGTAAAGGACCAAAATGAAGAACCAGTTGTTCCTCAAGAGAAAATTGAATTAAGAAAGTTTGATATAAATCAAGCAAATGCTCTTGCACAAGAACTTGCTAGTAAACAACCTGCAAATATACCAGACGCAATAGACGCTGAACCAACATTTGGACTTGTTATTGAAGATACAGGTGCC
Organism: Bacilli bacterium; assembly: GCA_017473105.1. The sequence continues at coordinate 16,735 of JAFUNE010000017.1, read as the reverse complement.
TCAGTAGGAACAAACGTATAAATATTGACAAAATTATAATAAAGATTTATAATCTAACTTATCAAACAAATGAGAAAGACGAGTAAATTTCTTATCATTTTAAAGAGAGTTAGCGTTTGGTGTAAGCTAATAAATGATATTAATTGAAGCTACTTTCTAAAATTGAGCTAATCACTCACGTGGAAATACGTTACATTTAATAAGTTAAATAAAGGATGGTACCGTCATTATGACTCCTTGTGTATCATTCTTTTTATTTTGGAGGGAATAATATGAATATAAAAGACAAGTATATTAATTTTTTTGTAAGTAAGGGACATAAACAAATACCAAGTGCACCAGTTGTACCAGAAAATGATCCAAGTGTATTATTTAATACAGCAGGTATGCAACCTTTAATACCATATTTGATGGGGCAATCACATCCATATGGAACAAGATTATGTGATTATCAAAAATGTTTAAGAACAAATGATTTAGATAATATTGGTGACTCATATCATCATACATTTTTTGAAATGTTAGGAAATTGGTCATTAGGAGACTATTTCAAAAAAGAAGCTATTTCATGGAGTTTTGAATTTCTAACAGAAGTATTAAATATTCCGGTAGAAAGACTAGCTGTAACAGTATTTGCAGGAAATGATAAAATAGAATTTGATCAAGAATCATATGATACATGGGTTAGTTTAGGAATTAAACCTGAAAGAATTGCTAAAACTGAAACAGATAATTTCTGGATAGCTGGAGAAACAGGACCATGTGGACCTGACACAGAGATGTTCTATTTTAGAAGTGATGAAGAAATACCAGAAGTATTTGATCCAGAAGATGAAAGATGGGTAGAAATATGGAATGACGTATTCATGCAATACTATAAGGATGAAAATGGAAATATTACAGAATTACCAAAGAAAAATGTAGACACAGGAATGGGACTTGAAAGAATAGTAAGTGTTTTAGAAGGAACAAATGATAACTATATGTCATCTGTATGGAAAGATGTTATAGAAAAAATATGTGAAATTACATCTTTACCATATGAAGGAAATGAACAATCTATGAGAATAATAGCAGACCACATCAGAACATCAGTTTTCATTTCAGCAGATAAAAGTGGTATCAAACCAAGTAACACTGACCAAGGATATATTTTAAGAAGATTAATCAGAAGAGCAATTCGTCATGCTAAAAAATTAAATCTAGATATAAATACAAATTGGGAAGAACAAATTGCATTACTAATTATTGAAAAATATGCACCATATTATGAAGAATTAACAGAAAATAAAAATGTTGTATTAGAAGTATTAAAAAATGAAAAAATTAAATTCGAAAGAACATTAAATAAAGGATTAAAAGAATTCGAAAAAGTATCATCAAAAGACATAGATGGACAAACTGCATTTAGATTATTTGATACATATGGATTCCCAATTGAATTAACAGAAGAATTAGCTCATGAAAAAGGATTAAAAGTAGATACAGAAGGATTTAAAGAAAAATTTAAACAACACCAAGAACTATCTAGAACAGCATCTCAAGGAAAATTTAAAGGTGGACTATCTGGTGGAGGAGAAATGCAAACTAAATACCACACAGCAACACACTTATTAAATGCTGCATTAAAAGTTGTAGTTAACCAAGATGTACATCAAAAAGGTTCAAATATAACAGAAGAAAGAATGAGATTCGACTTTTCATGCGACCATAAACTTACAGACGAAGAAAAACAAAAAACTGAAGAATTAGTAAATAAGTGGATTCAAGAAGGACTTGAAGTAACAGTTGAAGAAATGAGTAAACAAGACGCAATAGCTTCAGGTGCAGAATGTATGTTTATCGAAAAATATCCAGACATTGTAACAGTATATAAAATTGGTGAAGTATCAAAAGAATTATGCGGTGGACCACATGTTAAAAATACAAACGAATTAGGAAAATTCAAAATAGCAAAAGAAGAAGCATCATCTGCAGGAGTAAGAAGAATAAAAGCTATTCTTGAATAATGTAAAAAACAGTGTAAAAACGCAAAAAAAACAAAATAAATAAGGGGAAAAATCTCTTATTTATTTTTTTCATATGATATAATTAATTAGGTGAAAAAAATGAATATTTATAATTTTACATTAGAAGAATTAGAAAATTATTTAATTGATAATGGATTCAAAAAATTTAATGCAACACAATTAATAGAATGGATTTATGAAAAGAAAGTCTATGATTTTGATAAAATGACAAATTTATCAAAAAAATTAATTCAATTTTTAAAAGAAAATATTATTATTGAAAAACTTAAAGTTGTAAAAACAGAAAGAAGTAAACTTGCAAATAAATATTTAATTGAACTAACAGATTCAAATAAAATAGAATGTGTACTGATGAATCATGATTATGGATATTCATTATGTGTATCAAGCCAAGTTGGCTGCAATATGGGTTGTTCATTTTGTGAAAGTGGAAGATTAAAAAAAGTAAGAGACTTAGAATTAAATGAACTTATAGGTCAAATTATATGTGTTCAAGAATATGAAAATATTAGAATAGATTCAGTAGTTGTAATGGGAATAGGTGAACCATTTGATAATTTTAATAATATAAAAAGATTTATTAGTGTTGTAACACATAATAAAATGATAGGAATAGGCCAAAGACACTTAACTATTTCAACATGTGGACTTGTGCCAAAAATATATGAATTTGCAGACCTTGAAACAGGTGTGAATTTAGCAATTAGTTTACATGCTCCAAATAACGAAATAAGAGATAAAATTATGAAAGTAAATAGAGCATATAAAATAGAAAAACTAATGGAAGCTTTAGACTATTATATAGAAAAGACTAATAGAAGAGTAACAATTGAATATATTATGTTAGCAAATATAAATGATACAGATGAATGTGCAAGAGAACTATCTTCGCTTATACAAGGAAAGCTAATGTATGTAAACTTAATACCATATAATGAAACAACACACTTTGAATTAAAAAGAAGTAATGACTTTAAAATAAAAAGTTTTTATGATATACTTAAATCAAATAATATAAATGTAACAATAAGGAAGGAAATGGGTGGTAACTTATCAGCTGCCTGTGGACAACTTAGAGCAAATGCGCAAAAGGAGTAAACTATGAAGACATATTATCAAACAGATCCAGGGAAAGTAAGAAGTCATAATGAAGACTCAGTAAATATAGTGAAAAATTTAAATGACGAATACTTAGTAGTTGTAGCTGATGGAATGGGTGGACATAAAGCAGGAGAAGTAGCAAGTTCACTAGCAGTAAATGAGTTATCTAAAAGATTTAGCGAACTATCAAGTGTTGGAACAAAAGAAGAAGCAGTTATTTGGCTAAAAGAAATAGTAGATGAAATAAATGTGAAAATACTAAAATTTGCTGAAGAACACGTAGAAGCAACAGGGCTTGGAACAACATGTGTATGTTCTATTATTACAGATGATTTTTTACTATTTGGAAACGTAGGAGATTCAAGTGGATACGTTTTAAAAAATGGTAAATTATATAAAGTAACAAGAGATCACACTCTTGTAAATATACTACTAGAAAATGGTGAATTAACAGAAAGTGAAGCAAAAACACATCCACAAAAAAATGTATTAATGAAAGCATTAGGTGCTGCGGAAGAAATAGATGTAGATATATTTGATGTAGAAAAAACACTTGATGGAGTTTTACTATGTAGTGATGGACTTACTAATATGGTAAGCGTAGAACAAATGGAAAAAATATTAGGGGATAAAGATTTAGATTTAGAAGATCAAGTAGGAAAAATGATAATGAAAGCAAATATGCGTGGTGGAACTGACAATATTACAGTTGCATGCGTCAAGTTTGGTGGTGAATAAGTGTGATAGTAAAAGGTTCAAAAATTAATGATAGATATCAAATAATTAAAACCTTAGGTGAAGGTGGAATGGCTAATGTATATTTAGCACATGACACAATTCTTGATAGAGATGTTGCAGTAAAAGTCTTAAGAGGAGACCTTGCAACTGACGAAAAATTTATAAGAAGATTTCAAAGAGAAGCACTATCTGCTTCTTCTTTATCACATCCAAATATAGTTGAAATGTATGACGTAGGAGAAGATGACGGTCAATACTATATTGTAATGGAATTTGTAGACGGGAAAACATTAAAACAAGTTCTAAAACAAAGAGGACACCTATCGGTAACTGAAGTTATAGATATCATGTTACAATTAACAGATGGAATGGCACATGCCCATGATGCTTATATTATACACAGAGACATAAAACCACAAAATATAATGATGCTATCAAATGGTATGATTAAAATAACAGACTTTGGAGTAGCAACAGCATTAAACTCAACACAATTGACACAAACAAACTCTGTTATGGGAACAGTTCATTACTTACCACCAGAACAAGCACAAGGAAAAGGTTCAACAATCAGAAGTGATATTTATTCAATGGGAATAATGATGTATGAATTATTATCAGGTTCTGCACCATACAAAGGAGAAACAGCTGTAGAAATAGCATTAAAACACCTAAAAGAACCACTTCCAAGTATAAGAAAAGTAAGTTCTCAAATACCACAATCTATTGAAAATGTAATTATTAAGTCAACAGCAAAAAATCCAAAAAACAGATATTCTGATGCAAGAGAAATGTTTGAAGACTTAAAAACAGCATTAGATGAAAGCAGAAGTAATGAAAAAAGACATGTTTATAAATATCCAGAAAACGATATGGATGAAACAAAAGCACTTGATGAAGAAGTAAAAAAAGTAAAAGAAGAAACAAAAAAATCGAAATCAACAAAAACAAAAACAAAAGAAAAAGTTAAACGAAAAAAAGAAGTTGAAGAAGAGTTTGAAGATATAGATGATGAACCAAAAACACATAGAGTTCTAATCGTATTACTTGCTATATTCACAGCAATTGTATTAGGAATAGTAGTGTTTGTATTTACATATTTTGGAGCAACAAAAAAAGATCCAATTACTGTACCTGATGTAAGTAATATGGATGTAAATGAAGCTGCAAATCAACTTGTAGAACTTGGTTTCGAAGTAGAAAAAGAATACAAATATGAGGCAAGTGAAACAATTGAAGAAGGAAAAGTTGTAAAAACAGAACCACCAGAAGGAAGAAAAGTACAACCAGGAAGTGAAAGCGCTAAAGTAACAATTTATATTTCTTCAGGAGAAGGAGTATATGTAATTGAAAACTTTATCGGAGAAAATTACCTAGAAGCAAAAGGTAAAATTGAAGCAAAATGTGAATGTAATGTAATTATTGAAACAGAAAAAGTAGATGAAAAAGAAAAGAAAAAAGAAGATGAAGTATTAAAAATAAAACCAGGAGTTGGAGAATCAAGCAAATTTGGTGAAACAATAACAATTATTATTCCAGAAGTTGAATATAAATATCCTGATTTTACAGATGGTTATACATTACTACAAATAGAAGATTTTGCAGAAAAACATGAATTAAATCTTCAAATAAAATATACAACAGATGATTCATTACCAGAAGATACAATCATTAAACAAGATAGAGCAAAAGACTCAGTTGTAACTCCAGGAGCAACATTAACAATAACAGTGTCACAAAAATCACAAATAGTTGATACACCAGAAGATGAAACAGTCCCAGGTGAAGGAGATACAACAAATACAGAAACAGGGGAATAATATGAAAGGTAAAATAATATGCATTAATGCATCACTTCATAAAGTGTTGTTAGAAAATAATACAATCATTGACACACGTACAAGAGGTAAACTTAGAAATGAAAAAGTACACCCAGTAGTAGGTGATAATGTTGTAGTTAATCTAGAAACAAAAACTATAGAAAAAGTAGAGCAAAGAAGGAATTATTTAGAGCGCCCATTAGTAGCCAACATAGATAAACTTTTAATTGTAATGAGTACATCTATTCCTTCTTTTTCTGACTATTTAATTGATAAATTTTTACTAATAGCTCATGCTAATAAAATTGAACCAATAATTATAATTACAAAAGTTGATATGATTACACAAAAAGAAAAATCAGATATAAAAAAATATATGAACTACTATAGAAAACTAGGTATAAAAGTATATTTAAATACAAGTGTATCAAAAATCAAAAAAGAATTTAAAGGTTCTGTGGTAGCATTGTGTGGACAAACAGGCGCAGGTAAATCAAGTTTACTAAATAAGATAGATGCATCGTTAAAACTAAAAACTGGAGAAGTATCACTTTCTCTTGGAAGAGGAAAACATACAACAAGATTAGTTGAATTATTAGAAGTAAATAATGGTCTAATCGCAGATACACCAGGATTCAGTTCACTCGAAATATCAATGGATAAAAAAGAAATAAAAAATCATTATCCTGACTTTAACATCCCATGTAAGTATAGAAGCTGTCTTCATGTAAAAGAAGATGGATGTGAAATAATAGAATTAGTAAAAAAAGGAAAAATTCCATCTTGGAGATATGAAAACTATTTAAAATTTATAAGTGAGGTAACAAAATGAAAGTAAGTGTATCAATATTATCGAGCAAAATAAAAGCATCTGATATTACAAAAAAACTAGATTCAACATGTGCAGACTACATTCACTTAGATATAATGGATGGTAAATTTACTGAAAACAAAACATGGACATTAAGTGAAGTAAAAAAGATAATAAGTTATTCAACATTACCACTAGATGTACACTTAATGGTAAACAATCCAGAAAAATATATTGAAGAATATGCAATGATGAACACAAGTTATTTAACATTTCATTACGAAGCCGTAAAAGACGTAGAAGAAATGATAAACAAAGTAAAAGAATACGGATTAAAAGTAGGGGTATCTATTTGTCCAGATACAAATGTAGAAGTTTTATTCCCATACTTAAATCAAATTGATCAAGTTTTAGTAATGTCAGTTGTACCAGGTAAAAGCGGACAATCTTTTATAGAAACTTCACCTGAAAAAATCCGAAAATTAAAAGAAGAAATATTAAAACAAAATACAAAGACAATTATATCTGTTGATGGAGGAATAAATAACGAAACAGGCTTACTTTGCAAAGAAGCAGGAGTAGATATGCTTGTATCAGCTTCATACATACATCAGGATATAATACAAAATACAAAAATTCTTAAAAATTTATAATGAGTTTAATCTCATTATTTTTTTTGATATAATAAAGAAAAAATAACAATTATAAATACTAAGTAGGTGAGATATGAAAAATAATACATTTGCTAAAACATTAATTGAAGAAATAAAAAAGAATAACAAACTTCCAAGAACAAAAACACTTTCTTTAGAAGATGTATTATCGAAAGATGAAAATGGAATTACTTTATTAGAATACATGGTAAAAAATGATATTCCATACCTTTATAAATTTATTCCAGGATTAACTCAATCTTTTGAAGCAACTCAAATATTTTATAAATATAATAAATTTAGAGAACTTCCAAATCTAAGTAATAAAGTTTATTTTACAAAATATGAAGATACTTATTTTATAGAAAAATTAATTGAAATAAAAGAAATAGATGAAATAAGTAATTTATCATTTGAATATGATTTTAGGTTATTTGAAGTATTTAAAAAACACAAAAGACTAGATTTATTAGAAAAAATAAAAATAAACCAAATAGATTTAATGTCACAAGTAAATGAAAATGAAACACTTATTGAATACTTAATTAAAAATAATCTAATAAATAACATAAATATCCCAAAATTCGAATACGAATCAAATATATTAGAAATATTAGAAAAAAATAACAGATTAGATTTAATAGAACTAATCCCATTTACAGAAGAAGTACTATTAAAAAATAACTTAATAGAAAAAATAATATCATTAGACTATATACCAAATTTAAAATATTCAAACAGAAAAATAATAGAATATTTATATAGAATAGATAGACCAGATATATTAGTAAATATGTTTTTACACAAAGAAAAAATAGATAATTTCTTTATACTTGTTTCACCAAATGAAACACTATTAGAATACATATTAAAGTCACAAAACGAAGAAATAAATTATAGACACTTAGCATTAAATGTGGAATGTATAAAAGAAGATTATGATTATGTAGATGCATATTTAATGTTTGCAAAATATAATAAGTTAGAATACTTATATAGTTTTAGTTCAAATGATTTACTTGAAATAAAATATAAAAATAAATGTTTACTAGATTTATTTATAGAAAGAAGTCCAAATCTCACAAAAAAAATGATTGACTTTTATAGATTAGATACAAATCTTGATATAATTTTATACTTAAGATTAAAAGGATTAAAATTTGATGTGTCACATGGAATAGATTTTGAAATGTTAGATAATGAAGCATATGCAAAAGAATATTTAACAAAACAAAATGAAAAAATAAAAAGAAGTATAGACTACACAAAATTAAAAGAAGAAGAAATAGAATTGTTAATGGAATTAGAGTACTTATTATCAAATGAAGATAATAAAGAAATAATTGATACAATAGTATTATCATACGCATTGCAATTATCAGATTTAAATGAAAAAGCATTTATAGAATTAAAAAAGTTTATAGAAATTATAAAATCTAATCCAGATTTTAAAGTAAGAAAATCTAATGGATACTCTTATTTTAATAAGAATGAAGGATTAAATATAAATATATCAAATATTAATACTATCAATCACGAACTAGGTCATATGTTTCATTATTATTTAACAGAAGAAGAAACACCAGAAAATATAGAAGACGTAATGTTAAGAATAAGACAAGATGAAAATATAAAAAATAAAATAAATCTATTATCAAAAACACTTATAGAACAAATGAATAAATTAGAGCATGATATAGGTATTGAATATGACGAATGGTCAAAAAAATATTTTAATGAAACAAAAACACAAGAGATAGAAGAATTTTTACAAATGAGTAAAGAATCAGTAATCGAACATTATATATCATTAGGATATACAGAATCAGAATTAGATACAATTTTATCTGAATCATTTACATTAGAACAATATAAAATAAATCAAAAAAGAATAAAATGTGAAGAAATGTGTGATAACTTATTAACATCATATTATTCAGAATTAGTTGCAATATGTGATATTATAGATGCAATATATGAAGGTGAATTTTATCATTCAAAACTTAAAACTGATAACGGAGAAAAAATAAAAGGAGTATTTGGTCATGGAATAGGATATTATTATTCAAAAGATATAGTATTCCAAGAAATTATAGCGAACTACTCATCAATAATAAAATCAGATAGAAAAGAGGAATCACTTGCAATACTAGAAGCAATGGTAGGAAAAGAATTATTAATATTACTTGATGATTTCTATCAAAATAAAATGATAAATTCAAATGTGTATAATGAATCATACACAAGGTAGGAGAACATATGGAAAAAGAACATTTTAAATTATATGTAATAGCAGAAATGACATATGCAAATAAATTCAAAAATTATTATAGTGAAATATTTCCTAATAATTGGTTCATGATAAAAGATTATAAAACAAAAATAAAAATATTATCTGAGTGTATAAAAAATAATACATTAATAAAAGACTCAGAATTATATTTAAATATGTATGATAAAGAATCTCACAAAAAAATGTGAGATTTTTTTTATAAAAAGTAGTGTTTAAAAAAGTTTTGACTAATTATATAAGTAGGAGGGTGAAATGAATAAAAAAATTATAGTTAGACAAAATGGTTATAAAGACTGTGGAGCATCATGCTTATTATCAATAATGAGATATTATGGACTAGATGCATCGCACGAAGAAGTATCATATATATTAAAAACAAACATAGATGGAACAACAGCATACGATATTATCAATGGTAGTAAAAATTTTGGATTTGATGGCTACGGTTTACATTATAGTTATGAAGAAATAATAAATAATAAAATTACATTCCCAATAATATGCCACGTCCTAAAAGAAAATATGTATCATTTTATAGTAGTGTATAAAGTGAAGAAAAATAAATTAATTATAATGGATCCATCAAGTACAATAAATAAAATATCATTTTTAGAATTTAAAGAAATATATCAAAACACAAGTTTAGTTATTTATCCAGTAAAAAATATAGAAAAAATAAACAATCATATAGATTTATTATCATTGATACTACAATATTTAAAAACAATAAAAAAAGAAACAATATTTATGGTATTATTTTCAATTCTAACTATATTATTAGGAGTAATATTAAATTATTATACATTGATATGTATAGACATAATTTTACCAAGTTTTAACTATAATAATCTAATAAAAATATCTATATTATTTTTAAATCTATTTATCTTTAAAAACATATTTAACTATATAAGAAATAAATATATGATATTTATAGAAAATAAAATATCATTAAGTATAAATAATGATATTTTAAGAAAATATTTTAACCTTCCTTACCAATATTTCAAAACAAAATCAACAGGAGAAATAGTAAGTAGACTTAATGATTTACAATTTTTGAAAGATATATTTTCGAAAATATTGGTGAATATATCTATAAACTTATTATTGATATTTATAAGTATGATAATACTTTTATCAATTAATAAAAATTTAATTATAATAAACATATTTGAAATGTTAATCTATTTTACAATAACAATTATTTTAAGAAGAACATATTCAAAAAAGACAGAAGAAGTTTTAATAAGTCAAAATAATTATGATAAAGTTTTAAATGAAACAATCTATGGTTATGAAACAAATAAAAATCTTAACATGATAAATGAAATGCTTAAAAAAATAGAAGTAAATTATATCATTAACCTTAACAAAATAAAAAAATACTCAGAATTAATAAATAAGTCAACTTTTCTAAAAGAAATAATAGTAAATTTAAGTTATATCCTATCGATAACATTAGGCATAATTTATATAAATAAAGGAGTAATAACAATAGGAGAATTTATGCTTTATAATTCAGTATTATATTATTTTCAAGAACCAATAAAAGAGTTACTTGATATGTATCCAAATATTGAATACATAAAAAATATATATAATAGAATTAACGATTTAGTACTTATTAAAAGTGAAAACAAAAAAACAAAAAAAGAATGTATAAAAGAAGATATAATAATAGAAAATGTATCATATAAAACAGGATTGAAATATATATTTAAAAATGTGGATATAAAGATAAAGTATGGAAGTAAGTTTTTGATACATGGAAATAGTGGTATTGGAAAAAGTACTATTATGAAAATCTTAATGAAATATTTAAATGAATACGAAGGAAATATATATTTAGGAAAACAAAATTTGAAAGATATATCACATGATAATATTTCAAACAATATAACTTATGTATCACAAAATAGTTATATAAATAATGATACATTTGAAAATAATATAATATATGGAAGAAACATAGATAGAAATAAATTTGAAAAAGTATTAGAAGTATGTAATCTGAAAAAATTAAGAGATAAAAATAAACTAAGAAACAATTTTATGATAGAAGAAAATGGATTTAACATATCAGGAGGAGAAAGACAAAAAATAATATTAGCAAGAAGTATATTAAGTGATTTTAATTATTTAATATTAGACGAGTCATTAAGTGAAGTAGGTTACAAAGAAGAAAAAGAAATAATTGGTAAAATATTTGATTGTTTTAAAGATAAAACAATTATATACATATCACATAAAAAAGAAATTATAGATATGTTTAAAGAAAAATATAAAATGAAAGGAGTAGGTCATAATAACGAATCAAGAATTATATGAAATAAAGGCTGGGGCATCAAAATGGGGATTTGGAATTGTATTAGGAGCCTTAGTTTCATTTATAGCAGGAGTCATTGACGGATTTTTAAGACCATTACCATGTAATGACTAAAAATGAATTATATGAAATAAAAGGAGGAATAAATGCATCATCATTAAATGCACTTGCAAGAATAGTAAATGCTGTTTTATCGATTGGACAAATGATTGGCTCAGCAATAAAAAGAAAATTAAGAGGACAAACAAATACATGTTAAATTAAAATAATACCGAAATTTGCATTTTTTATAAATAATTAGTATAATATGTTAAGAGGTGTTTTATGATCGGAATTTATGATTATACAGTGTATTTAACATATATGAATTTTATTTCAGGAATACTTGGGATAATATGTGCTACAACAGGAAATGAAAAAAGCATTTTTTATGCAATAATATTGTTAATGTTTGCTGGAATTTGTGATATGTTTGATGGAAAAGTAGCAAGAACAAAAAAGAAAAGAACAGTAGAAGAAAGACATTTTGGAGTACAATTAGATAGTTTAGCAGATGTAGTATCTTTTGGAGTACTACCAGCAATAATAGGATATAAATTAGGGGCACCAATGATATTGGTTGCACTATTCCCAACAGCAGGATTAATAAGATTAGCATGGTTTAATGTTTTAGAAATAACAAGAAATAGCACGGAACCAGTAAAAGCATATACAGGGTTGCCAATTACAACATCAGCTATGGTTTTCCCATTTATTTATATGTTAAAAGACATATTAGGAAGTTATTTTCAAATGACATATATAATAATGATGGCAGTAGTAGGTGTATTATTTATTTTAAAAATAAAAATAAAAAAACCAGATACTAAAGTAATGTTAGCGGTGGTAATTGTTGGAATATTAATGTTTGCATTGATGGTGAAATAATGTATATATCAAGAGAAAGAAATAGTGAAGTTAACATTGTAACTGAACCATCATTAGCTCTAAAATTTTTATATAATACGCTTATTGGAAGAATGATATTAAAAGTACTTATAACTAAACCAATATCAAATCTAGCAGCATTGTTTATGAATAGTGGATTATCAAAATTTATGATAAAAAGATTCATAGATAAAAATGATATAAATATGTTTGAATATGATGATAGAAAATATAAATCGTATAATGATTTTTTTACAAGAAAAGTAATATCTTATAAAAGACCAATAAATGCAAGTAAAGATGTTTTAATAAGTCCATGTGATAGTAAACTAATCGCATATAAAATAACAGATGATTTAACTATCGGGATAAAGAATGGATATTATAGTATTAATTCTTTAGTTGATAAAGATATTATGGAAGATTATAAAGGTGGAGACGCTCTAGTATTCAGATTATCAACTGATAACTACCATAGATATTGCTACATCGATAGCGGATCAAAAGGTAAGAATACAAAAATAAAAGGTGTACTTCACACAGTACAACCAATAGCGTTAAATAAATATAATTTTTATAATATGAATTCAAGAGAGTGGACTCTATTGAATACAAATAATTTTGGAAAAGTAATTCAAGTAGAAATAGGAGCACTTTGTATTGGAAGAATAAAAAATGCTCATGAAACATACATCTATAAGAAAGGAGAAGAAAAAGGATACTTCGAATTTGGTGGTTCTACAATAGTATTATTATTCAAAAAAAACACCATTAAGCTAGATGAAGATATTTATAAAAATTCGCAAGAAAATATAGAGACAATAGTTAAATATGGAGAGAGAATAGGAAAAGCAAAATTCCTAAAAAGAATAATAAATAGAATAATAAAAAAATAAAATACTTAGAAATTTTCTAAGTATTTTTTATATGCATTAATGCTTATCTCATCTAAATTATTATATTTAAGTTTTTTAGTTTTACATAATTTGCATAATATAAAATTTGTAAAAAATGGATTTCTAATAAGTAATGGACCAATGATATGAGTAGCATAAACATTTTTGTATACAAATCCTTCATTATCATTTTTTAAATCATTAGAGTAATCTTTGTTTAATTTAAACAATGGTTCTTTAATGCCAAAAACTAAATCACATCTATTTTGAAATCCAATAATTTCTTCATCAATAAAATCACACTTACCTCTAACTTCACCAACAATTCTATCTTTGGAAGCATTGTTTAGATTAGACTCACTAATATATCTAGTATAATAGTCAAATATGTTTAAAGCATTAAGTTTTTCAGTCTTTGTTTCTATAAATTTACCAAATAAATCCATAGAAGAACCAGTTAATATTAAATATTTATTACTTTCAATATATTTTTCAATTTCATTTTTTCTTTTTAAAATATCATTTAAGGCAAGTTTCATATTATCCTCAGAACCAGAACCAATATAAATAATATCATAGTTATCAAAATTAATTTGATCATTTAAACTTTTATAATCTACTTTAACTCTTATTTTATTTAATTCAAGATTATACTTGATACATCTTGTATTTGCGTTTTCTCCATAAAGGTTTAACAAATCATAATATAAATGTAAAACGTTTATCATTTTTGTTCCTCCTTTATAATATTTTTTAATTGAATTTCCTTATCAAAACAAACCATTGAATAAATATTTCCTTTAGTTTTCTTTTTAATTATCTTAGCTAAATCCTTTAAATCAGGGACAAGAATTATTTTATCATCTTCAATATTGGCATATTTCATTCTAAGTTCTAAATCGTAACAAAATTTACCAATTAATATAATATTTTTAATACTATCATGTTTTAATATTTCAAAATCAATATCCCAAATCCATGAAATATCATTTTCTTTATATCTACGACTTGAAGAATCAAAACCAAGAATGATAGTTTTATCACCATCTTCATGTACAATGTAATCAAGTGATTGTTTATAACTTAAATTATTTTCATTTTTACTAGCAAGCATTTGCCAATTTCTTTTATTAAATTTATAAATATTCAATCTTTTAGTTTTAATATCACCATTTAAAACATTAAGAATTTCATCATCACTCAAACCAAGTGATTTACATAAAGCATAACATCCAGTTACAAAATAAACAGTGTATAAAAAATTAGATGGTAATTTAACTTCTTTTTCATTTATTGTGATTCTTCTATTTACAACATCAACATTCTTTGCTTCATATTGAGGAGTTCCTCTATAGAAATGATATTTCGGACACTGATAAGAACCAATATGTCCATAATGATAAAATTCATATTCAAGTTTAGAATTACAAATAGGGCAATAACAAGCATCTAAATTATGAAGTTTGCTTGCAATTGAATAATCATTTTGACTTACTCCATAACTTACCTTAATACCTTTATGATTAATTCTAAGTCTATTAACAAAAGGGTCATCAACATTAAGAATTAACGTTGTACCTTCAGGAATTGCACCTTTTATCGCATTATATATTTTTTCAGGATGAGAGTTTCTAGGTGGTTGATCACGAGTAATGTTAGTAATCATTAAATGAGTAGGAGTTATATGTTCAAAAATATACTTCATAAATTGTTCATCAAGTTCCATTAGTAAAATATCTTTTTTAACTTTTCCAAAAAAATTACAATTATTTAAAATCATAGAAGTTATACCATTTATAGTATTACTCCCTTCTTTATTATAACAAACAGTATAATTATTTTTTGTTAGTATGTTATACATTAGTTCTGTACTAGAACTCTTACCACTAGAACCAGTAATACCAACAACATATTTAGGTAACTCAATTTTCTTTAAAATGTTTTTATCTAATTTTAAAGCATAATGACCACCAATAACACTCCCTTCATGACCAAGTAGTTTACTAAGTTTATTAATAAATTTACAAACAAATATTACAATTATTTTCCACATAATATCACCTAAAATTATTATATAACAAAATAAATATTTTACAAAATAAAAGTTAAATTTTAAAAAATATATTATATAATAGTAAATAAAATGTCTACAAGATTATTAATATGAAAAAAAGAGAGTATAATGAATTTAGGGATGATAAAAATGAAAAAGAAAAATACAAATAAATTTCTATATTTAATTATAAATACAATTATATTTATTATATTAAATTTTCTAATTATAAAAGGACTTAATTTTATTGATGAAAAAGTATTAGTTAAACTTGTTGAAAACTACCAAATTCTATATTTAATATTTTATAATTTGATCTGGTTAATAATAAATATACTAGAACTTATAATTGTAAATAAAATTACTAAAAGAATAAGACTACATTTAAAAGACGTAAATATAGTAAAAAATATAAATATAATAATATTTTCAATAATAATTGGATTTTTAAATATAAATAAAATAAATATACTTATGCATTATAATATATCAGTGATATGTTTATCATTAATTTTACATATTACAATAATCTGGTATTTAAACGTATACTTATTTGAAAAAAAATATAAATGTGACAGATTAAAATTAGATTTACTATCATTAATTATTTCAACAGTTTTAATGTTTACAATAGTATTTATGAATGAATATATAACATATGAAAAAACAACTGTTGATTGTGTAAGAAGTAACAACGATATAGTAAATATAAGAGTAGGTAAATATGGTGTTGAAAATATAAAATCAAACGGAGAATTTATTTCGGAAGAAGAACTTATGAATTACAATTTGGAATTGCTAATAAAGTTTGCAGATAATTATAATAAATATGAAAGTGAAGAAGAAGTAATAAAGGCAAATATGGATATAGTATATTCATACGAAAAAGAACAAAAATCATCATGTAAAAAACATTAACAAAAAGTTAATGTTTTTTAATCATGATGATTTGTCAAATCAAGTGCAACAATTAATGATATATTCATTAATTAACTCATTTGGTGTATTATAGTTTATACATTTTCTAGGTCTATTATTTAATAGGTCTAGTTTTTCTTTTAATTCAGTATTGTTGGCTTTTGAT
>JAFUNE010000003.1 GCA_017473105.1 Bacilli bacterium | reverse complement strand
TAAAAGAAATAGAAGATTGGATAAATAATTATCCGAGAGCAATGTTTGGATATAAGAGTTCAAATATGATAATATGTAATATATAAATCGCATTTATTTAGGTAATGATATGTGCGGACACTTATTATTTCCATTTATAATCTTTTGATGAGTTTTTTTTATTTGTTAATTAATTTCTTTAATTATGTTATAATTATCTATGGAGGATATATGAAAAAGAAGATAAAATTAACTTATGCTGGAAAAATTTATTTATTAGTTTTATGTTGTATATCTGTTTTTCTAATTGGTATTTTTATTAAAAATTTATTTGTAAAAAATAAATCTTATTTAGGTAAATCTAGTAATAATGAACCTATTCAAATTGTTGATAAATCTTTAGATTATATTGTTGATACTTCTGAGTCTGATGATGATATTATTAAAGAAAAATTTGCTAAAGGTATGAATTTGGAAAGTTTTATTTCAGTTTGTAATCATGGATATAATTATGTTGATAAAAAAGGTTCTTATTCTTATATTAATTATGATTTTGATAGAAAGCTTCATTATAGTGATATAGAAAAAATACTTTACAGTATTAATAATAGCTCAATTGTTATGCTTGATATAATTGGCAAGAGTGCTGATAATAGAAATATATATGGTGTTGAGATTGGTAAAGGTGATAAAGTTATTTATTTAGATGCTAATATTCATGCTGCTGAAGTAGCTTCTACACTGTTTTTAACTAGGTTTTTAAATGATTTAGTTAATAAATATGAGAATGGTGATAAAGATATAGTTTCTGCTTTAAATACCTTTAAAATCGTTGCTATTCCATCTATTAATCCGGATGGATATGAAGTGTTTAATTTTGGAATAGAATCCATTAGAAATCATGATTTGTGGATTTATAAAAATAAAGATTCAGTTGACTATGATAATTTTAAATATAATGCTAATGGGGTTGATTTAAATAGAAATTTTCCTACTCAAAATGCAGGACTTTATTATAAAAGTAAAAAATTAATTAATAGTGTTTCTTTACAAAGAACTACAAAACGTCTTACTTATTTTGGCGGTGAAGAATTAGGTAGTGAACCTGAAACAAGAGCTTCTATGTATTTTATTTTAAAGCATTATAAGAATTCTGTATTATATTTGAATTTGCACAGTCAGGGTCGTGTTATATATGCTGGTAAACCAAATTTATCATCTGAGTTTAATAATACTACATTGGATTTTGCTGATAGAGTTAGTAATTATACTGGATATATTGTTCATGGACTTTCATATGAGGAAGTTGGTGAAGGAAATGATGGAAGTATTACTGACTTTTATTCTGAAATTGTAAATGGTTTTAAATTTAGTAGTAAGACATTACGATTATCTAATGATAAATATATAGACGGTAATATTAATCTTGTTAATAATATTCCAGTTATGACTCTTGAAACTTTAACTACTTATACTGATGATCCAAGTGTGTTTAAAACAGAATACTATGATTTTGGTTTGGAGGAACTTTTTTATAGTTTATTAAAAGAATAGCAATATTCTTTTTTTTGTAAAATTTTTTATTTTTTTATTTAATTCTTATTTTTATATGGTATACTTAATTTATAGGATAGAGGTGATTATATGTCAGATAATATTACACTTAATAGTGGTGAAACTGAATCTGCAGCTGGTAACTTAGATAATTATAAAAGTGATATCGAAAAAAGCTTATCCGATATGAGTGATATAATGACTAAGATTTCTTCGCTACTCGAGGGCGAATTGTCAGGTGCGATATTAAACAAATTTTCTGAATTTGAAAATCAATTTCCAACTATTAATACTAATATGCAATCCTATGTAAATGATTTTAAAAATTTGGTAGTAAGTTTTGCGGAACAAGATGGAAGCGTAGATTCTGGAACTGCGGCTACTGCTAAAAAAGGAGGTGAGTTGGTAAATGTCAACTATTAAATTAAACATTCAATTATTTGGTGGTGGCGGTGGATGGACTGAAGGTGTAACTCAAAGTGCTGTTCAAGCTACTTATGATGCATTTAGTGCTAAAATTGATGATGTACAAACTGCAATCATGAATTATGGTCCAGTAGATAGCGCATTAGCTGCTGGATGGAGTGGTCAAGACTGTCAAATGTATTGTGAAAGATTCCATGAACATGCACAAAATGTATGTAATCATATAGAGGATTATAGAACTGCTGTTAAAGCTACTATTGATTCTATTATTTCACAATGGGAATCTTTTCAAGCTGGTTTAATAAGCTAGTTTATTCAAATTTAATAATATATTTATGAAGGGAGTGATGAAATATGGATACAATGGCTATTAATAGCGGTGAGATAGGTTCAATGCAATCTGCAATCGAAACATATATCACTGAGGTTGAAACTTGTTTAAGTAATATTAAAGCATTTGAAATCGGTCCAGATAATGGTTTTTATGGTAGTGCTCAATGTAGTTCAATTAATGAGTATATAACTGAAACTTGTGTTCAAATTAATAGTATCGTTAGATATTTCGATGAATTTAAAGAAAAATTAAATGAAGTAGCTGCTGCTTATGTTGATCAATCTTCAGCTATTACTACAGGAGATGTAGCTGCTGCTCCATCTACTGAGGGCGATTTAGTAACAGTTAATCGTATGAACTAATTATGATAGGATATTATCAAAGTTTAATTGCTGAACAGGAGAAGAGAAAAAAAAGATTTAATAATCTAAAAAGTGGATTATCTGGGTCAGTTGTTCCTGCTTTAAATAATACTGAAGATTCATTAAATAAAGCGGCAACATGTCTTAGTGGTGCTTTCACTGTTGATGGTGATACTGCTGATGGACAATCTATATTGAATAATGCTTCAAATGTTAGTGATAAAGTAAGTACAATAACAGGTTCTGTATATGGTGAAATTGAATCAGAAATTTCAAAATGTAACTCAAGAATTGCAAGTTACAATGCAAAAATTCAAGAGATTTTAGCAGAACTTGAAAAAGAAGAAAGTGAGGGGTAGTCATAATGATTGATATTGATTTTGCTCAAGTGAAGACTTTAGTGGCTGATTTTGATCGAGCAGTGTCTTCATATTGTACTGCAACTGATTCTTTCTTTAATGAAATTAATTCTTTTAAAGGATGGGAAGGAGATGCTGCTGATAAGTATTTATCTAATGTTAATGCAGAAAGTGCTTTATATATCACATTTGGTGATAATCTTAAGAACTTTGTAAATACGTTAGATCAAGCTATTGATAGTCTTGAGGCTACTTTTAATTCAGCTGCTAAATAATTTATGAATAAAGTGCATTATGATTCATCAAAATTTCATCAATGTTCGACAATCCTTAATAGTGCATTACAAGGATTTGAGAAATCTATTGATGCAGCTAGTGGTTTAGATGTGCCAGATTTTGCTTATCAAGGTTGGTTAAATAGTCTTCCAGGTGTTTTAGAAGGTTATAAAATAAAATGTAAAGACGATCAGGAGTGGGCTGATCTTAACAGAAGTAAGATTGATGACAAGTTAGCTGAGTCTGAACAATCTGTTAATTCTGTAGAAGTTCAAACTGGTTTAGTTAAGGAATTAAGTGTTAATTAGATTGCTAAATAAGTAATTTTAAAGAAAGTATTTCAAATGAAATACTTTTTTTTGATGGATTATATTAATTTTGTTTGTAATTTGATTGTATATAAATGGTTAGATTGATTAAATAAAAATTTTAAATTTTTTTGATGTTATTTTACTACATGTATAAATTATTCATTTTTTGTATGTATATATCTTTCTTTTATTTAATTTAATTATTCCTAAAAAAAAGAAGAATTTTTATTCTTCTTTTTTACATTAGTATTAATCTCATTCCATTTCTAATATTTGAATCTTTTATTAACAAATCAGGGGTATATTTAACGGATGTTTCATGATTGTAAAGAGATAGTTTTTTATAATCAATTGTGCTTAATCTTTTATATTCAGATATTGCTTTGCAAATTAATTCGATTATATTTGCTATATTTTTATTTAATGGTAAATATATATTAAATTTTTCATCTAATTGTGCAAAGTATATTTCAGTTAACACTTTATTTTTCATTATCAAACTCCTTATCTACAATATATCTCATTATTGTATGTTTGTTATTTTTCACTGCATAACCAATTTCTGTAAATGAGATTTTCTTTTCATCAAGTGAAAGGTTAGGCATTTTTATTGAATATTGATTTCCTGCATTTTCACCAAGCCAAATACCGCTTCCATTATTAATATTTGCTCTATACCAATTTTCTGTTTCTAAACTTTTATATGAGTTGTAGTCATCAAATATAATAAATTTATTACGTTTATAATTTTTTAGACCTTCAAATACATCATTAAAGTGTTTTTGTGTTTTTGTAGGTACATTATTCTTAAATGCTCCAAGTCCAATTATAATAAATATATTTGTTCTTTTTAAGTTATTATCATCTAGTATTTCTAGTTTGATTTGTTTTATAACTGTATCAAAATCTTTGTCATAAACATCGATTCCTTGAACATTTTTATATATTTTTAATACATCTATTATTCTTGTTTTTGAATTTGGTATTTGTTTTAATAATTCGATTAAACCATATAAGAAGTGAATATTTCCTGATAAATCATTTGATAAAACTGGTACGAAGTTTTCATCAAAATCATATGTTACCATTGATAGACTTGATTTTGAAATTCCAACAGGTATATTTTTTAATGTATAACCTGAATTTATTAATTTATCAACTGTTAAGAAATTTGGAAGAGTAGGTATAGCTGGTGCTTTTTTCATTTTTAGAGCTTTTAGGCTACTTTCAATTTCTTTAATTTTTTGATTTAATTCATCTGGTTTTGAAATGTATGCTGTTTGATATTCTAATGTTTTATCTAGTTTAGCAAGGCCTCTACCAAAGAATTTTGTTGGAACTAGTCCTTTAGGTGCTTCAACAGTAATTCTATAGTCTATATCTTCGCTTAATTTTAATGATAATTTATTTGGGAATAGTTGTAATACTTTCATTCTTATACCTGATGCTAATGAATTAGTTACGACAAATGTTATACCAAATTTTGGACCTTCTTTAAATAGATTTATAAATTTTTCATACATTAGGTTTGGGTTATCAACCATAGTTTCGATTTGATGTATTATAACAATTATGTTTGGCATTTTCTTTTCACTTGTGTTTATATAGTTAGTGTAAGAACCATTATATTCTGCAAATGCATTTTTACGTTTTGTTATTTCTTTATTTAACAGATTATATAAACTATTTAATTTTTCTAATTCATCCATATATACTACATCTGATACTTGTGGAAAGTCTTTAAATTTTCCTAATGTTTCTGCTCCGAAGTCTAGTATATAGATATTTACTTCATCGCTACTATGTTTAGCACAAATAGATGTTATAACTGTTGTTACAAAGTTTTCTTTTCCTGAACCTGGAATACCAAATAGAAGTAGGTTTCCTGTGTTTGTTAAATCGATTTTTAGAAGACCTTGTTTTTGTCTTGCGGGGTCATCATATTCTCCGATTATTGCATCTATCATGTATGGTTTTGCGGTATAATTATATTTCTTTATTAAGTTAAATAGATATATTTCTTCTGGGATACTATCTAACCATAGTTGTTGTTTTTTAATGTTATTTTTTATCGATAAATCATATAAGTATTTAACAATATTTGTTAATTGATCGCCATTGTTTTTTGCTACAACTGGTGTATTTGATATGTTGTTAGCTGATTTTATTACTTCACCGATGTTATCAATGAAGCTAATTGAATCATCAATTTTTTTAAC
Source organism: Bacilli bacterium (assembly GCA_017473105.1). The sequence goes on along the minus strand of JAFUNE010000003.1, from coordinate 36,560 downwards.
AACTTTTTCAGTTGGAATATAATTTGCTCCTGCCCATGCGGATTGTCCCATTTCAAATAGTTCATCGTATCCAACTTGTAAATAGAATCTACCAGTTTCTTTGATAGATGCTGCTTCAGGTCTTTTTAACATTTCATTTGAATCTTGTTTTGTTTGAACTTTCAAACAAATTTTAAATCTTGAGTTTGACCAGATTTGGTCGTTTACAACACCACTTGGTTTTTGTGTTGCTAGAATTAAGTGAACTCCAAGTGAACGTCCGATACGTGCTGTACTGATTAGTTCGTCCATAAATTCTGGTTGTTGTGCTTTTAATTCTGCAAATTCATCTGAAACAATAAATAGATGGGGAATTGGTTCATCAATTAATCCTTCTCTATAATATTTTTGATATTTATATATATCGATTGTACTTTCACCAAGTTTGTCTCTTACTTCATTAAATTTAGCTTGTCTTCTTTTTAATTCACTGTTAATTGAAATAAGTGTTCTATTCATTTCACTTACGTCTAAGTTTGTTATTGTACCCGATAGGTGAGGTATTCTTACACCTGTTTCTTTGTTTTCGAATGCTCCTGCTAAACCTCCACCTTTGTAGTCAATTAAAACAAATTGTACTTCATCTGGATGATAACTTACTGCAAGTGAAAGTAGGTAAGTAATAATAAATTCTGATTTACCAGATCCTGTTGATCCTGCAACTAAGCCATGAGGTCCATGAGCTTTTTCATGTAAATCTAGTTTAAATAATTCGCCTGATGGTGATACACCAATCGGACAAGATAAAGTACTTATTGGATTACTTGAAGCCCATTTATTTAAAATATTAAGTTGTTCAATGTTACCAACATTATACATTTCTAAGAATGGTACAACAGTAGGTAGGTTATACATTTCAGATAATGTTTGCACAGGAATACCTGATAATTCTCTTGCAACTCTATACATATCTAAATTTTCGAATATTTCTGTTGTGAAGTTTGTTTGATTATTTTTAGAGTAATCTTTTTCAAATACACAACTTGATTTATCTGTTACATATGCATATTTTCTACATTCATTAGGTAAACTTTTTAATGAATTTCCTATTAATAAAAGTGAGAATCCAATATTTTTTTGAAATGTCATTATTTTATTTAAGAAATCAATATTACTATATTGTCTATGACTATCTGTAATTATTAAGTAATATGGACTGAAACTTTTGTAAAAGTTTATATTTTCAATTTCTTCATTAATATCATTTGTTGCATTTTTAATTTGTTCTTTTCTTTCGTTATATAAATTTTCAACTTCTTTTAATATTACTTTTGCTTCATCTTCATTTGTTGCATAATACCTTATTGATTTGTCATCTGAATAAATATGTGGTACTAATTTTAAATATTCCCATTTATAATTATTTTTTTCACTTGTTAAAAATATTATTTTTAAATCTTTTGGATTATGAAGAGAAAGAAGTTGTAACATTATTCCATTTAAATAATCTTCTTGATTTTCAAAGTTACATATAATTGATGATACAAAGTGTTCTGCTAAATTAACAGTTATTGGTACACTAGTTAATGTTTTTGATGCTTCTGCTAGTCTTATTGCATTATCTATCAGTTCATCTTCTTCTATATCAAATTTTTCTTTTGGTGCGTCAATTTCAATTTCAGCTGGAATATTTCCAAGTCCAGTTCTTATAGTTAAAAAGTCAAAATCTGTAATCTCTCTTTCCCATAATCTGTTTTTTAGTCCTACTACAAAATCATAACATTCTTTGCTTGATGGATTATTATCGTAAAGTGATTGTCTTTGATAGTTTAATATTTTATTTAATTCTGCTTTTTTTCTTTCTAAATATTCGGTATATTTTTTAGCTCTTTTTTCATCACTTTTTCTATTTGCTTTTTTGTTATACATTTTTGTTATTTTTGGAAGTGCAAAACTACATAGTGTCATTGCTATTGCAGTTATAATTGCAAATATTAATTCTGTTTTATCTGCTTTTCCTTTGTTATAATCTGTAATTTTAGAATATAGATTTATAAATGATGTTACAAGCATTGTTGCACCTGTTCCAAGCGTGAAGATAAATGGAATATCATCTTTTTCTTTTTTTGGAGTAGGTGGATCTATTGTCACATTTTCTTTTTCATACGAACTACTTAGTCTTGGTTTATGAAAGAAATAATCGTCATCCTTATATAATCCGATTGTATTTTCTTTCATATCATAATTTAAATATTGAGAGTTATCTACAACATCGATATTTTTAACTACCATATTTGGTGATAGATCTATTTTATCCGTTGAATTATATAGTCTAATAAAATTATTCATCCATATTATTTTTAAATTATTTATAAATATAATATCACCAGAATTTAAAGGTGTTTTCTTTTTTAATATTCTATTATTTAAATATGTATTTGTTTTAATAGGTTTTTCATTTTCTATTTCAACATTTTCAATGTAGTAAATATTATTTTCTGTTGTAATAGATACTTGTGTTGCTTGTGTTATTGGGTTTTGATATACAATACTATTATTTGCTGCATTACCAATAGTTATTTTTTCAATATTTTCTGTAGCAATATCTTTGTAGCTGTCATTGTAATTTGGATAAGTATATAAATATAAACTAGTTGTAATTCCCTTAATTTTGATTTTGTAGTATTTAAAATCTTCTAATAATGTATCCATATTAGTATCATTTATAATAAAATCTTCGTTATTTTTTATATACCATTTTTCATCTTTTGCATATATATTAAAAAATACTTCAATATTTGTTATTGAAGATGTATATGAAAAAAGAAAACTTTCTTCAGGTTTTTCTGGTAGAGTATATGAGTTAAGTTTTTCTTCGTCCGCTAAATATAGTTTCATACTAATCACACCCTTATTATCATCTTATTTTAATTATATCATTTTTAATTTTTGTCTTCAATTAAATTCAGATAGTCAGGGAGATATTTTTTTGTTAAGCTTTTTTGTCTCATGCAGTAAAAATAAAAGTCTACACATCCTAAATGGGGTGCTGGTTTTTCATATTCGTGTATTTTCATTTGTGAATATTTTACTTTGTTTGAACCAACGATTTGTGGAAATTTATTAAGTACGTCGTTGAATAATGTTGTTAGATCTTTAAATTCATGTATTCCTTTATTATTTTTAAAACTATTTTCTATCCAATAATATTTGTCATTTATTTCTGCAACTATAATACTATGGCAATAGAAATTTTGCATTGGAATTCCGAAAAAATATGTTTTATGTGGTATATTTTCTTTTTCTAAAAAATATCTTGTTAATTCTACTGTTTCCCAGCAGTTACCGATTTTACTTTTTAATATTTCTTCAGGTGTTTGCATTCTAAATTTTCTAATGTATCCGTCGCTAATATGTTCATGAATATCACCATTTTTATCCATCCATGAGTATTTTATATCTTTGTTATCTTCATATATTTTTTGTATCTTTTTTAACATGTTATTCACCTTTTATAATTATATCATATTTGATATAATTTATTTATGAAAAAGATTGTTGATAAGTTGTTTGAAAACAAAGATTTAAAATATAAAGAATTTACGTCTTCGCTGATTCCTAATGTAAATAAAGAAAGTATTATAGGTGTTAGGATTCCTGTTATAAGAAAAATTTTTAAAGAGATTGATATTGAAGAAAAGAAATTGTTTTTGAATGAATTACCTCATAAATATTTAGAAGAGAATATTTTGCATTCGATATTAATAAATGAAATTAAAAATTTTGATGAATGTATTATGGAACTTGAGAAGTTTTTGGTTTATGTTGATAATTGGTCTGTATGTGATACATTGTCTTGTAAAATACTTTGTAATGATTATGATAAATTTTTTAAATATTTAAAATGTTGTTTAGAATCAAATAGTGTTTATAAAGTTAGATTTGCTTTTGTTATGATGATGAAGTATTTTATAAAAAGTAAATATGTTGATGAGTGTAATAGTATAGCATGTAATTATGTTAGTGATGAATATTACATAAATATGGCAATTGCTTGGTATTTTAGTTATGCATTAATTTTTGAATATAATAGAACTGTTAAAATATTTGAAAATAAAAAACTTAGTAAGTTTGTTCATAATAAATCAATTCAAAAGGCAATTGAAAGTTTTAGAATTAGTAATGATAAAAAAGATTATTTGAAAACTTTAAGAATAAAATAATTTATTTAAATATATAGATTTTTAATTATATTTGTAGTATAATCTAAATCAATTGATTGTGAAGGAAAGAAAGAAGAAAGTGATTTGTAGAGAGTTAGTGGTTGGTGAAAACTAATATGAATGTTCTTCCCGAATGGTTCTGGAGTCAAATCGTATAGTTCGCGTTAAGAATTTTAAGTAGCATGTTAAAGCATGAATCAAGGTGGTACCGCGGGTTTTCTCGTCCTTGACTCGTGCTTTTTTATTTTATAAGGAGGAATTATGGAAAAGGAAAAATATTATATTTCTACTGCGATTGCTTATACTTCTGGTAAGCCTCATATTGGTAATACATATGAAATTATTTTAGCTGATGCAATTGCAAGAAATAAAAGACTTGAAGGTTATGATGTTTATTTTCAAACTGGTACAGATGAACATGGTGAGAAAATTGAATTAAAAGCAAAAGATAAAGGAGTAGAACCACAAGAGTTTGTTGATGAAGTTGCTTCTGAAATTAAAACTATTTGGGATTTAATGAACACTACATATGATAGATTTGTTAGAACAACTGATCCTAAACATAAAGAAGTAGTTCAAAGAATTTTTAAAAAATTATACGATCAAGGTGATATTTATTTATCAAAGTATGAGGGACTTTATTGTACACCTTGTGAATCATTTTTTACTGAGAGTCAATTAGTTGATGGAAAATGTCCTGATTGTGGACGTGATGTTGAAATAAAGAGTGAGGAAGCTTATTTCTTTAAATTATCTAAATATCAAGATAGATTAATGGAATATATAGAAAGTCATCCTGAATTTATTCAACCAGAGTCTAGAAAAAATGAAATGATTAATAATTTCTTAAAACCTGGTCTTCAAGATTTATGTGTTTCTCGTACTTCATTTAAATGGGGAGTTCCAGTAAGTTTTGATGATAAACATGTTGTCTATGTATGGATAGATGCATTATCAAATTATATTACTAATATTGGATATGATGTTGATAATAGTACTGATGAATTTAACAAATTATGGCCAGCTGATTTACATTTAATTGGAAAAGATATTATTCGTTTTCATACAATATATTGGCCAATTATCTTAATGGCTCTTGATTTGCCAATGCCAAAACAAGTATTTGGACATCCTTGGTTACTTTCTGGTGGAGATAAGATGAGTAAATCTAAGGGAAATCTATTATATGCTGATGATTTAGTTAATAAATATGGACTTGATACTATTAGATATTTTGTATTACATGAAATTCCATTTGCAGATGATGGTATTATTACTGAGGATTTAATTATTGAAAGAAATAATTCTGATCTTGCAAATATTCTTGGTAATTTAGTTAATAGAACAATATCAATGAGTCATAAGTATTTTGATGGAGTTGTTGAAAATACTAAAGTAAATGAAGAAGTAGATGATGCTTTAATTGAAAAACTATCAAATTTAGGTAATGCTGTTAAAGATAAAATGGATAAATTAAAAATTGCTGATGCAATTGATGAAATATTTAATTGTTTAAGAGCATCAAATAAATATATTGATGAAACATTACCATGGGCACTTGCTAAGGATGAAACAAAAACTGATAGATTAAAGACAGTTTTATATAATTTAATTGAATCTATTAGAATTTGTGCAGTATATTTACAACCATTTTTACCTAGTACTTCTGAAAAAATATTTGAATTAATTAATACTGAAATAAAAGATTATGAAAGTACAAAAGAATTTGGTGCATATGTATCTGGAACTAAACTTAATAATCCTGAAATTCTATTTAATAGAATAGATGTAAAATAACTACGTGAAAATCGTAGTTTTTTTTTATTGTTTTTAGTATAATATTTTGCATGAAGCAAAAAGTAAAGATTACAATTATTTTAATTATTTTTTCATTAATTATGATTTATGTTTTTTCGTATTTTAATAAAAAGTATAGTGAGGTAGATTATATTAATGTCGGAAAAGCTATTTTATCTCAGTCATATGGTATGAAAGAGGGTACTTATAATTTTAATGATGGTGTTATAAGTATGGGGAAAACTCTTTATGAGAGTGATAAGTTTGATATATCTGGTGAAGGTGTAATTGATAAAGATAAGTATGGAAATATTAAGTTTTATATTAATTCAAATGGTCATTGCATTTATAAGAATTCACTTGACAATGTCAAGTATATGGACAGTGAATGTCAAGGATTTGAAAATCTTGTGGTTGATATAATTAAGAACAATAATAATGTTTCATTTTCTTCTTTGGATGATAATTTATCTTATAAAATTTCTGATAAGGATGATTTTATTGGTGAATGGATAAGTGAAGATTATACTGGTAATATTACTTTAAATAAATATAGTCAGGGTAAGAATTATATTTGGTTTAAAAACAAAAATGGTGTTATTAGTGACGTTATTGAATTTAATATAGATTGTTTGAATTCGAATGGTGCTAGTTATAATAAAGATGTATTTTATTGTAGTGGTGCTATTGTAAAAATAGATTCTTTGGATTGGATTGTTGTTAGTGATAATAGTAGTGAGATTACTTTAATGAAAAAGACTGCTCTTAGTGATAAAATGTCTCATTGTACTTCATTTAAGGGTGACAACTGTTATTATATTGATGAAAATGATTATGTTTCTTATAAGTGGAGTAATTCTTATGTTAATACATATTTAAATGATTATTTTATTAATGAGTTATCTGCTTTTACTAAACATAATTTACAAGCTGTAGAAATATGTGATGAATTTGATAATATGAGTTGTAATGAAGAGAGTTGTGGTGGACTTAAGAAAGAAGAAATAAATAAATATGGATATACGTGTGATAATTATACCTATAGTTTGGTTAGACTTCTTTCTTATAAAGAATATAATAAGCTATTTATTGCATTAAAAGAAAATCCTTTAATTAGAGGAAATTATTTATTAATTAATTCTTTTAGTGATAATAAAGCCAGTATGGTTGATTCTAATTACGATGTTTTTATTGAGGAAGATATTTTTTCTTTAAATAGAATTAGACCTGTGATTACATTAAAAAAGTGATTTTCACTTTTTTTATTTTGTTAAATTTGTTATTATAGATATGTAATAGGTAAAAAGTATATGGAAGAAGATAAAAAGATAAAATTTAAAAAGAGAGTAAGGTTTGGAATAAAATTGGTAAGTTATTCACTTATTTGTTTTTTAATGGTTATTTCTGCATTTTTAGTATTTTATGTTTTTTCTTCTAAGTATTATCAATCTAAAGGAAAGATGCCGCCTTTTGCTTTATATACAATTGTTAGTTCTAGTATGGAACCTACAATTGATGTATATGATGTTGTATTTATTAAAAAGACTAATCCTAGTAAATTAGTTAAAGGAGATATTATTACATTTTATTCATCTAATCCTTTTTTCGGAAATACGCCTATAACTCATAGAATTGAAAAGGTTATTAATGAGGAAGATGATATATATTTTGAGGTTAAGGGTGATGCAAATGAGATATCTGATCAAGAACTTGTTTTATCATCTAATGTAATTGGTAGAGTATATTTTAGATTACCTGCTTTTGGAAAAATACAATATTTTATAGCATCTAAGGGTGGTTTATTACTTGCGATAATGATACCTGCTGTATTTGTGTTATTTTATGATTCTTTTAAGATTTTAAAAGAAATAAAACATTTTAAAGAAAGAAAAGAAATAGAAGAATTAGAAAATATATAATTCTTCTTTTTTATTTGTTTTTTTTATGTTAAAATATGGAACCATGAATGAGGAAAGAAAAAAACAATTTAGAAAAAAAGCATTTATATTAAGTTCAATTTATTTGTTTTTTTGTCTGTTTATAAACTCTTTTAATAATAGTGAAGAAAGAGAGTTTTCTTATGAGAAAAATCCAAATTATAATTCAGAAATTGATAATGAATATGCGTATTATAAAAATAGAAATGTTTATGTATTGGGTGAGGAAACATTTGAAGAAATTGAAAAAAATCAAAATGATATTTATTTACTTGATTATAGAAATGTTTTAAATTCTAATGTTCAAATTTATGGTTCAAATTTAATTCATGATAAAGAAGATATGTATAATATTTTAGCTATTTTGCTTGAATATAATAAAGAATTTCCAAATGATAGATGGAATAGAAGTATTGATGGGATGTATTTAGAATGGTATTGGCATAATGTGTTTTTTGATAATTCTATTTTAATAGAACGTAGTTGTAATGTTGATTTAGATACAAGGGATGCATTCTTTTTTGAAGATTATCTTGTTAAGAAATTGTTATTAAAATAAAAAAAGTTCTTTTTTGTTAAAGAACTTTTATTTTATAAAATTTTCGTATAATTGATTACATTTTTCTTTATCCATTTCTGGTATATTTTCAAGTTGGTTTTTAATTCCAAGCTTTTTGTATTTATCTTTTGCCATATGATGAAATGGTAAGAATTCTATTTTTTTAATATTTTTTATTTTTGTTATATATTCTTTTAAAGATTTTAAGTAATCTTCTGTATCAGTTATACCTGGTATAATGACTTGTCTTATCCATACTGGTTTGTTTAATTTGTTTAATTCTTCTATAAATTTTTCACTTATGCTTATATTTCCATTTACTAAATCTTTAAATCCTTTTTCATTTGTATGTTTAATATCTAGTAAAACGAGGTCAGTTAATTCTAATATTTCTGTGTAATCTTCTTTTGAATATCCGGCAGTATCTAAACAAATATGAATATTTTCTTTTTTTAGTTTTTTCATTACTTCTTTTAGGAAGTTGATTTGAAGTAGGGGTTCACCGCCAGAAAAGGTAACGCCTCCATTTTCATTGAAGTATGGTTTATATCTTTTAATTTTATTAACAAGTTCATCCACTGTATAATTATTTTCTTTTAAGCACCACATTTCTGGATTATGACAGTATTTGCATCTAAGATTGCATCCATTTAAAAATACAACACATCTTATTCCTGGTCCATCAACTAAACCAAGTGTTTCAATAGAATCTATGCTTCCTTTCATATTACATCTTCTCGTGGAATGTTCTAGAAATAACTTCTTCTTGTTGTTTTTTAGTTAGTCTATTAAATCTTACTGCGTATCCTGAAACTCTTATTGTTAGTAGTGGATATTTGTCTGGATTGTTCATTGCATCTATTAGTGTTTCTCTTGTTAAAACATTTACATTTAAGTGATGTGCATTTTGCAAGAAATATCCATCTAAAATATTTACTAAGTTTGTTTTTTGTTCTTCCATATTTTTTCCGAGTGCAGTAGGGATAATTGAGAATGTATTACTAACGCCATCTCTACAATATTTACAATAATCTATTTTTGCAACTGAGTTAAGACTTGCTAGTGCTCCGCAAACATCTCTTCCGTGCATTGGGTTTGCTCCAGGTGCAAAAGGGATTCCTGCTTTTCGTCCATCTGGTGTTGCTCCTGTTTTTGTTCCATATACAACGTTAGATGTAATTGTTAATACAGATAGAGTGGTTTTAGCGCCTCTATATGTTTTATGTTTATTTAGTTCTTGATAGAATTTTTCAAGTATCATTGTTGCTATGCTGTCAACTCTGTCATCATCGTTTCCATATTTTGGAAATTCTCCTTCAATCTCGAAATCAACGGTTATTCCATCTTCATCTCTTATTGGTTTTACTTTTGCATATTTTATTGCAGAAAGTGAATCTGCTACTACAGATAATCCTGCAACACCATATGCCATAAGTCTTCCTACTTTTGTATCATGTAATGCCATTTGACTTGCTTCGTATGCATATTTATCATGCATATAGTGTATTATATTCATTGCATTTGAATAAGAATCAGCTACTTTTTCTAAAACATTGAAGTATGATTTTAATACTTTATCATAATTTAAAACTATATCGTTCATTGGTTCAATATCTTCCATTGCTTTTTCTTTTTTTATTTCGTCAATTCCGCCATTTATTGAGTAAAGTAGGGCTTTTGCTAAATTACATCTTGCTCCGAAAAATTGCATATCTTTTCCAAGACGCATTGCTGAAACACAACATGCGATTGCATAATCATCTCCATATATTGGTCTCATTATATCATCATTTTCATATTGGATTGAGTCTGTTTCAATACTCATTTTTGCACAATATTTTTTGAAGTTTTCTGGTAAATTTTTACTCCATAAAATTGTTATGTTTGGTTCTGGAGCAGGGTTTAAATTTTTAAGAGTATGTAATAATCTATAACTTGTTTTTGTTACAAGTGGTTTTTTATTTGTTGTTCCACCAATTGAACATGTTACCCAAGTTGGGTCTCCTGAAAATAATTCATCATATTCTGGAGTTCTTAGATGTCTTACTAATCTTAATTTTATTACAAATTGATCTATTAATTCTTGAGCTTCTTCTTCTGTTAGTGTTCCATTTTTGATATCTCTTTCAATGTATATATCAAAGAATGAATCAACTCTACCAAGACTCATTGCTGCTCCGTTATTTTCTTTTACAGCTGCTAGATATCCAAAATAAGTCCATTGAATTGCTTCTTTTGCATTTGATGCTGGTTTTGATATATCAAATCCATATGATTGGGCCATTTGTTTAATTTGATCCAATGCTCTATATTGCATTGATAATTCTTCTCGTTGTCTTATTTTTTCATCAGTCATACTACCTGTAAGATTTTCAAAGTCTTTTTTCTTTTCTTGCATAAGAAAATCAATACCATATAATGCAATTCTTCTATAGTCTCCTATGATTCTTCCTCGTCCGTATGCATCAGGTAGTCCTGTTATAAGTCCACAATGTCTTAATTTTTTAATATCTGTTGTATATGCATCAAATACTCCTTGGTTATGTGATTTTCTGTATTCATTAAAATATTTATCGATATTTTCATTTAATGTATAACCATAACTTTGAAGTGATTGATATACCATTCTAATTCCACCATAAGGATTTATCATTCTTTTTAATGGTTCATCAGTTTGCAAACCAACGATAACTTCTTTATCTTTATCTATATATCCTGGATTAAATGCTGTTATTCCTGATGTTCTATCCGTATCTATGCTTAATACACCTTTTTTTAGTTCTTCTTTTAATAGTTCTTCACATTTATTCCATACATCTTGTGTTTTATTAGTTGCGTTTTTAAGAAAACTTTCATTTCCTTCATAGTATGTGTAGTTTTTATTTATAAAATCTCTTACATCTATTGTTTCGCACCAATTACCTTTGTTAAAATTTTCCCACTCTTTGTTCATTTAATCCTCCTTATTATCGTCTTAAATTATATCAATTTTTATGATATTCTTCAATATACATAATTGATAATTTTTGTTTGATATGCTAATATATTTATAATAGGAGTGATAAAATGGAAAGTATTTTATTATTTTTGAATACTTGGAAGTGGCAAATTATACTTGCAATTTCCATATTAGCTTTTATTTTACAGGCTTTAATTACAAATAAGTTAAATAAAAATTTATATGGTAGAAATTCTATATTAGCTTTTTTACCATTTTTAAATATGTTTACACTAGGAAAAGTTTGTGCTGATGAAATTGTAGGTTTGGTAATAATGGCTATGTTAATTTTATGTTTTAGATTGACTATTCCAATTAATGGTGTTGATAAAACGTATGCTATAATACCAGAAAGTACTGCTAAGATTTTATTTCCATATTGTATTTTTATAATTGTTTGTTTATATATATATTCTATATTTAAATATATTAGAAGTATAAAAGATAAAAAAGGAAAAATTTAACTACACATTGTGTAGTTTTTCTTTTTTATAAATGATATACTTTATTTGTGGTAGGTGAAAAAATGAAAAAAATATTATTATTATTAATTACATGTGTAATGATGTTTTCTTGCGCGAATGTTATTTATGCTAAAGATGATATACCTTATGAAGTTGAAGAAGTACTTGAAGAGTTTATTTCTGATTTAAATGATGGGGATGAGGATATTTACAAAATTATAGATCAAAATAATACTGAGATTACGAGTAATGTTCATGAATATTTAAATGGTATTAATATAATGTATCAAGTAATTGAAAGTGAAAGATTGAGTGATGAATACTATAAAATTACTATAAGATTTAATGCTAATGGTGTTGGATGGAATGTAAGTGGTTTTACAGCAGATATAGAAATAAAAAAAGTTGGTTCTGATTATATTGTTATTAACACTGATTTATTTGAACATATAGGTTCTGAGAATATTTTAAAATTTATTTTAATTATATTTGGAATCATTTTTGGATTTATGATTATTTTTGCAGTAATTACTGCTATTGCTATAATTATTTATAATAAGAAGAGAAAAGCAAGAGATCTTATGTATAATAATCAAACTAAAAAATAAAAATCCTTAAAAAAGGATTTTTTTATTTTAATTTATTTACAGCCAAATACATAATATATGAAATTATAGTTAATAGTATTATTCCTGTCATGACAAGATTTAAGTTGAATACTTGTGTTCCATACATTATAAGGTATCCAATTCCTGATTTAGATGTAAGAAATTCACCTTGAATAGTTCCGATTAAACACATTGAAATATTTATTTTTAATGAATTTATTATTGTTTGTTTATTTGATGGTATTACTAGTTTTGTTATTATATCTTTTTTTGATGCATTTAATGTTTTTAATAATTTAATTTTATTTTTATTGGTATTTTTAAATCCATTTAATATGTTTTGCGTTGATAGTATTATTGATATTAAAATAGACATAGTTATTATGCTTTTTGTGTTTGCCCCTAAATATATTATGATTAATGGACCAAGAGCTACTTTAGGTAATGAGTTTAAGATTGTTATATAAGGGTCTATTATTTTTTCTATTGTTTCATTTGAATATAAAACTATAGCAATTATAAGAGATAGAGTAGACGTTATAAAGAAAGAAAGTAAAACTTCATTAATTGTTGTTATTATATGAATAAATAAATTATTTTGGTTATATAATTCAATTATTGTTTTAATTATATTAGATGGACTACTTGTTATAAATGAATTAATAATATTATTTTTTGCTAATAATTCCCATGCGAGTATGAACGTTATTAATAATAGTATTTGTGAAAAAAAAATAATTTGTTTTTTTCTTTTTATGTTTTTTAAATATAATAAATGTTCTTTAGACATTTTTTTCTATTTCCTCCCATATTAAATTATGATAATATGAAAATTCTTTTGTATTTCTTATTGTTAATGGATTTTCATTTATTTTAATTATGTGGGTATGTTTAATTTTAGTTGGTCTGTTTGTTAATACAATTATTTTATTACAAAGTGATATTGCTTCTTCTATATCATGAGTAACGATAATTGCAGTTATTTTTTCTTCTTTAATGATATTATAAACATCTGTTATAATTTTTAATTTAGTTTGGTAATCAAGTGCACAAAAAGGTTCATCTAAAAGTAATATATTTGGTTTTAATGAAAGTGTTCTAATAAGAGATAGTCTTTGTTTCATTCCGCCAGATAGGGTATTTGGATAGTTATCTTTAAATTCGTAAAGTTTATATTTTCTTAACAAGTTGTTAACATATTCTATATTTTCTTTTGTTAGATTTTTTGTTAATTTAAGGTTAAAAACTGCATTTTCATAAATAGTTAACCAATCAAATAAAGTGTCTTCTTGAAACATATATGCAATTTTAATATTTTCTTTTTTAGATATTGTTCCTTTATATTGTTTATCTAGGTTTGATATTATATTTAATATTGAACTTTTTCCACATCCTGATGGTCCGATTAGAGCAACAATATCTTTTTCAAATACATCAAAAGAGATATTATCTATTACTTTAAGTTCATCTTTTTTTGTGTAAAATGTTTTTGACAAGTTATTAACTTGTAGTAGTTTAGTTGAATTCATTTGTTATTAGTAACGATGAATCTATTTTTTTGTTTATACTGTTACCATACATCATTATTTCTTGAAGTTTATCATAATCTTTTATATTTAATTTGGTGTTATCGTACCATGCATCGATTTGTTTATATCTTTCTATTATATTTTCTAAATCAGCTATATTTGTATCAGGAAATTGCTTTTGAATGATTTGAGCTATATCATATGAATTATTTTCTTTTGTGAATTTTATTCCTTTATTTAACGCTTTATTAAATTTTTTAATTATATCTTTATTGTTTTTTATATATTCTTCTTTTGCATAGAAGGTTGTGTATGGGACATTTCCAGTTAGGTTACCAAGTGATGATAAAACACATCCGATATTTTGATTTTCTAATGACGTTGCATTTGGTTCAAATAAGTTTACAAAGTCTCCTTGTTTTGAAATAAAAGCACTTGTTAAATTTGCAAATTCTACACTTGTATCTATTACTAAATCACTTTTATTTATGTTATTATTTTTTAATGCATATTCAAACATCATTAAAGGCATTCCGCCATTTCTTCCTGCTAATATTGTTTTATTTTTTAAATCATTTAATGTAAAAGTGTTTTTTAGTTTGCAATCTCCGACTATGAATTGTCCATCTTTTTTTGTTAGGGATGCAAAAGAAATAAGTTTTTGATTACTATTGTTATATACATATATGGTTGCTTCTGGTCCAGAAAAACCAATATGTGCTTCTTCAGATAAAATAGATGAAGCAACTTTATCAGCACCTGTGAATAAATAAAGTTATATCATTTTTATATTTAAACTTGTTCTTTAAAATAAACTAAGTATATAATAAATATAATAGTATGAGGTAAATGTATGAAAAAAAGATTTCTAAAAAAACATAAGTTTATTATAGTTATTGTAGTATTATTAATTATTGTTTCTTTTTTTATTACTTATATGTTTATTCCAAATGATGTTAAGTTAATTATTGCAAATGAGGAGTATACATTTGTTAATGGTAAAACAGATTCTGTAGTAAATTTGATTACTCTTAATTCTGAATTTGATATTGTAATTGAGAAAGACAACTATTTTTCAAATATAAAAGTTAATGGTGAAAAAGTTAATAAAAAGAAGAACCTTGGTATTGTTGAAATAAATAATAAAAATAAAATAGAATTAGAAATAAAATATAAGGGTGAAAGTAAATATAAAAAATATATTATTAATACTTTACCTGAGTCTATGCCTGTGTTTAATACTATTGGTGAATCAACAACGAATGGGGATTTTTATTTTACTACTTATGCTGCTAGTTATGGGAAGAGTAATTTTGGTAGTGGAATTTTCTTAGTAAAAATGAATAATGAAGGAAATATTATTTTTTATAGAGAAGGTGGATATAATTCATATCTATTTAAGAAGGAGATTATAGATAATAAAATATATTATAGTTATCTTGATGAAGATGAAGATGGTAAAGATAATTTATGTATATTGGATGAAGAGTATAATTTAATAAAGAAATTTAAAAATGATGGTTTTATAGATCCACATGATTATTTGTTATTAGATTTAAATACTTATTTAGTTAATATAATTAATGATGATGAAATTGAAGTGATTACTAAAATTAGTGATGATAAAGTTCTTTGGGAGCATGAGTTTCCAATTAGTGATTTTGATGATATTGGTAGAGATGGAGAGAAAATAATTAGTAGAGTTCAACATCACTTTAATTCATTTGAATTAGATAGTGATAATAATTTATTATTAAGTTTTAGGCATTCAAATGAGATTGTTAAATTAGACATTAATATTGGAGATATTATTTGGAGATTAGGTGGAAATAAAAATAATGATTTTAATACACATATATTTTATAGACAACATTCAATAGTTAGAAAAGATAATACATATATGGTTTTTAGTAATAATAATAAAAGTATTAAATCTGATTTTGTTTATCTTGATGATGGAAAAAGTTCTGTTGTTGTATTTAATTTAGATCAGGAAAATATGAAAGTTGAGAACATTAAAAATTACAATTTAGATTGTCTTTCTTATCAGCTTGGTAGTGTTTGGCCAAGTGATATGACTAATAATATATACGTGGTGGATTATGGTAGAAGTATTAATAAGGGAAAAAAGGGTTTTCAAGAAATAAATTTAGAGACAAATGAAGTATATTTTACATTTGAGTATCCTGATGTTGAATCGTCTGTTTATAGGGTATATAAATATTAAGAAGCAATATGGTATATATTGCTTTTTTTATTGTTTTTTTAATATTTATACTGATATAATAAAAATGTATTTAAGGTGGGATATTATGAAAAAGGGAATTTATGTTTTAATATTTATTGTATTTTTTATAATAATTTGTTTTGTTAGTTATGGAAATAAATTTACTAAAGAAAAAGATATTATTTATGCATATGGTGAGATAATTGAAAAACAAACTCAAATGGATAAAAAAATAAAAGAATACATAAAAGGTGATTATACATTTGAAAAAGCAAAAGTTATAGTTAATCCATATGAACTTTGTCCGCTTACTGCTTTGATTATTTTTAATACAGATGATGAGGTTAGTATTGGTGTAAATATAAATGGTAAAGATGTGACTAAGACAGAAAAAACGAAAAGTCATGTTATTCCTATTTATGGTTTATATGATAATTATAATAATATTATTAAATTAACATTAGATGATAAATCTGTTAATTATTCTGTTGTAACAGAAGAGTTTGATGGTAATAGAATTAATGTGGAGAAAACTTTAAATGAAGATGGTTTATATTTTGTTTCTCCTAATTTTGAAAGTAATGCGATATATGATAGTAGTGGTAAACTTGTTTGGTATATAGTTGGAGATTATGCAGGTGATATTGAATACTTATCTAATGGTCATTTTTATATAAGTGATCCGCGTCAAGGAACAAATGGAGTTAAGATTAATTATTCTAGTTTTATTGAAATGGATTATTTAGGCAAAATATATAATCAGTATGTTTCTGACTTTGGTTATCATCATGAACTTATACCTTTGAGTGAAAGTAAAATGTTAGTATTAGGTTCTGAAGATAAATCTGATTTTTTAGAATCCGTTGTTTATACGATGGATTTAAATACTGGAAAGATAATAGAAAGTTTTGATTTATATGATATTTTATATAAAATTGATTCTGAATGGACAAAAAAATTAGGTACTAATTATGATATTGTAATTAATTCTGCTCAATATTTTAAAGATTCTAAAGAACTTTTAATATCTGTTAGGGGTCTTAATTCTATAATGATGATAAATATGGAAAATTATGAGATAAAATGGATATTTGGTGATAAAAAAATATATTCTGATGCATTTAAAAATTATTTTTTAAAACCTATGGGTAATACAAGATATACTGCTGGTCAACATAGTGCATTTATTACTGAAGATGGGTTACTTGGTGTTCATAATAACGATTATGATATGTTTAATAAAAGTATAAAGTTAAAGGATTTTATTAATAATTATACTAGTGTTAATTTATATAAAATAGATTATAGTAATAAAACTATTGAATCTGTTTGGGAATATTCATCTAATAAAAAAGAGTTTAGTAAAGTTGCTGGTTATTTTGATATTTTAGATGATGGTAATAAATTAATTACTTATGGATGGTCTATTTCTCAAGAAGCTTATAAAAATGTTAATAATATTACAATAAATGATGAAAAATATTTAAATGGTGTTATTGAAGAAATTGATAAAAATGATAATATTGTTTTTAGAGCAACTTCACCTGATTTAATTTATAGAACTTATAAAATATCTTCTTTATATAAAGATATAACTGATAATTATGAAGTACAAGATTATAAGAGAATATCAAATTTAGAGATAGAGAATGAAGAAGTATTAACGTTAAGTTTAGGTAATGAATTTAAAAATGCTAAAAAATATAATGGAAATGTTGAAACTTATATTAATAGAATTATTTTAACAGATGATTTTTTAGAGAGTGATGAAGTAAATGTATATTTAGTTTCCAAAAATTATAAGACATATAGTTATAATTACAAAGAAAAAAATAAAAAAGAGAGTAATTCTATAAGAGTTTCACAAGATAATGGAATTTATTCATTATATGTAAAAGTAAATGATATTATGTATGATACTGAGAAAGTAATAAATTTTAATTAATAAAAGAGAGAATTGCTATGAAAAAGAGGTATATATATTTTATTTTATTAATTATATTATTATTGTTAGTTTTTTGTTTTCATAAGGAAGTAAAAAAAGATGATAAGAAAGTAACAAATATTGGTGATACATTAGCTCTTAGAGTTATGAATTTATATGAAATAGTTGAAAGTGGAAATGGTCTTTATAAAATAAAAGATAAGTATATTTTTAGAGGAAATATAGATAATTATATAAAATTTAATGATGAATTATGGAGAATTGTATCTCTTGAAAAAGATGGTACTATAAAAATAGTTAGAAATGATTTATTGGAATATGAAAGTGAATATAATGAAGTAATAGATTATTTAAATAATGATTATTTTAATGGTTTAAAAAATAATGATAATATTGTTAAAGGTGAATTTGATTCTACTTATTATGATATTAGTAAATTAACTTCTTTTGAATCATTAAATGAATTAGTTGAACTTGAAAGTAAAGAATATAATGTTGGTATGTTGAGTGTTGTTGAAATTGCAAATGCAACTACTTATGTTACGTTAGATCAATATCTTAATATTTTCTTTTGGGTAAATAGAAAATCTAATTATTTATATTCTTCTCAAAAATGGTTAACAATGACTCCATCTGTATATGTAAATTTTGATTTTTTAAAGGAAAACGAAAATGAAAAAGCAATGATAAGACCAGTCGTTTATTTAAATAAAGATTTAAAAATTTCTTCTGGAAATGGAACAAAAAGTGAACCATATATATTAAACTACTAAATTAATTTAGTAGTTTTTTTATTAATAAAAATATTTTATGTAAATAAAATTAAATGGAGGAATTATGGTTTATAAAGAAAATTTTAATAAATTAGATAAGAGTTTAGAATGTATATTAATTGATTATTTTAAGAAAAGAAGGTGATTTATGTATACAGTTGGTATGTATATTAGATTATCAAAAGAAGATGAGTATAAAAATAATAATAAAGAAAGTGAAAGCGTAATAAACCAAAGGAGTTTAATATTATCTTATATTGAAGATAATAATTTGAAATTATATAGTGAATATGTAGATGATGGTTATAGTGGTACTACATTTGATAGACCTGGATTTAATAAAATGATTAAGGATATAGAAGATGGTAAAATAAATATGGTTGTAACTAAAGATTTATCAAGATTGGGTAGAGATTATATACAAAGTGGTTATTACATAGAACAATATTTTCCTCTTAAAAAAGTAAGATATGTTTCAATACTTGATAATATTGATACATCAATTGATAGTACTAATAATGATATTGCTCCATTTAAATCATTATTTAATGATATTCAAAGTAAAGATAGTTCTAAAAAGATTAGATCAATATTACGTGTTCGTAAAAAACAGGGATTGTTTTTAGGAAGTAGTCCAGCTTTTGGATATAAAAGAAGTGAAGACAATAAATATAAATTAGTTATTGATGAGAATGTTTCTTTTATAGTTAGAAAGATTTTTGATCTTGCTCTTGATAATAAAAGTAATACTCAAATTGCAAATATATTAAATCAGGAAAAATTTATCACTCCAATTGTTTATAAAAATAATAAAATATCTAAAAGATTTAAAAATCCTGAAAAGTGGTCATCTAGTTCGGTACGTCAAATATTATCTAATAAAATGTATACTGGAAATATGGTTCAATGTGTTCAAGCAAAGTTAAACTATAAATCTATGAAAAGAATTAGATTAGATAAAAATCAATGGATAGAGGTAAAAAATACTCATCAAGCTATTGTAAGTGAAGAAGAATTTGAATTAATAAATAATAGACATAGAAATAGACAACAGTTGAAAACAAAACGAAAAAAACAATTATTAGAAGGTTTGATATATTGTGAAGAATGTGGTTGTTTACTTGGGATGAGGGTTGATAAAAGAAATGAAAATAATATTCATTATACATTAAATTGCAATGGCTACTCAAGAAATCATTGTGTTTCTCATTTTATGATTTATGATAGTTTTGAAAAAGAAATACTGAGGTTATTAAGATGTCATTTAAATAGGGTAAAATTATCTGAGATAGAGAAATTTATGTTAACAACTTATCAACAAAAAGATGAATTGTTTAGAAAAAAACAATTTTTTAAGAATCAAAAAAATTATTTAGAAAATAAAATTAAAAATATATATGATGATAAAATAAAAGGTATTATTGATGAAGATGTATTTATTATATTATTAAATTCTACTTTAAAAGATTTGAAAAATACAAATTATGAGATAGAAAAAAATGATAAAAATAAAGTTGATTTTAATGTTAAAGAATTAATAAAACTAAGTATTGATCGAGATTTAATAATTCATTTAATTGAGAAAATAACTGTTTCAAAAGATAAGAAAGTAAATATTTATTATAAATTTAGTTGATTACATTATGATTATTCACACCTGGTGTTAGTTGTACTTCTATATTTAATCCTTCATCTTTAAAGTATCCTTTTTCTATTGCTACATACCAAGGTGTATAGAAAATAGAGTGTGTTACTTCTGAAACTATTATTTTATTATTTTGATTATCTTTAGGTGTTGTTAAAATAATAGTTATAAATATTGAGATAATAAAAATTATAGAGATTATTATTCTTTTCATATTAATCCTCACTTTCAAGATATTATATTCATTTTTTATTATTGAGTGATTTTAATTCTTTATTGAATTTGACTAATATTTAATATATAATTAATTTATATAATGATAGTAGATAGAAAGGATGTATTATGGAAGAAGATAAATATAGTTCTTTAACTGAGGAAGAAAAAGATGATTTAAGAAGTGAAAAAATAAAATCTATGATAAGTGTTTTTTCTATGATGATTATCACTATTGGATGTTTAGCTATTTCTTCATATGCATTTTTTTATGAAGATAAAAATAGTATCAATGTTAATGTTGGGGTATCTAATGGTATTCAAATTTCAGTTGATGCAAAAACATGGAAAACTAGTATTAATAATAATGATATTAATAATGCATATAAAGGTAATAAAAATCAATTACCTAATAAATTAAGCGCTGTTAGTAGTGCTGGGGAAGTTGACGTTTCAACAGGATTTATGAAAATGTTTAAGAGTTTACTTGAAGTTGATGGAAATTCTTTAAATGGATATAGAATTGAAGCCGAGAGAAGTTATGAAGAAAAGGGTAATAATGGTGACTTTGTAGCTTTTGATATATTTGTATTGTCTAATGAAGATGGTGCTGTTTATTTAAGTAATAATTCTGATGTTATTGCAAAAGAAAATAGTTGTGCTTCAGATGCTGTAAGGGTTGCTTTTTTATATCAAGGTGTAGGTGAAACAGAAGAAGATGTAATTAATCTTAAGGGAGCTAATTCATATAATGAAGATATGCAAGATACAAATATTATTTGGGAGCCTAATAATGAAGAAGAGAGTTCTTATTATGCAGTAAATCAAGATATTCTTAGTGATGATGGTGTTGATTATAAATCTAATGGTGAAGAGTTTACTTTGATTACTCCAAGTATTCAAACACCTGAATCAAATAAAGAAAATGGCTCTTCAAAAACTTTATTCAATTTAAAAAAAGGTATTAATAAAATTAGAATATATGCTTGGATAGAGGGACAAGATAAAGATTGTTATAATAATATAACAGCTAGTGATATTATGTATAATATTCAAATATCTAAGGAAGCCTAGATTTAAGAGGTGTAAAGAATGAAAGGGAAAAATATATTAAAAATAGTATTAAATGTTATTATTTGGACTATTATAATTGTTGCAACACTTCTTACTATTGCTACTTTAAACTCAAGAGGAGATGGAGTTCCAAATATATTAGGTTATATTCCACTTAATGTACAAAGTGAATCAATGGAACCTGAAATTATGAAGGGGGACTTAATTGTTGATAAGGAATATGATGAAGAGACAATGGAATTAAAAAAGGGAGATGTTGTTTCATATATAGCTGAAATAAGTAATCAAAGAGTATTAATAACTCATAGAATTGATCATGTTATTTCAATTAATCAAATGGTTTCATATATTACTAAGGGTGATAATAATTTAAAAAGTGATGATAATCAAGTTGCCAAGGGTGATATTGTTGGTATATGGAAAGGTTTTAGAATTCCTTTTCTTGGTACAATTTCAGATTTTTTACAAACTAAGACTGGTTTTATAAGTTGTGTTATTTTGCCATTAGCATTATTTTTTGTTTATCAGTTATACGAGTTTATTATGTTACTTTTTGAGTATAAAGAAATAAAATAAAAAAAAGTGAGGAATTTTCTTCCTCTTTTTAATTTGTTTTGTTATAATGAATTTAAGGGTGGTATCTATGGCAAAGAATACTTATTATCACTTTGATAGTGAAAGTTTTAGTGATAAGTTATATAAAATATTTAATGACAGGGATATTAGCGATAATGCGATAAACGAATTGTTGGTTGAAGTTCAAAATACTACTAATGGTGTATTATCGTTTGAGGAAGAAGTAACTAGTGAATTTGATAGGGTGGATTGTCTAACTGAGTCAGTAAATGATGAAGTTAATTCTTTAATTAGCAATCCTTTTTTAGATGTTTATTTTGTTAATGGTAGCTTTGATAGTGTTATAGAAGGTAAAGATATTAGCACTAGTGAAGTTTGTTTTAATTTGGTGGAAAAAAATAATAATGGATTTGCTAAACTTGATGAAGAAGGTTTAGGGAATACATGTATATTTGTTATAGATACTCGTGAACTTGCTACTATATTTACTAAGAGAAATAGAGATGTTGTTTCTTTTTCAGATGAGTATATGTATGGTTATTATGATCAAGAAAGTAAAAGTATTGTTAAAAATTTAAATTATAAAGCAAGACATTCATTTGATGAAAATCGTGATGTGTGTTATGAAAATTATTTGGGTGAGTTAGATATTCCAGTTTATAGTGAAAATCCAATAGTAAATGAATTATATAAAAAGTTGTATAGTTTAGAAGTTGTATTTGGAAAATATGTTGATGAATCTGGATTTGAAGATTTAAAAAATCAAATTAAATATTATGCATCAAGTATTGTTAGGTTAAAAAATAATATTAGTGAAGATATGGTTTTAGGTGAAGCTAATATAGATCAAGATTATGAAAAAGAATTTGCTATGTAAATTCTTTTTGTTTGCTTGTTAATTTATATTTGATTTTGTATAATTTAAAAAGTGAGGTAAATTAATTATGACATTAAATGATAAACAAAGAGAAGCTGTGCTTCATATGGAAGGTCCATGTTTAGTGCTTGCTGGAGCTGGTAGTGGTAAGACTCGTGTTTTAACTGAAAGAATTGTAAATCTAATTAATGAGGGAGTTAGTCCTTATAATATTTTAGCAATTACATTTACAAATAAAGCAGCAAAAGAAATGAGAAGTAGAGTTGAAGAGAAACTTGATGATATAGGAAATTCTATTTTTATAGGGACATTTCACTCATTTGGACTTAGAATATTAAGAGAAAATTATTTAGAAATTGGATATAATTCTAATATTACTATTCTTGATACTGATGATACTAAAAGTTTAATAAAAAGAATTCTTAAAGAAGAAAATTTGGATCCTAAAGAGTTTGATATTAAACATATAATTTCTAGAATTAGTAGTTCTAAAAATGATGGTGTTAGTCCTGAAGAATATAAGAAATTATTTTTAAGAGAAGATGATCAAGTAATTGCACGTGTTTATGAAAGATATATAAAACTTTTAAAAGAAAATAATTCTGTAGATTTTGATGACTTGTTACTTAAACCTGTTGAATTATTTAAGAAGAATAGTGAAGTACTTTCTAAGTATCAAGAGAGATTTAAATATATATTAGTTGATGAATATCAAGATACTAATAGTATTCAATATGAGTTATGCAAATTACTTGCTAAAAAGTATAAAAATATATTTGTTGTAGGAGATGCTAATCAATCTATTTATTCATGGAGAAATGCCGACTATAGAAATATTTTAAATTTTGAAAAAGATTATAAAGATGCAAAAACTGTTTTACTTGAAGAGAATTATAGAAGTACAAATAATATATTAAAAGCAGCAAACTCTGTTATAAAAAATAATAGTGAAGGAAAAAAACTTAATCTTTGGACTTCAAGTGGTGATGGAGAAATTATTGATTATATAAGAGTTGAAGATGAAATAAAGGAAACTTATTTTGTTACTGATAAAATTAAAGATTTAGTTTCTCTTGGATATAAATATAGTGATTTTTGTATTTTGTATAGAACTAATGCACAATCAAGAACTGTTGAAGAAGCTTTTGTTAGAAGTAATATTCCTTTTAATATTATTGGTAGTTATTATTTCTATAATAGAAAAGAAATTAAAGATTTACTTGCTTATTTAAATTTAATATATAATAAGAATGATTCAGTTAGTTTAGAGAGGGTTATTAATACTCCTAAGCGTGGTATTGGTCCTAAAGCAATTGATAATATTAGAAATATGTCTGCTATTAATGGTTGTTCTATGTTTGATGCAATTGATTCTGGTAAAGAACTTGAATGGAAAAAATTAATTCTTGAATTAGAAGAGGATTCTAAAAATATGGGGCTTTCTGAATTAATTGAAAATGTTCTTGTTAAAACTGGTCTTCGTGCTGAATATGAACTTTCTAATAATTTAGAAGATGAAGCTAAAGTAGAATATTTAAATGAGTTTAAGAGTGTTGCTGTGTCTTTTGAAGAAAGCGGTATATATGATTTGGAAACTTTTTTAGAAAATATATTACTTGTTGCTGATGCTGGTCAATATAAGGAAGATAGTGATGCTGTTAATATTATGACTCTTCACTCAGCTAAGGGACTTGAGTTTAAAGTTGTATTTATTCTAGGTATGGAAGAGGGGGTATTCCCACATCAAAGAAGTTTTGAAAGTTTAAGTGAACTTGAAGAAGAAAGACGTCTTTGTTATGTAGGTATTACTCGTGCTAAAAAGAAACTTTATTTATTAAGTGCACGTAAAAGAACATTGTATGGTAGAACAAATGCTACTATTGAAAGTAGATTTATTAAGGAAATTGATAAAGACTTAATTAATTATACTAATACAGCTGTACGTGAAGAAGTTAAGAGTAAAGTTGTTGGTAATATGTATAATAGTGATCCTAGTGTTATTCGTGAAGGTGATAAAGTTATACATACTGTATTTGGAAATGGAGTTGTTGTTAAATTATCTGGTAATCTTGCTACAATTGCATTTGAGAAGGGTGTAGGTATTAAAACAATAGCTGCTAATCATAAATATTTAACTAAAAAGAATTAAGACTTTTAAAGTCTTTTTTTCTTTGATATAATAAATATTAGAATAAGAATAGAAGAGGTTAAATATGGCGTCTATATTTCAACAAATGCAAACAAGACAAATTCAAAAAAAGGCTAATAATTTTATTAAGTCTTTAGATAAATTATCTGATAAGGAAAAAGAACAAGCTTATTTAGATAATAAAGAATTTGAAAATAATGAAATAGTACTTAGTTACTTATTTTTTAAAGTGCCATCAATTATTAGAATTTTACCTCTTGAATTTCAAATTTCTCGTTTAAATAGTAATTTAAATATGTTTGAATATGGTTCTACTGAAGCTAAGAAAAAACTTATTTCTTTATGGCTTAATGACAATAAATTTTTTACTAATTCAAATGCTATTAATTTAACAGAGGAAGAGGTTAATTCTTATTTAACTTTGTATTTTACGCAGCCTGAAGATGTTGCTAAGTTACATATGGTTGATTTAAAAAGAGTAATTGATGTGCTTGTTAATGTTGATATAAAAGAGACTGAGAATATTATTAGTAAAATAAAAGATGATTTAACTGATAGACAATGGGAATATGTTATAGATTCTTGTCCTATGTTTATTAAATATGCTTCACAAGAGATTCAGAATAAATATGCTGAGGATGAAAAATTTAATAAATTTATTAATGGACAAGCTAGGGATAAATTTATTAAAAAACAAATTGATTTAATAAAGGAAGATATTACATTATTAAGCAAAGTTCCTATTGATGTTCAAGTAGAATATATTAATAAAAATCCTTATATGATTAATTCTGTTGACAAGGAAACATTAATTAAACTTTTACAATATGATTTAAATTTGATTAAGTATGTTAATATTAGTTCTTTAAAAAGTACTAAGGATCATAGGTTAGAAATAGTTCATGGTCTTTTATCAAATATTGAGAGTAAGTCTATTCGTGAAACTATTGATATGCTTGTTAATAAAGGTTTATTAAATGCTAAAGGGAAGGTATATAGATATGATAAAAATAGTAGTGATACTTCATATCAATATACTGAAGATATAATTGAGATAATACAAAATTTAACAATTGAACAAATTGTTGCATTGATTAAAATTGATGTTAATTATGTAATTCCTTATGTAGTTCCTTTATTTTATAATGATTTTTCAAGTGAAATGAAAGAGAAAACTATAATAGATTGTAACTTTAGATGTTTAAATGTATTTAAGGCATATTATGGTGAAGAAATATATGATAATTATTATAAAGTTGTTAATAAAATTTATAATGATTATATAGTTCATTATGAGAAGTATGAATACTCTCGTGATTATAATTGTATATTTGATTTGTTAAAAGTTTTATTTAATAAAAATATAATTACTAAAAATAAAATAGAGAAAGTTACTGTTTTTATAGGTATGTCTTTATTGTATAAAGGAAGTACTAAAAAGGTTGTTAATAGTCCAACTGTTAAACTACTTAATGATTTACTAAGTGTTGCTTATGATAGAGAAATTCATAATGATAAAGAGATTTATGAAATTAATAGTTTAGAGTTATTTGATACTTTATTTGATTTTATTTCTCCTAAGTTAATCGAAGCATATAAAAGTTATAATTTTTTAAATACTTCGACTTTGCTTTTTATTAATAAAAGTAAACATGGTCATGAGTTATTTAAGAAGTATTATGGTTTATTAATTAATATTTATGGAGAAAATAAAGAATGTTTATTTAAAGCATGTGAGAATTTCCAATATTATGTTGATATTTTAAGAGATGTTGATAATGTTGAATTAGATGAACATGAAGAAGAGAATCTTATAAATTTACTTGCTACTTATACTAATAATTGTAATATAGAAAAAAGAGAACAATTGAAAAATTATGATATTGTTTTGCTTAAAAAATTAATTAGTGAATTATTTGCTGTTAAGGATAATAATATTATTAGAAATCTAGCGTGTACATATTTATTTAATAAACCTTATGATATTGAAGGTGATTTTGGATTACTTGAGAGTGATACAATTAAGGAAATATGTGAAGTGTATGATCCGGAATTATTAAATGAATTTATGGTAGATGATGAGAAAGTATTTACTAGTAGTGAAATAAATATGTTTAGAATGATAAAACTGTTATTTAGTGTTGATGATAATGGACTTGTTTTATCATATTTAGAAGATATAATTGATGAAAAAATAGATAGAAATATAATTAGTATAATAGAATTTTTTAGTAAGTTAAAAAAATATCGTGTTGATATTTTGAATCATCAATTAGTTACTTTAGAAGATTTAGAATTGTTATGTGAAGCTAATCCTAAAGCTGCTAAGAAGAGTATAGAGGAAGATGTTGTAGTTTATACAGTAATTGGTCAAGATTTTAAAGTTTTATATTCTACTAATAATGATGGACATAATTATTATTATGATAGTGTTTTATCTTTAAAGAAAAATTATTATGGATATAATAAACTTAATAATACCGGTTCAGTTAGATTTAGTTTTGTGGATGACATGTTTACTGTTAAAGTAAATAAAGATAATTTATCTAAGGAAAAGATTGAAGCAGATTTTATATTAGTTCCTTCTTCTTTAAATGAGGATATTTTAAGAATTGCACGAGAGCGTAATTTAAGTGTTGTTGTTATTAGGGAGTGATTATGAAGAATTTAAATAATAAAATTAATATGATGAAAAAAGATAATTCTTGTTATTTAAAATACATAAAACGTTTTATCAATAATAATAAGGCAAAAGAATTATTTATTAGAAATGAGAATTTTGAAAGTTTAAAAGATTTTATGTCATCAAAAAAAGTATCTTAGAAGATACTTTTTATTTTGCAATAAACTATTTTTATTATTAAGATACATTTTTCATGCCACCTTGTGGTTCTGCATCTTTTTCCTGCACATATGTAAGCTAATTCTTTTTGACACATTTTATCACCTCCTAATATATTATTAGTTGGTTTATAGAACTTACACTTGTTTTTTAATCAACAATTTCATTATTTTCAAATTTTATATCTAAAAATTTTCTACTAGATAGATAATCGCACATATGAACAAATCTTTGGTATTTATCTTTTGGTGCTTCTAGTACTTCGTTTCCTCTATAATCTGTTGTCCATGGTCCCATGTGAGTTTTTACGCATTTGCATACAAATTCAACTTCTTCTTTAGTTAATTCTAATTCACTTTCATTCTCTTTAACTAAATTTGCAATTAATATTGGATGATCAAATGCTGTATATTGACTTTTTATTTTTCCGCATTTTAATCCATCATGAATCATTAAAGAGAAAATAATTAAGTCTTTTTCATTTTGATTAAAGTTTTGAAGTGCTTCATTATTCATTAATTCAACTGCAATTCTAATAGCTGCTTTTGTGTGTCTTATTAATCCTTGTTTACCACTTGAAAATGCAGGGTGATATTTTCCGGTTGAACTTGTTTCTATTTCATAAAAATAATCTGGTAGTTTATTTAAGATTGTTATTAAACTGTTTTTTATTCTATTATCTTTTATGTATGATAATTCCGTATTAAAAATATTATGCATATTAAAACCTCTTTCTTTGTAAATTATATAATAATTTTTGGAAAAATGATATATTTATCTATTTTAAAATATATGTATTTATGTTAAAATTAATTTATATTTAGGAGGATAATTATGAAGAAAATACTTAATTTTTTTAGTAAGAAGACACCTGAAAAAAACTATTATATAGTAATGATTGTTTCTGTTATTGTTGTTGTGTTAACATTAGTATCAAGAAATTTATATTTAAGTTATGTTGAAAACTATATAAATGTAAGTTATTTTAGTGATAAGAGTATTAATCAAATTAATACAGATGACTTTGATTTTACGTTGAGTGAAGTTAATGAGGCAATTTTATATATAAGTTATAGAGATGATAGTTTAAAAAGTCTTGATAGAAAGATATATAAATTATTAAAAAAAGAGTCTTTGTTAGACAAAGTTATTTATTGGGATGTTACAGATTTAAAAAATGAAGGGAAGTATTTATCTATGTTGAGAAATAAATTTCCTGAAATTAGTGGTGAAATTTCGTTAGCTCCGTTAGTTATTTATATAAAAGATGGGAAAGCTGTGAAGGCATTATGTAGTGAATTTGATTTAATTAATGAAGATTTGGTAGAGGATATGATTGAAGAATACGGAATTGAATAGTTCTGTATTTTTTTTTGTTTAAAAATATGATATTATTATTATGGATAATTATAGGAGAGAGTAATGAAAGAGTATATAAGTTTAAAAATTGAACTTAATGTGTTAATCTTTGATTATAAGACTATTACTAAAGAACAAAAGACTTTAGTTAATAAAAATAGTTTTATAGAAGATTCTCTTTTATATGATTTTAAATATTTTAAGAAAAATATTAATAAAATTATTGAACTTATAAAACGTGATTTTCCTGATGTTAATTTAATTAAAGTAAAAAGATTGGTTACATTTAAATATGTAGCTGACATTATTAATTTATTAAATATTCAATGTTTAATATTAGATTTCTTTTCTACAGTAGCAATGAGTGATTATGAATTATTTTTATCTTGTGAGTGTTTAAGGGAAGTTAGATGTTATTTTATGTCTTCTGATGTTAAGCATTTATTTAATGAAAAGAATATAGAAGTTCATATGAGTAGTGAAGTAAAAATAACTGATAAATTTTTAGAACTTCATGATACTGATAGTAAAGATAGTTTATATTATAAAAAAGTTATTACTATAAATGAAGAGTATCCTGAACTTATGAGTGATTTAAAAGAGTTTTTAAAAATAAATTATAAGTTAAGAGCTATTAATGTATGTGTATATTCAAAAGAGTTAATTGAATCTATTGTAAATCTTGTTAGTAATGATGAATCAAGAGAAGTTATTGTTTATTTACATCAAGAATATGATAAGGGAAATTTTATAGTTAATAATTTTGAATGGT
This sequence comes from Bacilli bacterium, assembly GCA_017473105.1. The sequence continues at coordinate 6,014 of JAFUNE010000003.1, read as the reverse complement.
TAAGGGAATTAAGTGATAAATGTAAAGAAGACTTTACTTGTGAATTTAGAATTATTTATTCTGATTCATTTGTTAGTAAAAATTTATTTAAACAATTAACTTTTAATAATTTGAAATTAGTATTTATATTTGGAATGTATATTTCAGTGGTGTCACTTGTTATTATTAAATCATATGAGTTTGTTGAAAAAATGAGTGTTGATACTTTAAATAATCAATTGATGAGTGAACTAAAAAACGAAAATAATAATCAAACTAGTGTTAATGAAATAGTTAATGGTAATACAAATGTAGATGAAACTGTTGAAGAAACATTACCTGATATAGAAGTTCCAGTAGAAGAAAATATTACTAAAGAAGAAGTTAAGAGTAAGTATAGTTTTGAAAATTCTTTTAATAAACTTAAGAAGATTAATTCTGAAACTAAGGGTTACTTGGTTGTTAAGAATACTAATATAGCTTATCCAGTTGTTCAACATAGTGATAATAGTTATTATTTAAAAAGAGATTTTTATAAAAAGAAGTCAAGTATGGGATGGATATATATGGATTATAGAAATAATTCAACTGAACTTGATGATAATACTATTATATATGGTCATAATATGGGAAATGGTACTATGTTTGGTACTTTGAAAACTGTTCTTGATTCTTCTTGGAGAAAGAATGCAGATAATATGATAGTTAATTTTGATTTAAATAATCAAAGTTATAAATTTAAAATATTTTCTATTTATAAAGTAGATTATACTACTGATTATTTAGTTACTGATTTTGAAACTGCAGATGAAAAAAATGATTTTATAAAAATGATTAGAAATAGAAGTACTATTAAATCAAATGAAGTAGTTAATGAGAATTCAAAAATATTAACATTATCAACATGTACAGGAAAAAACAATAGAAGACTTGTTGTTCATGCTGTGCTAATTGAGGAGGAAAAAGAATGAAAAAAATATTATTATTTTTAATTATGTTTATACCTATTTTTGTTAGTGCAGAATGTAATTATGAAGTTCAAAAAGAATATGCTGGTTATGCTCGTGATGTTTCTGAGGAGAGTATACCTGATCCTATCCAAAAAAAGTTTGATGTTGTACTATATAATGTTAATGAAAAGTTTACAGTTAAATATAATGGTATTAATTATAAAATTGTAGATAATAAGGTAGAGATTAGAGGTGTTAAAGAAGGAACGGACATGAAAATAGAATTGTTTGCTCCATCTGGATGTTCTGGTCCTGCTAGATATATATATATAGACCAACCATATTTTAATGAATTTTATGGAAGTACAATGTGTTATGGATATGAGGGTAAAGTTTCATATTGCTCATATAAATATTTACAAGTTGATCCTACTATAGAGTTAGTTGAAGGTGCAATTAGTAATTATGAGTCAGGAATAAAAGTTGAAGAAAAAGAAGAAGTAGTTGAAGAAGTTGAGATAACATTCGGTGAAAAAGTTGTAGATTTAGTTGATACTAAATTAATAAAAGTATTCATGTTTTTATTTACTGCTTATGTTACTTATGTAATATATAATGATTTATATATTAAAGTAAAACATAAATTATAGGAGGTAAATGTGAAAAAAGTATTATTCTTTATTTTTATATTTTGTGTTTTTTCTTTAAATATAAATGCTTTATGTTATGATGATGATTTAAATGATTGGGCATTAAATGTTGATGTTAAGTTTATTGATTTTAATAGAAATCTTATAAATGAAAAAACGGGAAAACCATTATATGAAACGATGGATTATTCATATATATTATCTTTAAATAATATGAGAGATGATATTGTATTAAAAGCTACAACAGATTATGGTGCTGAACTTGAAGGTATTTATGTTCCTGGACATAAGGTTTATGGAATTGTTGATTATACTCCTAAAAATGGAGCAATATATAATATTAGAGTATATGGAAGTAAAGATAGTAAGTGTTCTAATGAATTATTAAAAACGATTACATATGAGATAGAACCGTTTAATTTTTATTATAAGACAGAACAATGTGAACAATATCCTGAAGCACCTTTATGTGCTATATATAAGGATACTTCTGATATAACAGAAAAAGAGTTTAAGGAAGAAATGAAAAGGTATGAGGAGAGTATTAATCCTACTAAGCCAAAACCTTCTATGTGGAAAATTATTGTGTCTTATATGAAGAATTATGGAATATTTGTTTTAATACCTTTAGTTATATTAAGTGTTTATTTTCTTAAAAAGATACATGTTGTTAAAAAACACGAAAGGAAGAAATAATTATGAAAAAGATTTTTAAAATTATATTTATTACTATTATTTCTTTCTCATTTATAAATAGTATTGGTGCTATACCAAGTGCTTGTGATGGAAAAGTAGTAGATGCTGATTCATATTATTATGGGCATGGGTATGAAGCAAGAGTTAGAATTTGTCAACTTGCGAATTGTAGAGAAGATGGAGATACGGGTTGTCAGTTTGGTGATGCTGGAACTGCTGCTAAGTGGTGTGAAGGTGAATACACTAGTGGTGGTTATAAAGGACAATATCATACTGTAAGAACTGGTAAATGTGATACTGAAAAAATATTTAAATGTACTAGTTGTAGTGCTACTGGTTGTCCTTATACATGTGAGGTTCCTTGTGCAGACCCTAAAAAAACTGGTTGTACATCAATTTGTTATAATAGTTTTAGTTTAGATTTAAACAAAGCAAAACTTGAAAAGTTAACTGATGGAGAAGTAGAATCAAAAGTAAAAGCTTTTTTAGAAAAGTATTCTTATTGTAGATATGCAAGTTGTGATCCTTATACATATAAAGTTGTATATAATACTTGTGATTGTATAATTAAAGATGATTATGTAACTCAATCAACATTATATAATGCAAAATTTTCAACTATTGGAGATAGTGGTAATCGTATTCCTGCTTATTGTGTTTCTCCAGCGCTTGCAAATGCAGGTTCATCTAATGTTTATACAGTAGATGCAACACAATGTGAGAGTAGTAATAGTACAAGAGATTGTGGTTATGCAAATATAATGATTGAAGGAGAATATAGAAATAGAGTCCTTGGAATTTCTTCATATAATTACGCAGTTATTGCTGATGCAATGCGTTTATGGGGAGCTTATGTTGGGCAAGATGGTTATACCGATACTGGTATTGCTGATGAAGATGGAAGTACTATTGGAAATGAAAATGATTGGTTAAGATTTGTTCCTGTATCTGGAAATACTTATAAAAATGTTTTTAAGGGTACAGTTGAAGAAATATTTAAAAATACATATTTTCAATCTATTCATGGTGGTACTACAAAATATTCACTTTATAATGTAGTTGACCCTGATACTGGTGAAACATATAATATAGCTGAACAAAATAGATTAAGATTAAAAGCTGCTACTTGTTCAAGAACTGCAATGCTTTGTGGAACATCTTCAACAAATTATGTTAAAGCATTATATTTATTTGTTAATACTGTTCAAGGTAATCCACATATGCAAGATCATTTAAATGCTATTAATCAAAAAATTAATGGTACTGATGATGATATTATTCATAATGATCCTACTAATGCAGGTGTAACTGTTCAAGGTGAAACAATTAAAATATCTTATAATTTAAGAAAAGGTGTTGAAATAAATTGTAATACACTTGATAAAGATACTGCAAATGATTATGGATGTGAGATTAAACAAAAAATAACTATTCTTGATAAGAATGGTAATAAAGTAAATGTTGAAATTGATGGTTATGATTATTGTGTTAAAAATGTATGTTATGTAGAACTTACTGATTATTCTGATGATGTATTAACTTGTGATGAACTTGAAAAAGTTACAGTGGTTACTCAATACTATAAAACATGTGGAGAAGAGAGTGTTAAAAAATATGTATCTTGTGGTTCTCCAACTACAACTCAGTTAATGTTCTCATTTGAACCGGATTATAATTGTAAAGAGGGTTCTAGTCAAACTAAAACAATAGAAATTACTCCTATATGTAATTTATGTAGAACAGGCGTTGAACATTCTAATCCAAGTTGTTCTTCAAATGAAACAGAAGACTATGTAATAAATTCTACATCAGATCCAAGTTTAAACTGCATTTTACATAAGTCATCAGTTGGTAATGGTGAAAATCAAAATGATAAAGCTTATTATGATTATAGTTCATTGTTTGGAGTAAATACTAATTTCTGTCGTGTATATTGTAGTGATAAAGTTACTTATTATTTAGCTCCAAAACAAAAAGTAAATTCTTCTCTTCAATTAAAATATGATATTGAGAGTAAAGTATTTGGTAGTAGACCTAATAAGAGTAGTCATGCTCTTACAAGTATTGTAATGGTTAAGCGTGATTGTGTATCTAATATTTATTACAATAATATATTTGATTTTAATAAAGATTGGGCAACTGCTTATGGTGTAAGTAAGGATGCTAGTGTTAATAATTGGCAAGAATTATATAATGCTTTATTAAAACAATCTGCAAAAGAAAACAATCGTGTTGATGTATTAAATCAAGTAATATATGATTTATATAATTGTAATTTCTTTGAAGAAAGTAAAATTACTGGAAAGAATGGTATAAATGGTGGAATTATTCAAAGACCAAAAGATTCAGTTAATGCATATAGTAAAGCATTAGATTTACTTAAGAATACTGAAGAGTATTGTGATGGAATTGATTGCGTTAGTGCAAAAATAAAATATGAAGCTGGTGCTGAGTATATAACACCTAAGAGTACTGAGGTTGTTAGAACTGGTCAAGATTATTTAGATCCTGTACTTTCAACAAATGAAATAGTGGATTCTAAACTTCAAGTTAAGTATTGTAAAGAAGGTGAATGTTTTAGAGGAATTCCTGAAGATGGTAAATATAAAGAAGACTATGATGGAGCTAAAGCATATAATCAAAATTTACATACTACAACTGTTCAGTTTGGTAATAAAGGAAATGTAAGAATTCCTTCTAATGATTATGCAGTATTCTCATATTCAGTAGAAGCTGATTTACATAATTCTACTGTATATCAAACTCAAGAATATACTGGTAAAGTTCAAGTAGTTGATGATACTAACTATAATTCAAAATATTTAGATTTATCAAAATATGTTTATCCAGTATCAAGTTATGCTAAAAAACTTTGTACTCCAAATGCAAATGGTGGAGTTGACTGTGATGTTGATTATAAATTTAGAGTTCCATTAATTGTTGATTATAATAAGAATAAAAATTCAAATTCAAAAGTTATTGCTTTTTATAGAAAGTTTAATGATGATGATTTAATTGAAAAACTTGATAATCATGATTATACTTGTGAGTTTGAGGTTATTAACCCATGTAAAGGTGGAGATGATTGTGTAGTTGGTTATGGTTATAAAAATATTGATTTAAATAATCCATTCCCTAATGAACGTCATGGTACAAACTGGGATTTCTATGATAATAATGATTATTCAAAATATGTTCTTGGTATTGTAAATGAAATAGAAGAATCTGGTAAAAATCATTTATATGCTACTGATGATTATCTTGAATATAGTTATAGAATAACAGGAGATACAATAGAAGCAATAAGAGATGATAATAAATCAAATGGATATTTTACAAAACCATATGATTGTACAAAAGATGAAGATAAAAATATTTTCTTAAATTGTAATAGTGATTTCTTAGATAAACTTCATAGTAATGATAATCCATTTAAAGTAGAAGTAATAAAAGATGATGGTGTAAGTAAATATACTACTGATAAAAATGGGGGGTTAAGATAATGAAAGAATCAGCATGGGGATATGCAATTATATCTTTGGGTTTAGTAATACTAGCTGTGTTACTATTAACCCAAAGATTAACTACTACAAATGAGGAAGACTTCTATTTGGGAAGAGAAATACTTTCTGCATCAATGATAGATGCAGTTGATCTTGGAACATTTAGAGCTACTGGTGAACTTGTAATGGTTAAAGAAAAATTTGTAGAGATATTTTTAAGAAGGTTTGCAGAAAGT
>JAFUNE010000019.1 GCA_017473105.1 Bacilli bacterium | reverse complement strand
TCTATCAAAGAAGATTACCTGAAAATCCAAACAAAGATTATTACTACATTTTAAGAGAAACTAATGTATCTGAACCTTTACTAATAGAATATGGTTTTATTGATAATATGAATGATGCAAATAAATTAAGAAATAATTTAAATGACTATGCAGAAGCAGTAGTTAAAGCAGTTACCGAATACGCAGGATATACTTATACTTTACCTGGAGAAATTCCAAATCAAAATTCTGAAATTTATATAGTAAAAAGAGGAGATACATTATATTCAATCGCAAGAGATAATAATATTACTGTTAGTGAATTAAAACAATTAAATAATTTATCTAATAATACAATTTATATAGGGCAACAGCTATTATTAAAAAAACGAATTGAAGAAGAATTACCTAATGAAAATGATAAATTATACATAGTAAAAAAAGGAGATACCTTATATTCTATTAGTAGAAAATTAAATATTTCTGTAGATACCTTAAAAAGATTAAATAAGCTTAATTCTAACGATATTTATGTAGGACAACAATTAATACTAGAAGAACCTGAAAATCAAGTAGAATACGATATATATACCGTTAAAAAAGGAGATAGCCTATGGTCTATCTCACAAAAATATAATATAAACGTTAATGAATTAATAAAATTAAATAATCTAGATAATACAACTCTTCAAATAAATCAAACTTTAAAAGTACCTAAAACAGTTATTGAAGAATCTCCGATACAAAATGAAGAAACATATATAGTTCAAAAGGGAGATACTTTATGGTCAATATCAAGAAAACTAGGTATATCAGTTAATGAATTAAAAGACTTAAATAATCTAACAAGTAATCTTCTAAATATAGGTCAACAATTAAAAATAAAAAGAACTTAATTAAAAGTTCTTTTTTATTATTCTGTAACAGTTTCTCTAGCTTTATAAATACCAAAACCAGCAGCACCAACTACTACTAAGATAATGATTAATGAAACAAAATCATTTCCACCATCTTTTTCTTCTTCATTAGTAGAACCAGTTTCGACTAATTGCATAATATCATATCTAGCGCTTACTTCTTGTTCATAAACTGTATCAATTTTATTAAGGATTTCGTCTTTATATTCATCAGCAAAACCATTCCATGAGCGATCACCAATTATGATATAAGGAACTCCATCAGCAGTTTCTTTTCTAGCTTCAGCTACATCTTGCATTAATTCAGCATTTTCTTGACTATACCAAGTTTCATAAGATCTAATTTCAAATTTACTACCATATTCACTTTCAATTTCTTTAAACCAAGCTTCAGCGGCAGCACAATAAGAACAACCGTCACCAAAGAAGAAATAAATAGGTACTTCTTTAGATACTTCTTCTACTGGTTCTTCAGTAGTAGTATCAGTAGCTTCCTCAGCTAAAACTCCAAAAGGAAATACAAATAACGCAATTAGTAATACAACTAAATAACTAAATTTTTTCATAAATCTTTAACCTCCTAATGTAATAATAACATAAAAAGGCAAAATAATTAAATAAAAGTTAAAAATTTCATTATTTCTTCACAATTTTTTCAGCTTCTTCTATCGGAATGAATAATTTACACTTACAAATACCATCTTTAACAAACTCATCACAAGGACATAAAGTAGTATCATCCACATTTAATCTACAAGGACAATGTCCATCTTTTCTTTGTAATCCTTCCATAATAGTATCAACTAATTTTTTATTAGGGTTAATTCTATAATTTTTCACTTAAATCACTCCTATATATTATTTTTATCAAAATCAGGTATAAAACTTTCTTCTGCAGCATCTCCTTCTTGAACAAAGGCATTAACTATACCTAACTCAGCCGCAAAATCTATAACTTCATTATATTCATCATCAGTAACTTTTCTATTTAAATTATCATACTTACATTTATTAACAGGTGTAAATTGATTCATAATACTTATAATTATACTATCTCCAAATGTTTTATATAGATAATTAATTATATTTTTAGCATCTTCAATATGCCCTGGTAATATTAAAACTCTAACAATAACACCTTTTTTTAATAAACCATCTTCGCTTACTTGAAGACCACCAACTTGTCTATACATTTCATCAATTGCCATAGTAGCAGTTTCAAAATAATCTGTACAAAATGAATATTTTAAAGCTAATTCATCATCATAATATTTTAAATCAGCTAAATAAATATCCACAAGATTATTCATCATCATTAATGTACCAACATTCTCATAAGAACTTGTATTATAAACAACCGGTATATTTAATGATTTATTTTTAATTCTTTTAAGTACTTTAGCAATCTGAGGAACATAATGAGTAGGGGTTACAAGATTAATATTATTAGCACCTTTATCTTGCAACTCCATCATAATTTCTTCTAATCTTTTTAAAGATGTATATTTACCATATCCATCTAAACTTATTTTTTTATTCTGACAATACATACACTTCATATTACAATTAGAGAAGAATATCGTACCACTTCCGGTATTACCAGAAATAACAGGTTCTTCCCACATATGAAGACTGTAATGAGCTATCTTTAATTTATTATTAGCTCCACAATAACCTTTTTGTTCATATCTATTAATTCCACATTTTCTAGGACATAAACAACAATTCTTTAATATTTCCATATAAATTACCTCAAGTAGTTATTCTAACATATAAATATTAAAAATTAACTCCATAATAGGCATCTATTAGAATTTTCTTTAATTCTGAAACTAAAGGTAATCTAGGATTAGCTGTAGTACATTGATCTTCAAAAGCTTTATTAGCTAAATCATCAACTTTACTCATGTAAATTGCTTCATCAATACCATATTCTTTAAATGATTTAGGTATTTCTAATTTTTCTAATAAATCATTAATCATATCAATTAAAGCATCAATACCTTCTTGAGTTGTATTAAATTCTAATCCAATCTTTTTAGCAAAATTAGCATATTTTTCATCAGCTATAAAATGTTCATACTTAGGGAAAGAAACAAACTTAGTTGGTTCCATAGAATTATATCTAATTACATAAGGTAAAAGTATAGCATTACATCTACCATGAGAAATATGGAACTCAGCACCTAATTTATGAGCAAGAGAATGGTTAATACCTAAGAATGCATTAGTAAATGCCATACCAGCAATTGTACTAGCATTATGTACTTTTTCACGAGCTAATTTATCATCACCATGTTCATAAGCAGTAATTAAATATTGTCTGATTAATTCTCCAGCCTTTTCAGCTAAACCATCAGTAAAATCACTAGCCATATTTGAAACATAAGCTTCAATAGCATGAGTTAAAACATCCATACCAGTATCAGCAGTTAAAACTTTAGGTAAAGTCATAACAAAGTTTGGATCAATAATTGCTACATCAGGAGTTAACTCATAATCAGCAAATGGATATTTAACATTATTATGTTTATCAGTAATAACTGCAAAGTTAGTAACTTCACTACCAGTACCAGAAGTAGTAGGGATAGCAACGAAACTAGCTTTTAATCCTAATTTAGGATATTTATAAGTTCTTTTTCTGATATCTAAGAATTTTAGTTTTAATCCTTCTTTATCTACATCAGGATGTTCATAGAATAACCACATTCCTTTAGCAGCATCTATAGCACTTCCTCCACCAAGAGCAATAATAACATCTGGTTCAAATGAACCCATAGCTTCAACTCCACGATCAATTGTATCAAATGAAGGGTCTGGTTCTACGTCACTAAATATTTCATAATGAACTTGATTATCTCTTTTTTCTAATTGATAAATAACTTTATCAACATAACCTAAATCAACCATTGATTTATCAGTAACGATAAATGCTTTAGAAATACCTTTCATATCAGAAAGATATTTGATAGATCCAGCTTCAAAGTAAATTTTAGGTGGAATCTTAAACCATTGCATATTAACTTTTCTCTTAGCAACTCTTTTTAAGTTGATTAAGTTAACACTAGATACATTATCAGTAGTACTATTACCACCAAATGTTCCACATCCTAAAGTTAAAGAAGGCATATTAGTATTATAAATATCACCAATAGCACCATGAGTAGAAGGGGAATTAACTATAATTCTTCCTACTTTAACTACTGATGAGAAATAATTGATTACATCTTGATCTTCAGCATGTATTACAGCAGAATGACCTAATCCACCAAATTCAATTAATTCTTCACATAATTTAACTCCTTCTTCATAACCATTAACTTTATAATAAGTTAATACAGGAGAAAGTTTTTCTTTAGAAAATGGATATTCTTCACCAACACCAGTTTCTGATACAACAATAATCTTTGTATCAAATGGAATTTCAAATCCTGCATCTTGTGCAATATCATAAGGATATTTTCCAACAATAGCTGAATTTAAAGAATATTCTCCATTCTTTTCTTCAAACATATATTTTCCAAGTAATTCTTTTTCTTCTTTATTAGCAAAATAGCAACCAGCTTCTTTCATTAAAGCTTCAAAATCACTTTTTAATTCTTTATCAATAATAACTGCTTGCTCACTAGCACAAATCATACCATTATCAAATGATTTAGAAAGTACTAAGTCATTAACACTTGTTTTTAATTTAGCAGAACTATGAATATAACAAGGTACATTTCCTGGTCCTACACCTAAAGCGGGTTTTCCACAAGAATAAGCACTTGTAACCATTCCTTTTCCACCAGTAGCTAAAATTAAATTAACATCTGGATGATTCATTAATGTTTTTGTAGCTTCAATTGATGGTTCTTCTATCCATAAAATACAATCTTTAGGAGCGCCAGCATTTACAGCTGCTTCTAAAAGTATTTGAGCAGTGGCAACACTACATTTTTGTGCTGATGGATGGAATCCAAAAACAATTACATTTCTAGTTTTCGCTGCGATTAAAGATTTAAAACAAGTAGTAGAAGTAGGGTTAGTTACTGGAGTAACACCAGCAATAATTCCAATAGGTTCAGCTATTTCCATATAACCTTCTTCTTCATTATCAATAATAGTACCTACAGTTTTTGTATCCTTAATACTATGATAAATATATTCAGAAGAGAAAATATTTTTAGTAATTTTATCTTCATAAATACCACGTTTAGTTTCTTCAACAGCCATTCTAGCAAGTAACATATGATTTTCTTGTACAGCCATAGACATAGCTTTTACAATTTTATCAATATCTTCTTGATTAAGTTTTAAATACTCGTCCCTTGCAACTTTTGCTCTTTCTATTAAATCATCAATTTTTTTTGTTACAGTATCTTTATCCATATCGACACCTCCATTATGTAATAATTATATCATTTTTAGGAATTCATATAATTTAAATAAATAAAAAATACATATCTTTACACAAAAAGTGTGAATAAAATATTTTATCCACAACATCATGTTAAAAAAAGAAAAGATAATTAAATCTTTTCTTCATAATATTTAATTTCTTTTTGAGTTCTTTTAGGAATATCAATCTTTGGAAAATCAATTCCCCAATCAATTTGATAATCAGGTAATAATTTAGTTTTAAATGGCATCATTCTAGGAATAATAACTATTGCTTCAAATGTATTAATAGTTTTCAAATCTTCAACAGTAACAAGTCTTTCAACTCTGTTATCTACTAATGTATTTCCACAATATTTAGAAATTTCTTCTAATGTATAAATGTCATCACTTAATAAATATACTAAGTTTCCAAAACACATCTTTAAGATTTCTGCTTCTTCTTTTGAATACATATTACTTAAATGGATATAGCTTCTAACAGTAACTGCTAATTTAATTTTAATTGATCTACAATATGTAATTAATGATGAGAAATTTTTAATTGGAACCATTTCATCAAATTCATCTAATAATATATTTGTATAATTTTCTTGTTTACCAAAATATTCAACCCCTTTAATGATTTGATCTACTAATAATGGTATTAGATTATTACAATAATTTGATATACCACTAATTATAAATAAGGCAGTAGGTCTATTACTAATTTCAGTAATATCAAAATCACTATAAGATAACATATTAGATAAGTTTTCTCTTGAAATATATTTTTTCATTTTTTGATTAAATACTGCGATAATACTTCCTCTTGTTTCAGTAGGCGCACTAAGTGTACCAACTAAGTTTAAATATATCTTTGATTTTTTATCTAACTTATTAATGAATAAGATACTATTTTCTTTACTATTTAATGTATTGCTTAATTCACAAATACTTTGAAGATGAATCACTTCTTTATTAGCATTTTCAAATAAGTAAAGTACTAATCCAGTAAAGTAATCTACTGTAGAATTAAACCAAAATGGATCTGAATTATTATTAACACCATCAAAGAATAAATAGTAAGCTAAATCTTCAATCATTTCTATAGCTTTATCTTTTTCATCATTTTTGTATAAATCATAAGGTAATCTTAACGGATTCCAACCATTTCCATATTTAGCATCTCCAAAATTTAAAACTAATACATCATATCCTTTTTCTTTTAAAGCTCCTGCACATTTATCATATAGTTCTCCTTTTGGATCAGTTAAAACTATAGATTCTTTTGCCATCATTGATAGTTTTAACATTGGTAAAATAGTAGATTGTGTTTTACCACTACCAGTGCTTCCAATAATTAAACTATGCGCTTCACGATTATTAATATATAAATAATTATCATCGTAAGCTAATGGAATACCTGATTTTGTAACTCCTGTTTCTAAATTAACTCCTTGTAATTTTTCGACTACTTCATTTTTTGTAGCCCATCTTGCATAACTCATATTCTTCCTCCCTTTCACTTACATTAAATCATAGAATAAAATATGTTTTTTAAACAATAACGACTTATGATATAATAATGGTGGTGATTTGATATGAATCAAAGAAAACTCATAATTGATATATTAAATTATATAGATAATAATATTTATAAAAAAATAACTATAAAAGAAATATCACGTATTTTTTATTTTAATAAAGACTATATAATGAGACTCTTTAAAAGAGAAATAGGTATGACAATATTTGAATATATTAATAATAGAAAAGTATATTTATCATTACCTACATATAAAGAAAAAGAATACTCTATTTTAAAAATAGCAATTAAGCATGGTTTTGAATCTCAAGAGTATTATTCAGAAGTATTTAAAAAAGTAATGGGAGTTAAACCTTATTCATATAAAAAGTTTACTAAAGTTACCACTGAATTATCATATGATACTATTTATGAAATAACAGAAAGTTTAGTAAGATTAAAAACATTTTTTAATAAAATAGAAGAGTATAAAAATAGTATTCCACAAGAAACTGTTAAAAAGTTATCTCTTTTCAAATAAAAAAAATCATATATTTCTATATGATTTTTTTATTAACATCTTCCAAAAAATCTCTTTAAGAATGATTTTGGTTTATCCTTTTTCTCTTCTGGTAAAGATATTTCTGCATCTAATGTTTCTAATTCAGGACAAGCTGCTTGATAATTAATAGCAGCTAATAAACTAAATCTATCTAATTCAACACTACCAGTATACCCAAATGCTTCTTTAAAGAAAGCAGTTAAATAATCAACATATTCTGTTGATAAAGTTTTTTTACTTTCACCAGCAATTTCTTCTTCAGTATCAGTAATACCAATAAATCTTTTATAATCAAATGAATCTTCTGACATAAAACCAGAATTAATTGACATTATGTCTCCTTCATTTCTAGGATTGATAATACCTCTATATAAATCATAAACTCTATATAATTTATCCGGACCATCATTAACATCAAATAACATTGATAAGTTTTCTCCATTTACTAAAGTTTTAGTAGGATAGAAGTTATCTGTAATTTGTCTTCCTCCATCCCAACCATAATAATAATTCATATGAGTAGAAAATGTTGTGAATAAATCAGCTGCATCTTCTAGATTAGCTTTCATACCTAAAGACTTTAATCTAATAAAGATTTGATTTGAATCAACTTCTCTATAATCTTTATCATTAAGAATAGTATTAATAGTATCAGCACTAAATGTATAACTTTCTTGTTCTAAATCAGTTAAAACTGGACTATTATTAAATTTTCTAGATCTAGCAAATCTCTTACAAGTTTCAGTATAAACTAATCCTTTATCTCTTTTTTCAATATCAGATTGTCTCATAACTTGAGTATCAAAAATAGAAATATTACTAAATACATTATTTTCAAATCTAGTAACGTGAATATTGTCATTATCTATAATCATACTAATAGTATTTTTATTTTTATCAGAAAATCTAACTACGTATTGACCATTATTAGAATTAATTGAATCTACTTTATAACCTTCAACAAGATTATTTACTTCCTCCATAATTGCTTCGTTCTTTAATAAAAAGCAAGAACTATATGCTTTTTTTAATTGATTATTAGTCATTAATTAACCTCCTAAATTACTAATAAAAAGTACATCATATACTATAGCACTAATTAAAGAAAATAGTTATAGAAAGTTATTACTATAAAAAAAGAATATAGCATTTGCTATATTCTATTATGTTTAATTAAGAAAATAATGTTTCTTCTGACTTATATTGTTTAGAAATGTAGAATAATATAACTACAGTATAAACAATAGTAGTTAAAATGATTATTAAGAATGATTGGATATTAATATTATTTATAACTATATCATTTAATAATGCACTACAGTTAGCTACAGGTATAAAGTCAAATATAATATTATCAATTTCTAGAATTGATAAAAAGTATGGAATCATTGGTAATACAGAAATCATTTGAAGAGAAGATTGTGCCTCTTTATAAGTTTTAGCCTTACCAGCAAGTGCCATACATACTCCAGCACTAAGTAATGATACAAGGAATATAACAAGAATTGCTAAAATAATAAATCCAAACTCTGTTGTGAAAGTAACGCTTTCATATGATTCAAATAATTTATTACCAATACTAAATGTAGGAATAGATAATAAGTAAGCTGCAACTCCTACTAAAAAACTCATAATAGCAGTAGCTAAATACTTACCAACTACTAATTCTGAACTTTTGATAGGGAAAGTAAGTATAGTCTCTAATGTACCTCTTTCTTTTTCTCCGGAAGTAGCATCAGGAACAATTATTACTCCAACCATAACAACAATCATTATTACATAAGTAATTACAATATTAAAAAGTAAGCTTACCATAACATCAGTATTATCTTCTTTTAAAGATTTAGTTTCTATAATAAGATTATTAAAAACTTTATTTGGATCAACATCATTTTTTAATAAGTAATTACTACCTATAGCTAAATTATAAGTCTCTAAATAAGCAGAAATATTTGATACAATTATTTCTCCGCTATTAACTGTTCTATCAGAATATATTGTATAAGTATTGCCTTCTTTTATAATATATCCATCAATTTTATCTTCTTTATATGCTTTATCTAATTCTTTTTTATTTTTATAAGACTTTGTCTTAAAAGCATCTAAATCTTCAATAATCATTTTTTCATCATTAGAAAGCTTATAATTAGTTCCTATTACATAATTATTAGTAGACATTGTATCAAATAAAAATCCAAACATAATTATAAAAATAGGAATAATTAAAGGATATAAAATTAATTTTTGAATTGTTTTCTTATCTCTAAAAATACCACGTAGTTCTTTAAATAATGTAATTTTAATATTATTCAACTTCATAATTAGAACCTCCAATCAATTTAAAAAATGCATCTCTAATATTTGTAGTATTAGTTTTTTCCTCAATTTCTTTAGGAGTTCCAACTGCTATAACTTCTCCTTTATTTAATAAAACAACTCTATCACAAATATTTTCTGCTTCTTCCATATAGTGAGTAGAATAAATTATACATTTTCCTTTAGTACGTTCTTCTTTAATAAAGTCTAGAATAACCTGACTAGAAATAATATCTAATCCTGAAGTTGCCTCATCTAAAATATAATAGTGTGGGTCATGCAATACACATCTAGCAACACCAACTCTTTGTGTTTGACCAGTAGATAAACTTCCTATTCTCTGATCTTTAAATGAAGTGATTGAAAACCTTTTTGTAACTTCTTCAATTCTTTTGTCCAAAGATTTTTTATCCATATCATAATAATCAGCACACATCTTTAAAAGTTCTACACAAGAAATATCCCTATAAAGTTTTGTATTACCAGATAAGAAAGAAATATTCTTTTTTATTTCAATTTCATTATCTGAAAGTTTTTTATTATTAAAAACAATTTCTCCTTTAGTAGGTTTCATAATACCTGCAATTATTCTAAGTAGAGTAGTTTTACCAGCACCGTTTGGACCAAGTAAACCAAGTATCTCTCCATCTTTAACATCAAAAGAAATATCTTTATCAGCTAAAAACTTAATCTTCTTATTTTTTTCAACATTCTTTTCAAATTCCTTTGAAATATTTTTAATTTCAATCATTAAATCACCTCGAAATTCTATCATTAAATTAATTATAACATAATCATAAAAATTTAAAAAAATAAAATTTCATGATATAATATGTCAAAAAAAAGGAGTGAGTATATGTTACCATCTGAAGAACTAAGAAAAGATATTGCGAAAAAATATAATGTTGATTTAGAGCAATATGCTTGGCCAGAGCAACTAAGAAATATTATCTTTTCAATACCATTAGATGAATGCCTAGAAGAAAATGCTAAAACTTTAGGTGAAATTTATCAAAAAGGATTTAATATTGGTCACTGTGGATTAACTTCTAGATATATTGCAAGAAGATTTGAAGAAGCTAAAATGTACTATGGAAAAGCTAAATTACTAGTAGAAACTAAAAATTCTCCAAATGGAGAACACGCATGGACAATAATAGAAGATTTTCTTGTTGATACAACTTTAATGTTACTTATTCCTGTAAGTGATGCTGTAGAACTAGGATATATATCCGAAAAAAAACTAGAATATAAAAGTGCCAGAATATTATCTGAATATGATATATATGATGTAGAATACAACCAAGAAAAAAGAGAAAAAGTAAACAAAAAGTAGAAACCGCATTTGTTTACAAAAAAATCTTAGTATGCTAAAATCAACGTATAATGGAGATGTTAATATGAATATTTTAGTAACATTTGATAATAATTACGTTGATGCTGCACTTGATATGTTATTTTCTATAAAATTATATAATGATAATCTAATTATTCATATTTTATATGATAATTTATCAGAAGAATCGATTAATAGAGTAAGGAACTTTGTAGAAATTAATAAGATTGGTCAATTGAAATTACATTATTATGGAACAAAAAACAAAGATCTTTCTGTAATTAAGACGGATTATATTACAAAATCCTGTTATTTAAGATTATATGCTCCATATTTAATTGAAGCAGATAGATTATTATATTTAGACCCTGATATAGTATGTCAAGGTTCATTAGAAGAGTTATATAATGTTGATTTAGGAGATAATATTATTGCAGCATGTCAAAATATGCTAAGGGAAGATGTAGAATTCCTACGAGCAATGATGTTAAAAGAATTAAATTTACCAGAAGATACCGATTATATTAATAGTGGAGTATTACTGATAGACACTGAAAAGTACAAAGACTATCTATCACTACATCAATTAGATAAGTACTTAAAAGAAAACTCGGATTATTTAGAATATCATGATCAAGATGCAATTAATTATCTATTTCAAAACAAAATAAAAATAATGGATAATATATATAATTATCAAATTAATGCAACAGACTGGTGGAAATTAAATTATGCTAATATCTTAGTGCACTATTCAGAAGCTGCAAAACCTTGGAAACTTGATTATGATGATCCAGCAAAAGCTATGCCATATTATGAATTACTTCATGCAAAAGGTGAAGATGATAGATTACGAAAACTGTTGTATAGTCACGCCAAAAATAATGCAGAACTAAGATACAATTATATTGTTGATGATAAAACAAAAGATAACTAAAACTAATTAGTTATCTTTTTTTATGAAATAATATAATTTAAATATTTAATCTTTTTAATAATATATGTAGAAATAATACTCAATACAAATATAATTACGGTAAATATAGGAATACCAATTAATGAATTAATCGAACTATAAATAAACACTTTAACAGTAACATCTAAGAATATTCCATGTATTAAATAAACACCTAATGATAAATCAGATAATCCAGTAACAAACTTATTTAAACTATCTTTTCTATAGTTTGAAATGATTAATACATATAAAGCAAAAGAGCTTATCATAATAAATGGTGTTCTATAAGCAAAAAATAAATTATAAAATTGATTTAAATTAATTGAAAGTGAATAATTCATCCAAATACTAATTGAATAACAAATAATCATTATTAGAACTAAAGACAAACTATATTTTCTTAAATCAAACTTCTTAATAAAATCATATAAGTATTTTCCAATTATAAAATATCCTATATAACTAAATATTGTAAAAAACTTAGCGATATAAGGATTAAGCATACTTGCTAACGAAAATATAACCCATATAATTAATAAAACAATCTTCACCGTATTGTTAGATTTATCCATAATTAATTTTAATAAAGGTTGTATTGCGTATAAAACAAGTATTGTATACAAGAACCATAAATGTGCTCGATATGGATCAATTATTAACATATACAACTTATCGTATGTAACACCTAAATAGAAGTATTCCCAAACTAAGTAAATGATATCCCACACAACAATAAGCACTACATATTTTATAACTCTTTTTAAATATTTTTCTTTATTAAAACTTCTATCTAAAAGTAATGAGCCACTTATCATAAAAAATATTGGTACACTAACTCTACATATTGTATTAAAAATTAATGATATTAAATAAGATTTAGTACTAATCAAACCAAAACTTCTACAATAAACGTTAGCAATATGTATGATTATAACCATTATCATTGAAATTACTCTTAATATATCAAATGCATATTCTCTTGTCTTCTTCATAATTATCTCCTGCTGTTATTTAAATATTTCTTTGTATTCATCTATACTATAAATTTTATTTTCTTTAATATCTTTTACATAAGAATAAGCATTGTGTTTTTTAGCAATTTCAAATATTTTCTTTTTCTTTTTAGCAGTTCCTCTTTTTATTACTTTTTCCTCTGATATAACACTATCATAAGTACTTGTAGTACTAATAGTATTTATATATTTATATGTAGTTTTCTTTTTCTTTTTTATAACCTCATAAACATAAGTAGTATTTACACTTTCTGCAGATTCACTTTTAAATACTATAATGTAATCAGAAGGAATTGTATTATCATTATTCTTTTCATTAATATATACAAAAGTACAAGTAGCAATACTACTAATCAGTAATATTACAATTAAAATTATTAAATAAAACTTCTTCATATGATCTCCTTTAATAAATATATATTAAGTATAACATTAAAATAAAAAAACAACATCTTAGTTGCTTTTCTTTTTATATAATTTTACGATAGCAATAATTGCAATCAAAGCCCAAATAACTTGTAAGGTAAAAGAAAACCATGCTTTAGTCGGAAACAAACCAATAGCCATAAAAGTAGCAGCTATTAGATTTAAAGTTTGATATAATTTACCATTTTCTATTTTATTAGTAGAAAGCAAACCATATGCTATTAGAACAATAATCATTCCAATCCAACCTAAAATATCAAAAATCATATAATCAGCCTTTCTATAATATTATTTAATTTTATTATCTTTATCAAAGTTATATATTAACCCTTTATTAATACAATATGGTACAACTTCGTTTCTTAATGTATTAGATAGTAGATTAATATCATCATCTATACCAAACCACATAAATTTTTCAATTTCATTAGAAGTATTTAAAGTACCAGTTAACTCTCCATTATACTTATAAACATAAAAATGTATTTTGGTAGTTTGATCACTAGTAGCAATCTCTTGAAAATCCATTACAAACTCAAATTTACTTTCATCAAAAAAAGCATCATTACCCAATTCCTCATGGCATTCTCTAATAGCAGCTTGTAGTGTAGTTTCGCCTTTCTCAACACTTCCACCAATCATTTGATAAGTAGGTCTTTTTCTAGGCTTATCTATTAAAAGCTTACCATCTTTAAAAAACATAGTACCAACAACATCAATAATTTTTTCAGTCATAAAATCCCTCCATCACAATCAATTTTACTAAAAATATCTAAAAATGTCTAATAAGTATACTTATAAAGTATATAAAAAATGAAAATAAAATGATATAATTAAATAGTAGGAGGAGCTTATGGAAAAAGAAGTAGTAAAAAATAATAATACAATGTTAAAGACAATAGTTTTTGCATTAGTAGCAGGTTTAACATGTCTATTATTTTTTGGGTTAGGAGAAGTTGAAAAAACACAACCTGAATTAATTTCATTTAGTGTATTATTATTTTCAGAATTATTAATTTATATTTCGCTAATCATTCCTGATAAAACAGGACATAATAGTATGGATTTGTTTTATGCAAGTATATTGTATGTAATTGCTGCTTTGGTTTTAAATTATATAATTAAACCAGCTGTTGTTAAACAATTAATTGTATGGAATATTGCAGTATTCTTAGTTTATTTAATAATTGTGGTTATAGTAACTGCAAGAAAGAAATAGTTTAAGAAAAGAGAAAAAAGTAGACAAAATAAAAGTCTATTTTTTTTGAAAAAAACAAAAAAGCAACCAATTGGTTGCTTGAAATTCTAAATGGCAGGGGATGAGAGAATCGAACTCCCAACAGTGTTTTTGGAGATTTGACCCAATATACTATAGACCTACCTATAAATATCAGTACATTTTATAATTATATAATAATGAATCTTATATATATAAATTACACTTTCAGTATAAAGTAAATTAGACGTTTACGCCAGTAGAAATGGGACATTTCTACTTCTTTTTTGAGTTAGAGCGCGACGAGTCAAAAATTGTGAGCTTCGCCGGTAAGTGTAGTTTCTAAAAAAAGTCGTTAATTTTTACCAAAAGTATATAAATCGTAATTAAAATCAAAACAAAAGAATCGCAAGGGGTGTGGGGGAAAGCGATTCTTTTATTTTAATTAATGTAACGACATGTTTATATTTTCACTACTTGCAACATCTTATTCATGCCATCAACGTCCAAATAATATTTACTACCATCTTTCCATATTTTTGCATTTGGACAATACATGTAAGTATATCTATATTCATACTTGTACTGCTTCCACAATGTTCCATTCATCAATTGAAAAATAGTATCTCCAGCCCATCCGTAAAATTCGCCTTTAATTTTGGATTTATATTTTATTTCCATATGTCCTCCTTATTTAAACAATAAGTGTAAGGCTACATATTCAATTATTCTAAATTATTAGATTTAAATCTATCTGGTTTAGAAACCGGTGTTTTACCACTGCTATCATGTTTTATATAGTAGTCGTTACTGTATTTAGATGTACCACTTTCAATCTTTGCTATAAATTGGTTAAGTGTCATCTTATGATGATTTCCTGTATTCATGAACATGTCATTTTTTCCTGACTTTGTTTGATGAATCGCTTTTACATTAGCCATCAAATCAACTCCTTTCTTAAATCAATGATTTTACATTTAGATTACATCCACAATAGTAAAATCTCCTTGATTAATAGAAAAAAGATGATACAATATAAGTGGATGTAATTCCATTTTTTAAAGTTGTGTAGCCTTACACATGAGGAGAAACTTCTGCAAAAGTTTCTTTTTTTGTCCTCATAAGTACATTATAACACTTAAATTACAAAAATCAACAATTAAAAACGTAAATTTGCAAAAAAATAACAAAAAAACAAGAATAAATGAAAAAACATATTGTTTTTTTCATAATTTTGAATATAATATAGATAGGAGGTGTGCTTATGCTTATAGAATTTAGTGTTACCAATTTCTTATCCTTTAAAGATAAAAATACATTTACCATGTTAGCTTCATCAGATAAGTCGTTGAATGATAACTATGTTAGTGTTGGAAATGATGACATATTAAAGATGACAGCAATTTATGGAGCAAACGCATCAGGAAAAACAAATTTATTTAAAGTACTAGCAACAGTAAGTAGTATGATAAAAAATTCAAATTATGTAGATCCAAATTATTTGTTACCAATTGTACCGTTTAAGTTAGATGAACAAACGGCAAAACAACCAAGTGAATTTGAAATAAAGTTTATAGTTAATGATACTAGGTACTTATATGGATTTAAAGCTGATTGTAAAAAAATTTATGAAGAATACTTGACATATTATCCAAATGGAAGACCAGTAAAAATATTTTCTAGAGAAAAAGTATCTAAATATGACTTTAATCGTAGTGATGAAAAAATATTAAATGATATTAAGAGCAAAAATTCTGACAATAAGTTTTTTATTGCTACAGCTACTAGCTGGAATTATGAAAAGACAAAAGATGCCTACAATTTTATAACAGAAAAAATTGGCGTAGTTTTATCTAATGATCAGTTACATGATTATTCTTATAATCAATACTATAACGACAAGAACAATAATCTTGAAAAATTTGCATTAAATTTTCTTAGAAAAGCAGATATAAATATAAAGGGCTATCGAGTTATTGAAGGAAAGTTGAAAGAAGACATTTTTAATAGTTTACCAGATTTTGCAAAATCTATATTTCCTGTGGGAACGCCAATGTATAAAGTTAATACAAAACATATTATAAATAATAAAGAGTTTGAGCTTGATATTACAGAAGAGTCATTAGGAACACAGGTGGTATTTACATTTATTCCGGTATTGAAAGATGTAATAGAAAATAAGAAAGTTTTAATTGTCGATGAATTTGATAAAAGCTTACATCCGTTTATAGTAAAATACATAGTAGAAATATTTAATGACCCTACAATTAATACAAATGGTGCACAGTTGATTTTTAATACGCATGATACTAATTTATTGAATCTAGATATATTGAGAAGAGATCAAATCTGGTTTGCTGAAAAAAATTATAAGAATGAATCAACATCAATTTATCCACTAGATGATTTTTCAGTTAGAAAAACAGAAAATATAGAAAAAGGATATTTGTTAGGACGATATGGTGCAATTCCTTTTATAACAAACGACTTTAATCCATATGGGGAGTAATAATTGAATACAGATAGAAAAAGAGGAAATTATAGCCGAAAATCCAAAAGGGTAATATTAGTATCATATGAAGGGAAAAATAAAACGGAAAAGATTTATTTTAATAATTTTTGCAATAGAGAAAACGATTTTATAATACAAATTGTACCAGGAAATGAAACAGATCCTGTAAACTTGGTTAAGCAGACTATTCAAAAGAAAAATGAGATAGGTCTAGATTTGGATGCAGATGATAGAGCTTTTTGCATATTTGATACGGATACTAAAATACAAAAAGAAAAACAGATTATTGAAGCAATTAATCTAGCCTCAAAGCATAATATCAAAATTGTTACATCTTGTCCTTGTTTTGAAGTGTGGCTATTGCTTCATTATGAATATACAACAGGGTATATAGATAATGAGTCTGTAATAAGCAAATTAAGAAAACATAATGATAAGTACGAAAAGAACTATAATATATATCCGGAAATTAAAACATATGTTAATACAGCAATAGCAAATGCAAAAAAATTAGAAAAATATCAATTAGAAAACGATAGAGAAAAAAATAGTGTAGAAGCCAACCCACATACCAATGTTTATGAAATAATAGAAGATATTAATAAAGATAATGTTGTTTAATAATATTAAAAGCTAGTGATTCCCACTATTAAGAGGAACATAAAAAAGCGGTAAAACCAGCCATAAATGGTAGTTAAAAAAGTGGTGATTCCAGCCATTAAGTAGGAACTTAAAACAAAAGATTAGAGAGCAGACTCTAATCTTTTGTTTTGTGTGAATTTATTATATAATAATACAATCGAAGGTGAAACATGATGAATGAAATTTATGAAAAACTAATAAAACAATATAAGAACATAGATATAAAGCTAAATAATAATGAAGAAATAATCATAAGCAATAATAAAAAAGAAATTAAAGTATACAAAGATGGTGTAATTTACTTTTACAAAGGAAGAAGTATAGCGCATAGTCATGATAAAACTAATGAAGAACTATATCAATCGATAAAATATTATTTAGAAAAAGAACCAAATTATTTTATCAAACAACATAAAAAAGATCTTCTCATTAAGTGGGTGGTTATTTTGGGATTATTGCTTATTGTAGTTATTGCTAAAGTATTTACAAGTTAATAGGAGGTACGAAGGTACGCTTATGCCGAATCATGATTTCATATTATATAAAAGGAAACCAAATTACTTTACCAATTTTATTAGTAATAAATATTTTAACGAAAGAAAATACTATCGAGTAAAAATAGATGACGACATCATTGAGGGTATTTCATTTATTAATGTAGAAACATACTTTAATTATTATCGAAAAAAGTATAAAAGGAATGATTTAAATCTTTTGGGAATTACAATAATTCCTCCAAAAAGTTTAGATCAATTTTTAAAGATAATTAAAAGTTATAACGAAAATAACAAAGTAATGAATGAACTTATTAAGTTAACCGAAGAAGCAATAGAAAATAACTGGTACATTATACATTTTGGAGTTTAATTAAAGGAGAGATAAACAAGAAACTGATACTGTATAATTAAAAAAACAAAATGTAAACTAAGAGAAGACATATATGATATAATCCTTATATAAAAGAAGGAGTAAAGTAATATGGGATTAAGATTTAGTAAAAGTTTTGGCGGAAAAAATTTCAAAATTAATATAAGTAAAAGTGGAATTGGATATAGCTATGGTGTCCCAGGATACAGAAAAACAAGATTAGCAAGTGGGAGAACAAGAACAACTGCATCTATACCAGGAACAGGATTTTCTTATGTAACAGAAAGTAGTGAAGCAAAAAGGAAAAATATAAGCAATAATGAAAATAAAAAAATTATAGAAGAAAATATTGATATATCAAAAGACATAGATAACGTAGAAGAATATTTATATGAAGAATCATCACATGAGGAGTTTATACAAGCTTTAAAAAAAGCAAAAAAGATGCATGGGCTTTCAGTAGGTTTTATTTGGTTTGGAATAATATTGTTGTTTACTGTTGTTTATGCCTTTGGAGGAATGCTATTTTTAACAAGTGGAATAATAATGTACATATACTATCGAATGAAATTGCAAATTAATGTTGAGTATAGTATAGAAGATAATTCAATGAGTGAATATAAAGAGTTTAAAGAACTATGGTTAAAGATAAATAATTCCAAAAAAATATGGGAAATTGTAAGTGAAAAAAACAATTCTAATCTTAAAGTGCATTCTGGCGCCAGTAGTTCAGTAGAGAGAGTAGTCACAAGATTTGAAGAAACAAAGCTTCCATATCTAAACATCGGTGGAGAAAAAATATTAAAGTTGAAGTTAAGAAAAAAAGAAATATTATTTTTAAAGGATAAAATTGTAATTTTTGAAAAAGGAAAAGTTGCAGGGGTAGACTATAAAAATATAAAATTAGAATTTTCTAGTCAAAGGTTTGTCGAAAGTGAAACTGTGGCAAAGGATGCAAATGTAATAGATTATACATGGCAATACGTAAATAAAAATGGTCAACCAGATAAAAGATATTCTGATAATAGACAATTACCAATTTGTTTATATGGAAAAATAAATATTTCTGATATGAGTGGTGCATTTAATATAGAACTTCAAATGTCAAATTACGAGATATATAAAGAAATTGGAGAATTAATTAAAGAAAGCACAAGTAAATAGGCGAAGGTACAAACAAGATGCCTCAGTCATAAGATTATAAAATAAAATAACGGCTTTCCTTACACCTATTGAAATTCTGACTTTTGAATTTAATTACTATTTATCAATACTTTAAAAAAAGAAACAACCATTCAAAAGAACCAATATAGAAAATCTTTTTGACTAGAGAGGGGACTGCTATATCTGTAGAGTGGTCTAGTCAAAAACTCACCTATGCCAAAACAACAAAAAAAGCAACATCACTGTTGCTTAAAATTCATTAATGGCAGGGGATGAGAGAATCGAACTCCCAACAGTGGTTTTGGAGACCATTATTATACCATTTAACTAATCCCCTATAATTTGCCCAAAAAAATTGAACAAATTGATTATAACACAAAGAAATCAACGTTTCAATATGTAAATTACTAAATTTTATGCACATTTAATAAAGAATCACTAAGATTAAATGTAGAATTTTTATCAAAAACAGGCATTCCGATAACATTTGGATTAATAATAGCTTGAGAATCTTGGAATGAACTATCCTTAATACTATTAATTACAGATAAGCTTTTTATGTCAGAACTGAAGTAGTTAGCGACTGTCTCAATCGAGTCACTTTCACTAGCTCTATAAACTAAATCGGCATTTTTATCATAATTATCTAAATAATATTTTTGTCTTACCAATCCGTTTTTAAGAATTTCCGCAACAAGTTTAGGATCTTTACAATCAGTACCTAAAGCAATAGTAACAAAACTTACTTCTGATAGTGAATCAATAGCTTGTTCAGTTTCAGTAGGACAAAATCTATTAATATTACCATTTTCATCTTCATTATATCCAACTTTTCCACAATATAATTTATTAACAACTTGTCCATTTTGATTAAAAGCTGCTTGCATAGATAAAGCAAGTGAATCTGAATAACCAGTTCTAGTATTATCGTATGGAGCAAAAATCATTGTATTATTTCCTGAATTATATTGTTGGTCCAAAGTAATAACAGTGCTTCCGTCTATATCAATGCCATTACATTTTCTTGTAGTACTAAAAACAATACCAGCCTCATTTAATAAACTACATACTTCTACAAAGAATGAGTCACTACAATCATTATCATTAATAATTATATTCATTGAAGTTGGATCATTATAAACTTCACTTAGATTAGTTTCAAACATTGAATTTAATTCATTTACGTTAGACGAAATACTCACGCTATCACCTCTAAATCAAGTATATATAAAAAGAACTTTAAAGTCAAAATAAAAAATCTATAAAAATTGTTAAAAAAATGTTACAATTTAAAAAGAAGATGTGGATAAAATTAAAAAAGTGGACAAAAACATCTTCAAAAGTATAAAATATAAATACAAAAAGATAAATTTATAAATTTTATATTATATATAAGGATAGGAGACAAAAATGAAAATAGGATTATTTGGTTCAGGAGCTTACGGAATGGCTATTAGTAGCATACTTATTGATAATCATTGCGAAGTTACTATGTGGACAAAAATGGAAGAAGAAAAAAAATCGTTAGAAAAAACAAGAATGAATGAAAAAAGAATCCCAGGATTTAAATTAGATGATTCAATAAAAATTACAACAAACGTTGAAGAATGTATAAAAGATAAAGACTTATTGATTATTGCAATTCCAGCAGCGTTTGTAGATTCGTTATGTGTATCAATGGCACCATATGTTAATGACAATCATATCTTAATTGCAACAAAAGGAATTGAACAAGGAACTGGTTTATTCATAAATCAAATAGTAGAAAAACATTTAGATACAAAAAATGTTGCTGTTATAAGTGGACCATCTTTTGCGGTTGACTTAGTAACAAAGATGCCTGCAGGGCTATCTTTAGCAAGTAAAAGTTCAGAAACAATACTTTTAGCAAAACAAGCACTACAAAACGATTATATTAAATTAAGAGATACAAATGATATTATTGGAGTAGAAGTTTGTGGTTCTATTAAAAACGTAATAGCATTATCAGCTGGTATGTTAGCTGGATTAAATGCAAATGAATCTACTAAAGCAATGTTAATAACAGAAGCTATGCATGATATGGAAGCAATATTAAATGCATTTGGATGTAATATGAGAACAGTAATGTCTTTTGCAGGATTAGGAGACTTATTATTAACATGTACATCAACAAAGAGTAGAAATTTTAGCTTTGGTAAATTAATTGGAGAAAAACCTTCAAGAGAAAAAATTGAAGCATATCTTCAAGAAACAACAGTAGAAGGATATTATACCTTAGAGTCAATTTATCAATTATTAAAAGATAAAGAAGTTACAATTCCAATCATAGATTTAATTTATGAAATAGCAGTTAAAGGAAAAGATCCAGAACTATTATTAAAATTTTTAGTTTTTAAATCTTAGAAAGTAAAAATATGTTATACTATATATAAGATGGAGGTACTTATGAAAAATATAATTAATAAAATATTTAAATCATCTATATTAGGAGCCATAGCACTTGTAGTATTGGGAGTACTTTTAATATTTGAATCAGAAGCAACAATTGTAACAATATCATATGTAATAGGTGGAGTTTTAGTTGCTATAGGAGTTTTGGCATTATTAAAATTTTATAAAGAAGTAAAAGATAATCAAGACACAGGTATGGACTTAGTATATGGAATTATAAGTGTAGTTCTAGGAATAATAGTTATAAGTAATCCAAAAGCAGTTGCAAGTATAATTCCGATTGTAATGGGATTAATAATAATTATTAATAGTGGTACAAAGTTACAATATAGTATAGAACTAAAGAAAAATAATAATAACTTGTGGAAATCAACAATGGTATTATCTTTAATAAGTACATTATGTGGAGTATTGTTAATTTTTAATCCTTTTAAAGGAGCAGCATTTTTAACAAGACTAATAGGATTTTTAATTTTGCTATATGCAGTACTAGATATAATTTCAACAATTACAATTAAAAGTACAGTGAAAAAAATAAAATCAGCAATTAATGATGGTATTGAAGAAGCGAAAATAGTAGAAGTTAAAGAAAAGAGCTTAGAAAACAAAAAAGAAACAAATAAGAAAAAGGAGATAAAAGATGATGATAAGTAATTATATTTTATTTCTTGATTTAATATCAAAAATTAATGAGATTAATGAAAAACTAAATGAATTCACTGGAAAATATATGGATAATGCATTAGTAGGTGCAGCTGTTGTAATTGTTATTTTAGTTGTAGCATATTCTGGAGTAAATACATTAAATAAGTAGTAAAAGTCGCTTAGCGGCTTTTTTTATTTGAAAAATATGAATAATTAATATATAATGAAATGGACGAGGTATAATTCATGAATATAGAAGAGTTAGAAATAGGAAGAAAATATGAAATTCATGGTTACAAACACGATGGAAAAATTCATAGATCTTGGGATGAAGCTGTTCTATTAGAAATTCATGACGACTATTTAATTTTTGGTAATGAAAAAACTAAAGTTACAGAATCAGATGGAAGAACATGGAGAACTAAAGAACCTGCTGTATTATACTTTTTCTATAAGCAATGGTATAACATAATAGGGCAATATAAAAAGAATGGAATATATTATTATTGTAATATGGCATCGCCAATCATTATAGAAGAGGATACAATAAAATATATAGATTACGATTTAGATCTAAGAGTATTTCCAGATGGAAGTTTTAAAGTACTAGACAGAGGAGAATACAAATATCACAAAAGTATTATGAATTATCCAGAAGCAATTGATAGGATATTAAAAGAAGAATTAACAAACTTAATCAATTTAGTTAGAAACAAAGAAAGCGCGTTTGAGCCAGGTGTTGTTGAAAGATATTGTAATCTATATAGTGAGATGAAAAAGAACAAAAAATAAATTTGTTCTTTTTTTTCAAAAATATCTTTACAAATTTAATTAAAGGAATATAATATTAAAGAACGAAGAGAAAAAAGCCAATAAAAAGCAAAAAATATTAAAATTTATAAAAAAATATGTTGACTTTTAAATCTGAGTTTGATATATTATTAACGCAGCTTGCAAAAAGAAGTTGCAAAATGATCTTTGAAAACTAAGCAAAACGTCAAAATTTTGAGTAGCTAGGAAATTAAAAAAACAAACTTAAAAATAAATTTTATTGAGAGTTTGATCCTGGATCAGGATTAACGCTGTCGGCATGCCTAAGACATGCAAGTCGAACGAAGTGGCCCAATGAAGAATGCGAGCTTGCTCAAATTCGGATTTGGTTTACCACTTAGTGGCGCAAGGGTGAGTAACACGTGGGTAATCTACCTTCGAGTCTGGAATAACAGT
>JAFUNE010000016.1 GCA_017473105.1 Bacilli bacterium | reverse complement strand
TAACAAATTGCATTATCATCAAATTTTCCAGATAAATAATATTGTTTTCTTACATTGTCATATTTAATAAATTCTTTGCACGATGAATCATTACTATAGTATCTAAAATTAGGGCTTTCACAAATATCAAATGGTGTATTATTACCATCATACATATTTATTGTTATATTTTTTTTACCCTCAGATATGTTATTACATTTTGTTGGGGAAAGGGTTGCTCTTTCTTCATCTTTTGAACTTAAATTAATACTAATTACATTTTGAAAATACCAAGGGTCATTCTTTGTTCCACTTCCATTTATTTTGGCTTCATTCTTAACAAATTGTGTAACTCTAACTCCTGTTTTTTTATCTAGTTCTAAATCTGTAAGTGTGTAATTTGCTACATAATTTCTCATGTTACTGTGTTGAGATAAAGTCCAGTATTCAATTCCAGTTGCTAAGTATGATGAACCATGAACATTTGTTATTTCAAATTCTTCTCGGCTTAAAAATCCTCCTTTTTTAAACTTAAGAGAATTTCTATTTTTAGATTCTGAATAATCATACGGCATATTTTCTTGTATGATATATTCTCTATAATCTTTAAAATTAAATATATAATTATTTGCTTTATTTGCTGAATTTTCATAATCATATGTTTTCGCTTTTGTTACAAATGGAACAAACAATAATAATAACATTATCACTTTTATACTTTTTCTCATATATTCACCTACCATAATAAGTATATCATAAAAAAACAAACTATAAAATAGTTTATCTTTTATAAATGCATAATAGTAAATAAATATTTAACATAATATTTGCAAATAATACTAAAGACATATAATATACGATATGTATATATTCAATTATAACACTGCTATTCATTGTTATGGATAATGCAATCATAGATGTTAAAAATATTAAATATAGACTTGGTACTAGTAGAGAGAATTTTTTTAATTTAAATTTCTTACAGCTTATAAAAAATGCTAAAGATAAAATAATATTTATTACAATTAAATATATATTTTCAAGTGATAATATAGATAATACTGTTGTTACTACCGAAGATATAGAACATAAAATTATATATTTTTTTATATTATTCATTTATATTACCTCCAATTTTATTTAGTATATTTTCAATCATTATAATTTCACTTTGTTTACTTAATTGATAATCAATATTTGTTCTGCTTCCTTCTAAAATTTTTCTTGTAAATATGTCCTTTATACCTAGTTCGTAATCAAAAACTTTTTTATTTACTTGGTTATCAATAAATGATGTTGAGTTTAGTGCAAAATATGGTATATTCATACTATTTAATTCTTCTTTACTAATATTACATTTATTTGGTATTTGATTGCAGAATTCTAAAAATGATGGACCCTCCCAATATATTTCATGTATTTTTTTATATTCTACCATTCCATTAAATGATGTGGTTTCATATGCTTTTATCATATCGTTTAGTAAAGATTTACATGAATTTTCTTCTAGATTATTTATTTCATTTTTTAATTCTTTTATTTTTTCTATATTTTCACTGCTATCTATTAATTCTATTGTTTTTTTCATTCCAAACATATTAATTATAGTTAGAATTATTATACTTATCATATATCCTATTAAAAAATATTGAATTAGATTTTTAATTTTTTCTCTCATATTATCACCTATTATTATTATATCAAAAAAAGATACTTTAAAGTATCTTTTATTCTAAGTATAAATTAAATATTCTAATGTAGTTTTGACTTGCGGCATTATTCCCAAATAATCCGAAACCTACTACATATGATCCATTCAAGCTTGATATATTCATAGTATAATCTTGAGTTTTATTTCCTGTTTCATATTCTGTAAATTCGTGATTTTTTACAATATTATCATCCCAACTGCTTCCTGCTGATGTTTTTACTTTAAATGAACCACCCATATTCATTGTTCCTTCGTCAACTTCTCCATCAAAAACTAGTTTAGTAAATCCTGAAAAATTAATTTTATTTTTTGTATAAACTGTACCAGAAACATTCATCCAGTTATCGTTAGTTAATTTTATTCTATTTGAACCATAATCAATATCTGGACTCTCTCCAAAATATCCTGCTAGATAATGGCTGTATCCTTTCCATCCACCCGTAAGTGAAGTTTGGTCTTGTCCATTTTTAACTAAATACACTCTATCTGACTTCCATTGAGCAGTTAATGTGGTTGATGCATTTGCTGTATATGTTCCTCCTGAAGTGTAAGTTGTTCCATTTGATGCTTTCCATCCATTAAATGTATAACCTGTTTTTGATGGTTTTGATGTAGTTAATGTTAAATTAGTTCCACAGTATTTTGTTTGTGATGATGGTGCACCTGTACCACCATTTGCATTATAAGTTATTGTGTATTTTTTTAATGTTGGACAACTTGATGAGCCTTCAGTATTTGTGTAACACGAATCACATGCGTCGCAACTACTTGTTTCTCCATAATAAACTTTATGTGATGTCTTAAATTGACCAATTGGACAATTTGTTGGCGTTGATGTATTTTCTGTTGCTATGTATTTTCCATCAGGCACTATAATATAACATTTATTAACTCCTGCGGCTAAAGGATCTGATGTATATCCTGGTGGACAAGTTGTACAATTTGTAGCACCAGCATCACTATATGTTCCTGATGTACATGAATCGCAATCAAAATCTCCATCATTATTATATGTTCCAGCTCCACATGATTCCCATACCGCAAATAGTATTTTTTCTCCGCCTTCATCAAATGATAAATTTTTCACACTTGCTTGATCATTATATTTTACTGTTGTAGAGGTTGATGAGTCAGACCATCCTTTGAATATACTACCGTTCTTTTTGCATTGTACAGCATTTAATTTTTTACTAACATCTACTTTATGATTACTAGATGGTGTACTTCCAGTTCCTCCATTACAATTGTAGCTTATTGTATAATCATGAGCTTTCATTTTTAAATATAATGTTGATTCACTCTCTGACATTTGAGTACTTTCTATATTTCCATCTTCGTCTATTATTTGTTGATTTAATCCTTCATCTTTATAGTATCCCTTAAATGTATATCCTTTTTTCTTTGGGATTGAATCTAATTTTTTTATTTCTGTTATACCTTCATCTCTAAAAAACATATCTTTATTTTGTGCTAAATAAAGTGTTGTTGGAGATGTATTTGGACTGCATCCTTCACATTTTTGTAGTGTTTTCGCATGAGTTTTATGTTTGAAATCAATTTTACATATTGTATTATCTATAATATTATTTTTGATTGTAAATTCATTATCATTTTCTTCCAAATATATTTTACATGTTGTTTTATGATATTCAAAATCATTGTGAACACATGCATAAAATTTTGATTCAATATTACCATATTTCTGTACAACTATACTTTCTTCTCCATCTTCAAGACCGTCACATGGTACGTGTGATAATGTACCCCTATTTTTATTTGTTGATTGTACATTTACTGTTAAAACTTCTATAAAATACCAGGGATTATTTTTTGTACCTGAGCCTGCTACTTTTGTTTCATTTTTTACATAATTTGTCACTCTAACATCTGTTTTATCTGTTAATTCTTTACTTGTTAGCATATATCCAATTACATAGTTTTGCTTATTACTATGTTGCGATAATGTCCAATATTCAAGTCCTGTTGCTAAGTATGATGAACCATGAACATTTGTTATTTCAAATTCATCTTTACTTAAAAAACCACCTTTTTTAAATCTTAGGGAGTTTATAATCTCGCCATCAGCAAAATCATATGGCATATTACTAGTCACTAAGTAATCATGATAGTTTTTAAATTTACTTGCATATTGATTTGCTTTTGGTATTCCTCCTTCGTATGTTGTTAGCGCTTTTGTAAATATCGGAATATATAATAATGTTAAAAATAATAAAACCTTAATACCATTTTTCATATTTTCACCTACTATGTATTATTATATCATTAAAAATCTTTTTTTACATTAAAAAAGATGATTATCATCATCTTTTATTTATTTCTTAATATTGCGTTGTGTTTTTTACATACGTTTTCAATTATTTTGTTAAATGCTTCTGTTACTTCTTCATCAGTTAGTGTTCTTTCATTACTTTCAAAATATAAATTATAAGCTATAGATTTTTTATCTTCTTCTATTTTATCTCCTTCATAATAATCAAACACTGCAACATTTTTAAGTAGCTTGCCTCCACCTTGTTTTATACTTGCAATAACTGAATCACATGTTATTTCTTTAGATAAAACAAACGCAACATCTTTATACATTCCAGGGAATTTAGTCGTTTCTTTGATTTTTATTTTTCCTACTCTATTTTCAAATAAAGTATCTAAATTAATTTCCATTACATATATTTCATCTTTTGTTAAAGATGGATGTACTTGTCCGAATAAACCTACTATTTTTCCTGAAACATTTATATATGCACTTTTTGTTGGATGCATTTCTTGTGGAAAATTTCCAAGTACAAATGAATATCTGCCTTTATATCCTAAATTATCAAGTAAATCTTCTACGATTCCTTTCATTGTATAGAAATCATATTTTTCTCTATTTAATCCTTCTGTGTATTCACCAGTACATAAACATGCTAGCTTCTTTTCTTCAATATATTCTGAATTAATTAAACTGAAGCAATTTGCTACTTCAAATATAGCCATGTCTTTAGTTCCACGTTTTTTATTATAGTCAAATACTTCTATTAATGAAGTTAACATACTATGTCTTAAAACTACTCTTTGTTCATTCATTGGATCAAGTACTTTTATTAATCCAAATTCATCATTAGTAAATTTAAATACATCTTTTACATCTATTAGAGAATATGTATATACTTCACTTAATCCTAAATATGACATCTCATTTTTTACTGTTCTTATTTTTTTAT
Source organism: Bacilli bacterium (assembly GCA_017473105.1). Next base: position 14,964 of record JAFUNE010000016.1, on the reverse strand, counting down.
CAAATACTGGTTCTACTGTTTCAAATACTGGAAGTGTACTTCTCATATTATCTACTCCATATACTCTTCCAACTTCTTCTATTAAATCTTCTTCAATTGATATATCTATTCTTCTTGTAGGAACTATTACTGTAAATTTATTTTTTGTACATTTTACATCGAAATGTAATTTATTAAAACAATCTTTTACTTCTGTTGTTGTTAATTCATAACCTAAAATGCTATTTATTTTTTCTAATGTGATTTCGATTGTTTTATTTTCTCTTGATAAAGTATTGTATTCAATCATACCACTCATTACTTCACCATGTGCTATATCTTCTAACATATTACATGCTCTTTCAATAGCCATATAACATCTATTTACATCAAGTCCTTTTTCAAATCTAATACTTGCTTCACTTCTTAATAATTTTTTAGATGTTTTTCTAATATTAATTGGATTAAATATAGCACATTCAATTGCAACATTTTTAGTATTTTCATCTATTTCAGTTGAATATCCACCCATTACTCCGGCAAGGCCAATTGCGTCTTTACCATTTGTAATAACAATATCTTCTTCAACTAAAATTCTTTCTTGTTCATCTAATGTTACTAGTTTTTCTCCATTTTTTGCGTTTCTTACACCAATTGTATTTCCTAATTTATCTGCATCATAGAAATGAAGTGGTTGTCCTGTTTCAAGCATTACATAATTTGAAATATCAACAACATTATTTATTGGTCTTATTCCACATGCAATAAGTCTATTTTTAATATAAATTGGACTTTCTTCTATTTTTATATTTTTAACACCTTTTAATAAGAAAGTGTATGCATTTGGTGTATCTACTTTTAATGATAATTCATTTTTTATATTTTCTTTTGTTTCATTATAAGATAAATCTGGTTCTTTTACGTCTTCACCAGTTATTGCTGCACATTCATATGCAAGACCTAACATACTTAATAAATCGCCTCTATTTGATGTTAATTCAAAATCTATTATTTCATCATCTAATTCTAAGAATTTAATTGGATTTTCTCCTACTATTGCTTCTTCTGGTAATTCGTGTATTCCTGCAATATCTTGTTCTGTTAAGAATTTATTATCAAGACCTAATTCTTGTAATGAGCAAAGCATACCATTTGATTCATGTCCTAATATTGTTGATTGTTTAATTTTAAAATCACCTAATTCACATCCTACAAGTGCTACTATTACTTTAATCCCTTCTCTTACATTAGGAGCTCCACAAACGATATTTAATACTTCTGTACCAATGTCTACTTTACATAAATGTAAGTGGTCACTATCTGGATGATTTATACATTCTATTACTTCACCAGTTGTTACTTTTGAAGCTTTTACTAATGATGAAATACTTTCATATTCATTCCCTAATTTTAGCATTCCGTTTGCTAATTCTTTGAAATCTATTTTATTTAAATTAGTATATTCATTAACAAAATTTTTACTTAATCTCATTTGTTATATCTCCTTTCTATCAAAGTTTCTTAAAAATCTATAATCATTTGTATATAAATCTCTTACTGTAATTCCATATTTTAAGCATGCAACTCTTTCAATTCCTGCTCCAAAAGCAAATCCTTGATATTTATTGTGATCATATCCGCATCCTTCTAAAACATTTGGATGAACCATACCACAACCTAATATTTCAATCCATCCTGTTCCTTTACACATACTACATCCTTTTTTATTACATTTAAAACATGATACATCTACTTCGTAGCTTGGTTCAGTAAATGGGAAGAAACTTGCTCTGAAACGGATCTCTCTATCATTACCAAACATTTTTTTAGCAAATAATTCAAGTGTTCCTTTTAAGTCTGTAAGTGATATATTTTCTCCTACCACAAGACCTTCTACTTGGTGGAATTGATGTGAATGTGTTAAATCGTCATCATCTCTTCTATATGTTTTACCTGGGCAAATCATTTTAAATGCAGTTTTTTCTTGTTTTGCTAACATATATCTAACTTGCATTGCACTTGTTTGTGTTCTAAGTAACATTTCTTCTGTTATATAGAATGTATCTTGTGCATCTCTTGCTGGATGACCTTTTGGTACATTTAACATTTCAAAACAATATTCGTCTGTTTCGATTTCTGGTCCATCTACAATATCATATCCCATTGATAAGAATAAATCTTCGATTTCATTTCTTACTATTGTAAGTGGATGAAGAGTTCCTCTTTTTTTCTTTTTACTTGGTAGTGTAATATCAATTTTATCTTTTTCAAGTTGTTTATTAAGAGCTTCTTCTTTTATTGATTTTATTTTATTATCAATTGCTTCATTTACAGTAGTTCTAAATTCATTTGATTTCATTCCTACTTCTTTTTTCTCTTCAACTGATAATTTGCTCATTCCTGCCATTATTTCTGTAAATTCGCTTTTTTTACCAATATATTTAGATTTTACATTATTAAGTTCTGTTTCATCATTACAATTATTAATTGCTTCAATTGCTTCTAATTTTAAACTTTCTAATTTTTCTATCATATTTCCTCCTCAAAATAAAAAGTCATGACTCAAGGGCGAATATAATCCGCGGTACCACCTTGATTCATGACTTATCATGCTCTTTAATTTTGTTAACGCCAAAATACGTTCTTTTATACATGAAGGTGAATTCATAAAGTTTACTTACTAACATTTCACCAAATTTGTTAGTTCTCTAAAAAGTAAATTGTTTTATTACTACTTCTTCACAAAAGATGCTACTATTTTAACACTAAAGTTATTTAATTTCAATAACTTTTTTCTATTACATCTTCTACTTTTTCAAGTATTTCACTACATTTTACATATTCAGTAAACATAGAGTTTCTTAATTTAAATTCAAGTTCTCCTGTTACAAAACTTTGTCCTACTGTTATTCTAATTGGAATACCAATTAAATCCATATCTGCAAATTTAACTCCAATTGATTCTTTTCTATCATCTAGTAAAACATCAATTCCTTTTGAACTTAATTTTTCGTATAAACGTTTTGCATATTTAAATGTTTCAGAATCATTTACATTTGCTACAACAATACATACTTTAAATGGAGCTACACTCATTGGCCATAATATACCATTTCCATCATGATATTTTTCGACAATACTCGTTACGCATCTGTCTACTCCTATACCATATGATCCCATGTGTACATAATTTGTTTCATTTTTTTCATCTACATATTTTAGTCCATAATGTTCACTATAATTATCTCCTAATTTAAATATATGTCCTACTTCACTTCCTTTGTAGATTTTACATTTACTTCTACATTTTGGACAAAGAGATGTTTCATCAAATAATTTAACATCTGCATATTTTGTTACTTTAAAATCTTTTCCTGGACAGATATTTAACCAGTGTTTATTTTTCTTATTACTTCCTACTACTGCATTAACCAAACTTTTTATTTCATTATCTGCAATTACTTCCATAGTACTATCAATTGGTCCTATAAAGTCCTCATGTGTTCCCATTCTTTCTAGCTCTCTAGAAGTTGGAATTTCTATATTAGTAGTTTTAAATAATTTTCTTAATTTATTTATATTAACTTCACTTAGTCCTCTTAATAAAACCATTTTATATTCACCATCTACTTTGAATATTAATGATTTTATAAAGTAACTTACTGGTATTTCTAATACTTTACTTAGTTCTTCTATATCAGTTATACCATGTGTTGTTATTAGTTCTTTTCTATTTAATTTATCACTATATAATTTGTATCCATTTTTACATGCTGCTTCTTCTATATTAGATGCAAATGTACAATTATTACATTTTACAACTGTATTATCACCGTGTTCACTTATAACTTGAAATTCTTCACTTGAAAGACCTTTCATATATAATGCATCACTTCTTACAACCATTGGATTTAGTCCCATTTTTGTAAATATATTTTTGAATGCCAAATACATTTTATCATAACTTATATCAGCACCACCATCATTTGCATCAAAACTATATGCATCAGCCATAATAAATTCTTTTTTACGAGATAATCCACATTTTAGATATTCTTCATCTCTATATTTTGTTCCGATTTGATAAAGTGTAAAATGTAAGTCTTTATAACTCATTATTTTATGTTTTGCTAGTTCTGCAAATAATTCTTCGCTTGTTGGACATAATGAATACTCTCTATTATTTCTATCTACTAGATTATACATTTCATCAGCAAACAATTCTTTTCTTCCTGTTTTATCAAATACACTTGAAGGCACTAATGATGGCATAACTACTTGACTGGCATTTATACTATCAAACTCTTCTTTTATTATTCTTTTTATATTTTCTACAACTTTATTTCCAAATGGTAAATAACTATAAATACCCCTATCATTTTTATAAATCATACCACTTCTTATTAGATATCTTGCACTTAATGTTTCTTCGTCTTTTGGAAATTCTCTTCTAGTTATAAAAAATGTATTACTTAATCTCATTTCCCTAAATTCCCTTCTCCAATAATATAAGAGATGATTTTTCTCTCATATGCATCATTATTTGTAAATCTAATACAAATATCACTTGTATTTAATGGTTCATCACTAAATGGATTTGAAAGTATTTCTTTATTTTCTTTATCTCCAACTAAATATCCTTGTGAAATTAATTCATTAACAGTTAATATATCGCAATAAACTTTACATTCACTATCACCACTTCGTGACGTAAGTTTATATGCTCCGTCTGATGCTTTATCATCATCTTCGTTATATGATTTGCATAACTCTTCACATGTTTTTGAACCTGATTCTGTTGAATATTTTCCTTTTGGATTTGTACAATCACATATGCATGGAACAGTATCTGCGCCTACATTCTCTTCAACTCTTTGTGGAATTTTATCAATATGTTTCATTCCGTATTCTAAGGCAGCACTTTTAATCATTGACACTTTACTGTCTAGAGTATTTTTTAAAACAACATTTCTTATCCCCATAATTGCGGGTGATGCTATTAATGTTAAGATACCTAAAATAGCTATTACTGCAATTAATTCAACTAAGGTCATACCCTTTTTATTCATAATTACACTCCTCTACTCTACATTAAAAAGTATATCAAATTTTACAAATAATAACAACAATAAATATTGAATTAAATTTAATAATATTATATAATTGGTATTAGAATAAGGAGGGTTATCGATGAAAGAATTCGACTTTGAGAAAATTCCTATTGTAGAGATAGCCAATGAAATTCTTCTAGACGGTGTAAAAAAAGGCGCTAGTGATATTCACTTTGATCCTAGTAAAGAAGATTTAAAAATTAGAATGCGTGTTGATGGTACACTTTATGATTATTCTGTTGTACCTGGAGAATATAAGAGAAATATGGTTTCTCGTATTAAAATGATCGCAAGTATGAACATCATGGAAACAAGACTTCCACAAGATGGTGCTATAAAGAGCAAAATTGGAGATAGAATGTTAGACCTTCGTGTTTCTAGTTTACCTACCAATTGTGGTGAAAAAGTGGTTCTTCGTATCCTTGATTACTCAAAAAGTTTACAAGGTTTAGAATCGTTAGGTTTCTCTGCTGTTAACTTAGAAAAAATATTAAAAATGATTGCAATTCCAAATGGTATTGTTCTTGTAACAGGAGCTACTGGTTCTGGTAAATCTACAACTGTGTACTCTATATTATCAAGATTAAATACTCGTGAGGTTAATATAATTACTGTAGAAGACCCAGTAGAAATGGATGTTAATGGTATTAACCAAGTTCAAGCACAACAAGAAATTGGTTTAGACTTCGCTGCTGTTCTTAGAAGTATTCTTCGTCAAGACCCTGATATAATTATGATCGGAGAGATTCGTGACAGTGAAACAGCTAAAATCGCAGTTAGAGCTTCTATCACTGGACACAAAGTTTTATCTACAATCCACACCAATAGTGCACTTAACACTATTGAAAGACTTACTGATATGGAAGTTGAAAGATATTTGATTGGTACATCATTAAATGGTTGTATTTCTCAAAAACTTGCTAAAAAACTATGTCCTCATTGTAGAAAAGAAAGAGCTCCAAGTGATTATGAACAAAGCTTATTTGAAAAAGTATTACATACAAGAATAGAAAAAATATATGATACTAACGAAGATGGTTGTGAAAACTGTATGAAAGGTTTCAAAGGAAGAATTTGTTTGGCTGAGGTTTTATTAATTGGTGATGAAGTTAGAACAGCTATTACAAATAATGCTCCTAAAGAAGAGATGAGAAGACTTGTTTATGGTAAAGGTAGTACACATACCCTACTTGAAGATGGTCTTGAGAAAGTTGCTTTGGGTGAAACATCTTTCGATGAAGTATTAAAACTAGTTGATTTAGAAAATGACTTAGCTATTCATAATGATTTAAATGAGCAAGGTATAGAATTCAAGCCATTTGATGTTGAAAGTGCAATGCCTAAAAAAGCTGAAGCACCAAATCCTGCACCTGTTAGTCAACCGGTTCAAACACCAAATCCTACTCCGGCTCCAACTGCAGCTCCAGTTCAAAAAGTTGCTCCGGTACAAAGTGTTCAACCTGTTCAGCCAGTTGTTGTTCAAGCGCCTGCACCTGTACAAAGTGTAGCTCCTGTACAACCAGTTCAACCTGTAGTTGTTCAAGCACCTGCACCTGTTCAACCAATAGCACCTCAACCTGTTGCGCCTGTTCAAACACAACAACAAATTCAACAACAACTTAGTGAATCACCTATTGATGTAACAAATTTAATACCGCATAATTAAGATAGAAATAATAATTTCTATCTTTTTTTAATATAATTTATTGGTGATATTATGTTTCAAACAAAACAAAATAATAGAATCAAATCAGTATTATATATATCAATATTAATTTTCTTTCTTATTATATTAAAAGTTTTTTATATTCAAGTTCTTCAATACAATAAACTTAATAATTTAGCCAATGAATTATGGAATAGAAATTTAATTATTAAATCAAATCGTGGAAAAATATTAGATAGAAATGGAAGAACTATTGTAGACAATACAACTACATATGGTTTATATTTAATACCAAGTCAAATTAAGAATAAAGAAGATACTTCAAATAAATTGTCAAATTTACTAAATATTTCTTATGATGAAATGTATAAACATGTTACTAAAAAAACATCTCTTGAAAGAGTTCATCCAGAAGGTAGAAATTTAAATGACGAAATAAAAGATAAAATTAATGACTTAAATATAGACGGTGTTTATTTATTAAAAGAAAGTAAAAGAAATTACATTTATAATGATTTACTATCTCATGTTATTGGCTACACTGGAATAGATAATCAAGGGTTAAGTGGTATTGAACTTAAATATAATGATATTTTAACTGGTAAAGATGGTAATATTAAATATTATAGTGATGGCAAAGGAAATCATTTAGAAATTCCCGAATTATATGAACAACCACAAGATGGTAAAGATATCAAATTAACAATAGATTTGGATATACAACTTTCTCTTGAAAATGAATTGAAAAATGCATATAAAAAATATAATGCTGATGGTGCTATTGGAATTGTTATGAAGGTTGATTCTGGTGAAATACTTGGTATTTCTTCTCTGCCTTCTTTTGAACCTAGTAATTATCAAAATTATGATGAAAAAATTATAAATAGAAATTTAGCTGTTTGGCAAAATTATGAACCTGGTTCTACTTTTAAAATTGTTACATTAGCTGCTGCTATTAATGAAAATAAGGTAAATATTTTTGAAGATACTTTTTATGATAGTGGTTCAGTTAAAGTAACTGGCGCTACTCTTCACTGTTGGAAAAGAAAAGGACATGGTTTTCAAACATATATTCAAGTTGTAGAGAACTCATGTAACCCAGGATTTGTAAATCTTGGTCTTAAACTTGGAAAAGAAAAATTATTTAAATACATTAAGGAACTAGGTTTTGGAAAAAAAACAGGTATAGATCTTAATGGTGAAGCAACTGGAATATTATTTAATTTAGATAAAGTAAAGGACTTAGAACTTGCTACCACTGCTTTTGGTCAGGGAATAAGTGTTACTGCAATACAACAAGTTTCTGCTGTTAGTGCAATAATAAATAATGGTAATCTTTATACACCTTATATTGTTATGCAAGTTGATGATAAAATTATTGATAAAAAATTAAAAAGAGATAATATTATTACGAGTGAAACAAGTTCTCATGTAAGATATGCACTCGAAAGTGTTGTTGCTAATGGTTCTGGGAGAAATGCTTATATAGAAAACTATAGAATTGGTGGTAAAACTGGGACTGCTCAAAAAGTTGGAGAAGATGGTAAATATATGACTAACAATTATATTCTTTCTTTTATTGGTTTTCTTAATTCTGAAAATCCTGAATATGTTGTTTATATAGCACTTGATAATCCAAAAGGTGTAACTCAATATGGTGGTGTCGTATCTGCTCCTATTGCAAAAAAAGTTTTTGAAAATATTATTTCAATTTATGATATAAAACCAAGTAATAGTGGTATTCCAAAGATTTATAAATGGGATGACATAACATATGTTACAATACCTAATGTTATAGGTAAAAATAAAAAAGATATCAGGAAAGAACTAAATGGTTTAAATATTCAATATGTTGGAGATGGAGACAAAGTAATTGATATTCAACCTGAGGTTAATAGTCGCGTTAAATTAAATTCAACAGTTAAAATTTTATTAAATTAAAAAAGAGGATTACTCCTCTTTATTTTTTTTCTTTTTCGATAATAGTGCTATTACTACTACTGCTACAACAACTATAATTAGTGCAACAGATACTAATACTATCGTTAAAATTGGACTATCTGATTTTTCTTGTGGTTCTATTTTTTCATCAACTGTTTTTTCAACAATAGTATATAATCCTTTATTATAGATATATTTTCCATTGTCAATTTTATATACTGCTGTTCCTGATGGTAAATTTTGTTCCTCTTTTGTTTCATTATTTAAAACTGTGATTTCCTTTTCTAGCACTTCTCTATCATATAATGGACATTTTTTTTGGCAATCATGTTCTAATATTGCCTCTTTTGAACTAAAACTAATCCATCCTTCAATATTATTATATTTTACATATGCTAGCGATTTATTATCTCCTATCGTATAATATGTTATCTCATATATATCATACTTTGGTATTACTCCCACACTATTTTCTAATTTATATGTTTTATAAACTTTTAAATCATCTAGTGTTAGTAAAGCTAATTTTTTTTCACCCATTGTTTCTAAATATGTTTCTTTAGTGGCAAAATTACTATCATGTGATACTTCTACTAAAATCCAACCTTTTTTATTATTATATTCGATTTCATAATAATTTTTTTCACATAATCCGCTTATTTTATTTGAATTTAATTCCACACCTTCAGGTATTGTCATAAGAACATCATTAGAATTTACTGACTTATAAACTTTTACTTCCTTTAATGTTAAAAATGACATGTTTGTTCCAGTAGTCTGACTATAATCACATTCTACAGCTTTTATATTTAATGATAATGTCAGCGTAATAACTATAAGTAAAAATTTCACTATTTTTTTCATATCTCCACCTATTGTATTTTTTTCAATAATTCATCAACCTTATTTGGAACTTTTCCAAATACGCTACGATTATTGCATCCTACTATTTCTCTATTTCTTAAACCCTTTCTCTTTTCAATATGTGTATCCACTTGTGTCATATTCGATACTTCTTTTTTGGTTTCATTTTCATATTCATGCCTTGCTTCTTTATTTCTGTATCTTGAGTACATAATATAATAAAACAATAAACCTGGTAATAAAAATACTATTTCATAACCATCTATTTCTACATTAATATATAAAAATATACAAAGAATCTCTACTAATATACTTACAAATAATAATTTAGTTTTATTAAGTGGTACACTTCCCATTACTTCTTTAGTTCTTGCATTTACTGCTACATAGTGAAGTAATTTTTTATTATTTTTTATTTCCATGTAACTATATAGCCATACAGGTAAAAGTGCTGACTTCCAATCCTCACCTTTGATATCAATTTTCTCTTCATCCCATCTTACACCTCTATCGTAAAACGAAAGTGATTCATTACATGCAAATTTTGAAATATCTTTTGATTGTTCTACTAATATTGGTTTAATTTCTGCTACATTAGCATCTCTTTTTTCTGATGTATATCCTTTTAAATAATTTGCATCCCATTTAACACAATTTACAATATCAAATGGCATTATTGCATTTATAACATTATTAGTATTATTATCATTTGTTACATCTAGTTTGTCTTTACTTGATTCTATAGTCAAATCATCTATTGCTATATCAAAAGTTCTTTCAACATGGTATGCATCCGCATCATATCTTTTATCTGGATGTTCACTTGAACCACGATTATATTCTTTTAAAAGGTGTTCACCTTCTCCTTTTAATTCACAGTGCGCATTAACATCTACTACCATATATGGAAAATAAACTCCGTTTATATTTTCAGTAGTAAATTCTTTCTTGAATTTTGTATTTGCAAAAAAACTTCTGCTTTTTACAAAATCTTCGATTGCTTTTCTTGCATCTTCTTTTGAAATAAAGAATGGTAAAACCATATCTGGTACAGCTCCATTTGGTACTTGTGAATTTAATGATAATACATTTCTACACCAGTGACATTTTCCTTGCAAAGCATCATTTGTATCAATTACTACTTCAGCTCCACAACTTTGACATTTCAATGTAATAATATTAGATGCATCTGCTTGTATGTCAGATGCTCCTGATGAAATCGTAGTTCCTTTTAAATTTTTCGCATCATTTTGTTCTGCTTTTTCAATTTTAAATTCATGTCTACAAAAATTACATCTTAATTTATCTGTTTGTGGTATATTTGAAATTTCTGTTGAACCGCATTTTGGACATTTGTTTTGTCCATGTTCTTTTTCAGGTTCTGATTTTGAAACATTCGATGTATTTTTAACCTTTTTTTCTGTTTCATTGTTCATTATATATCACATCCAATTCTATTTTATTTTTATTAAATAATATGATTTGACACCTACTAAAAGTAGGTGTCATTCATTTATAATTTACAATAAATTATAATCCTAATAATTGTTTTTTAACAGCATCATAATCTTCTTGAGTAATTGCTCCAGCATCTAATAATTGTTTCATTTCTAACAATTTTTTAGCCATATCACTTTGTGGTGCAGCTGCTTCTGGTGCAATATTTTGAACAGGTGCTTGTGCAAATCCTGGTTGATATGTTGATGGTGTTGGTTGTTGTTGCATAGCTCCCATCATTCCGTTAGCAGCTCCTACACCCATTCCCATGAATGCCATACCTGCTCCTCCACCATTTTCACCTGCTGATTGTACTCCACGAGCAACAGCTTGTTGCATAAATGAATTTCCACGAGCTCCACTTAATGCATCTGCTTTCTTAACATCACTCATTAATGCTTTTGTATCTTCATCGTACTCGATAGCTAAAATTGCAGTTTTTACAATTTCAAGTCCACGAGTTGCTTTCCATTGGTAAGCACTTTCAACTGCAGCTGCCATTGATTGAGCGAATCCGATTTGGTCAGCTTGAATTTTTGAAATTCTATTTCCTTTTGATGGATCATTTGTGTAATTTGCAAATGCTGCTGATAATGTTCCAACTACTTCATTAAATAATTGTGTAGCTGCTTCATTATTCATATCATCAAAATCAAATACTGGTGCACCTGCTTGTAAATATTTAGCTGGTACAAAGTTTTTAACAAATAATAATGGGTCTACAATTTTTAATGTATATGTACCTCTTGTGATAGCTCCTACTTGAGTACCAAAGAATGCATCATCCCAATAAATCTCTGATTGTGTTCCAAATTTGTTGTTTGGAATTTCTTTTAAATTAACATAGAATGCTAATTGTTCTGAACCAGGTTGACCACCAAATTTAAATTTTTCCCAAGTTGATTTAATTGTTTGTCCAAAAATTCCATCTCCTGCAAACATTGATTGTGAGTTTGGATCTTCTGAATTCCAAATATATCCTCCTGGTTCTGCAATCATACCAGTTACAGCACCATCTTGCATTGTAACTAATGCAGTTCCTTCTGGAACTACAATTTTACTACCATTTGAAATTATATTTTCGTTTCCTTTTGTATTTTCTCCTACTCCATTATTTTGTCCATATGGAACAGCTTGAAATACTGCAGCTGTAGCTGAAATTCCTTCTGCTGGTTTATAAAAATCTTTCCATTGATCAGCAAAAGTTGTGCTTAAAGCACCTGTAAACGCTTTAATAAATCCCATAATAATTACCTCTTTCTTTTTTTATTTTGTAGTCGTTTAGTATACTACTTTCATTTTAATTATAACATATATATTTATTTTTAGAAATTTTTTTCTAAAAAAAGAATGATATTTATATATCACTCTTTATATTTTTTATTTACTAAATTTTTTCTACAATATTTACATTTTGATATTTTATCACTTACTAAATTATCAGCACCACAACTTGGACATTTAACATGATGAGTATTTCTTGCTTTTCTTGTTTTATTTTCATTTTCATATCATTATTACTAGATATTTCATAATCCATTTGCTCTAACTTATTTATATATTTAAATATACCATTATGTAGTTTTGATGATATTGTTGTTAATACGTATGATGATAAAATTAAACAAACTCCTAATATTATTAGTGACTTTGAATAATTAAGTATATCATATTCAAATAAATTTACAATTGTTACATATTCTTGTAAGTCATATCTATCAAATACAAATAGTAGCACACCTATTATTGTTAATGCAATTGAAAAAGATAATCTTTTATTTTTAAATGCTATTATTTTAAATATTGATAATATTATTCCTAGTATTGGAATAAAATACATAATTATTAAAATTACAGGTAAACTTGTTATTAATTTAATTACTATATTCATATACTAAAACGCTTTTCCTGCATATTTCATCATAGTTTTGTAAATTTCTTTTAGATGTTCTTTTTTTACATGATTCATATTAACAAATACTATTCTCATTTGATATCCACTATCCATAGACATTAATATTTCTGCTTTTCCTGGTTTAAATAAAATAGCACTTGTAGATATTGATGAGTATGGAATAATATGAATCTTTTTGTATGTACATGCTATATTTCTATCAAATAAAATCATAGTTTTATCAGTAAATACAGCATGGTCTCTTGCTGTTTTATATCCAAGTAAAATCTTTTCTCCAGAAGATACATATTCTTTTGTGTACTCTGGTAATTTATCTATTTCTATTTCTTCTTTAAAATCAAAATATTTTGTTAACTCTTTAAATCTAGCATATGCCATATTAATTCACCTATCCTAACAAGATAATTTTATCATATATAAATTAAAAGAACAAATAAAAAGAGGATTTTCATCCTCTATTTTATTATGGATTTAAGAATTGTGCTAATCTTACTTTATATAATCTAGTGTATTCTTCACCATCTAGTTCATATACTACGTAAATAGTAAATCTATCTGGGTATGGTGTAGTTAGATTAATTGTAATTTTATCAAGTGGAGCTCCGTCTGTTTCATCATATACTTTTTTGTCTCTTGAGCATCCTGATTCAAAGTGACTTTCACTAACATAGTTATTATTCCAATTCATGAAATCACCTTGATGATATCTTACTTCTTTAATTTTAGCACCTGTTTCTGGATCAGCAGTAAGTGTGAAGTCTAAGTTATAGTCTTTAATTGTTCCAATTAATGGAAGCCATAAACCTTCTAATTTGCTCATTGTAATTGTAACATATTCATCTTTGAATTCTGTTTTTCCTTCATCACTTGGAGCTAATTCTATTCCAGTAATTTCAATTTCTTTTAATGTTACGTTTCCTGCATTATCTTCTACATATACTGTATATACACCATTAACGTTTACTACAAAATTAGTAGAATCAATTGCATTTACATCAGCAAAATCTGCAACTTCTTTAGAACCTAGAGCATATTTAATTGTTTTAACTCCTGATCCTAAATCTGTTGCATTTACTGTTACTTTAGCTTCAGTATTTTCAGTTTGTAATTCAGAACTTAAACTTACTTCTGGAGCTGTTTCATCAGCAAATACTGGGTAAACATCTAAATTATTTGTTACATTTGAATACTCTTTATCCCAATTTTTAAATGTATATCCTGTTTTTGTTGGTGCAGTTGGAGCTGTTGCAGATTCTCCATCAACTACAATTTGTTCACTAATTACTGTTGTATTATCATTTCCATAGAACTTAACTGTCCATAATGTTTGTTCACTATCAGCAATTCCATCATTATTGATATCAGCAGTAAATACAGCTTCATATTGTTGATCAGCAGTTGCTGGTGCAAGAGTCGGATTCCATTCTGCAAATACTCTACTATCACTATTTGTATCGTATTGTTCCATATTTGGAGATACTGGCATTTCATCTTTAATTAAATATTGTGTATCAACAACTTGTCCATCTACGATAAATTCAATTGTAAATTCATCTTCATCTGCTACATTATCGTTGTCAGTATCAGTTTCCCAAACTGCATCATATCTTACTGATGCTGTTGCAGTTGGATTAAATTCTGGTGTCCATCCTGTATGAGTTTCACCATCTTCTTTAGTATCTGTTAATGTTGGAGCAACGACTGTTTGTCCTTCATTATAATAATTTGATGATACAAATTCATCTTTACTATAAAATTCGATTAGGAATTGATCTTCATCTGCAGTTCCATCGTTATTTACATCATCCTTAAATTGTGCTACGTATTCAGCATCAGCTGTTGCAGCTACAACTTCAGGTTTCCAGTTAGCAAATACTCTTTCATCGTCTTCTGTATCATATTCATCCATAGATGGTGCTGTTGGCATTTCATTATCTGATAGATATTCAGTTTTTACTACTTTTCCATCTACGATAAATTTGATTTCATGT
>JAFUNE010000015.1 GCA_017473105.1 Bacilli bacterium | reverse complement strand
TGAGGAAGGCCTGGTATTTTTTTAATATTTCATATCTTTCTTTATAATCTTCTAAGGTTACAGGTTTAGGTAATTTTTCTTTTCTTTGATATTTTTCAGGGTATCTTTGTTTTTGTTGCCAATTAGAAACGGTACCTCTTGGCAAATTATATTTTCTAGCAAGTTCACGTACAGAATGCCCATTTTCTAATTCTTGTTTTATTATTGTCACTATATTATTATCCCATTTATTATGATTTAATCCTTTTTTTGTCATTAAAAATACACCTCCTTTCGGAAGCATATTTTATCACTTTTAATTCGAACTGTCTTTTTTTATTGTGTCTACTCTAAGGGGTGCAGTTCATAATTCGTCTTTTTATTTGTATCTCATTGACAAAAATCAAATAAAATAATATAATCTACTCGTAAGCAATGAAGAGGAAAGTAGAAAATTACTTAACTGCATAGAGAACTAATGGTTGGTGGAAATTAGTGATTAGTAATATTTCGAAAAAAGAAAAGTGACAAACCTTAGAGCTTAATCGCACTTCTGCGTTAAAGAGTAAAGATAGAATTATAAAGATCTATGAAGTAAGATGGCACAGCGTACAAACACGCTCTTACGAATAGATCTTTTTTTATTTAGAAAGGGATGTAAAAATGGCAAACAAATACAGAGACATATACTGTGGAGAAGTAACAAAAGAATATGTTGGAAAAGAAATAAGACTAGCTGGATGGATTGAAAACGTAAGAAACCTTGGAAGTTTAGTTTTTATAACACTAAGAGATGAAAAAGGAGTAGTACAATTAATTTCAAATGATGTAGAAAAATACTCATCATTAAACCGTGAGTCAACTGCAACTGTAACAGGAACTGTTGAATTAAGAACAGAAGATATGATTAACAAAAATATGAAAACTGGAGAAGTAGAAGTTCATATTAAATCATTAGAAGTTTTAGGAGATGTATTTAAAACGCTTCCATTTGAAGTAAAAAATTCTAAAGCATCTACAGAAGAAACTAGACTTAAATATAGATATCTAGATTTAAGAAATAAAGAAGTACATGACAATATCTTATTTAGAACACAAGTTATTGATTATATAAGAGAAATTATGAAAGGAATGGATTTCACTGAAATTCAAACTCCAATCTTAACTGCATCAAGTCCAGAAGGAGCAAGAGATTTCATTATTCCATCAAGAAAATTCAAAGGAAGATTCTATGCTTTACCACAAGCACCACAAATCTTTAAACAATTACTTATGTGTAGTGGATTTAATAAATATTTCCAAATAGCACCATGTTTTAGAGATGAGGATGCAAGAAGTGACAGATTATATGGAGACTTCTATCAACTTGATATGGAAATGTCATTTGCAACTCAAGAAGACGTATTTGAAGTAGGACAAAAAGTATATTATGAAATATTCAAAAAATTCGGTACTAAAGAAGTATCAGAAGTACCATTTAGAAGAATACCATATAGGGAATCTATGGAAAAATATGGTTCAGATAAACCAGATTTAAGAATTAAATTTGAAATAGAAAATATTACAGAATTACTTTCTAAAAATGAAACACCTGTATTCAAAGATAAAGAAGTAAAATGCTTTAAAGTTGATTCATGTGATAAATCAAATTCATGGTATAAAAAACTTGATGAAGAATACAAATCACTTGGAGCTTCTGCTTTAGGATTTGTAAAAATTAATGAGAATAAAGAATTAGTAGGATCATTTGCAAAATTATTAAGCGACGAAGAAAAAGCAAACTTAACAGAAAGATTCAATTTAGAAGAAAATAACGTATTATTTATAATATGTGGTACAAAAGGAGAAAAATTCTCAAAAATTTGCGGTAACTTAAGATTAAAAATAGCAAATGAATTAGATTTAGTAGATAAATCAAAATATGAATTCTGTATTATTGTTGATTTCCCAATGTATGAATGGAATGAAGAAGAAAACAAATATGACTTCACACACAATCCATTTAGTATGCCAAATGGTGGAATAGAAGCACTAGAAAATAAAAAAACAGACGAAGTACTAGCATGTCAATATGACTTTGTATGTAATGGTTTAGAAATGGCATCAGGTGGAGAAAGAAATTATAATCCAGTATTACTTAAAAAAGCATTTGCAATAGCTGGATACGATGAAAGCGTAGTAGAAAGTAAATTCCCATCATTATATCAAGCATTCCAATATGGAGCTCCACCACATGCAGGAATGGCTCCTGGAATTGATAGAATTTTAATGACATTAAAAGATGAAGAAAACATAAGAGAAATGGTAGCATTCCCACTAGCAGCAAATGGTAGTGATGCATTAATGGGATGTCCAAACGAAGTGTTTGAACATCAACTAAGAGAAACACATATTAAAATAAGAGACTAATGGTGTATGATGCAGTTAAAATATGTAGAAGATTTAACGCTAAAAGATAATTACATAGTTCTAACAAACAAATCACAAGAAATTATGAATAGAAATTATCAACTAAGCATCAATACATTAACAGAAGATGATATTATAAGTGGAATGAGTTATCAATTTTTAGATACATTAGATTTAAAAATACATAACATAATATCAAAAATAGATAGATTAAAACAAAATATAGATTCAAAAGAATTAGCATTTAATTTAATATATGAAATACTTGAAGATTCAAAAATATTTTCAATAAGTGAAGGAACATTAGAAAGCATAATAAACCAAATGAATAAAAGTAGTTATGCTTTCTATCCATATAACACATTTGATGAATTTGTAAAATGTAATGATTTAAAATTTTACATAGCAAAAGATCAATTGAGTATTTTAATTGATGATGAAAATACAACAATATTTGAAAAAATAATAAAAATATATGAAAAATTCAGAGACAAAGAATACATGTATTTAGATGAATTTATAATCTATCTAATTAAAAGATTAAATATAATAAAAAAGGAAGTGAAAAAATGAACGAATTAAGTGAACAAGAAATAGTAAGAAGAAATAAATTAGAAGCAATAAGCGAAGTATGTAATCCATATCCAGAAAGATTTGAAAGAACACATAGACTACATGAAGCAAAAGAATTAGAAGATGGAACTAAAAATGTAAGTATTGCTGGAAGAATAGGTTTCATGAGAAAAATGGGTAAACTTAGCTTCGTAAAAATTCGTGATCTTGAAGGAAATATGCAACTTGAAATTAAAGTAGATATTGTAGGAGAAGATAAATACGAATTCTTCAAAAAACAAATAGACGTAGGAGATTTCATAGGAGCAACTGGAGAAATATTTACAACACAAACAGGAGAAAAAACATTAAGAGTAGAAAGTTTTGAATTTTTAGGTAAAGCATTAAAACCACTACCTGAAAAATTCCATGGACTTACAGATATTGAAGCAAAATATAGACAAAGATATGTAGACTTAATAATGAATGAAGACTCAAGACGCGTATTCTTAGGAAGAAGTAAATTATACTCATTTATTCATAGATATTTAGGAGAAAATGGATTCTTACAAGTAGAAACTCCAATTTTACAAAACGCTGTATGCGGAGCAAGTGCTAAACCATTTTATACTCATCATAACGCACTTGATATGGATTGTAATTTAAGAATTGCGCCAGAAACATATTTAAAACAATGTATAGCTGCAGGATTTGATAAAGTATATGAAGTAGCAAAATGTTTTAGAAATGAAGGAATGGATACAGAACACTTACAAGAATTCACTCAAGTAGAATGGTATGCTTCATACTGGAATTTCGAAGATAACATTAAATTCTATACAGGATTTATTAAAAATTTATTAATTGAATTAACAGGTTCACCAGTAGTAACTTATCAAGGGACAACACTAGATTTTGGTAAAGAAAATTGGAATAGAATAAACTATGTAGAAAAATTAACAGAAATATTAGGATTTGATTTCCTAAGTATAACTGAACCACAAGAATTAAAAGATAAAATAGTAGAAAAAGGTATATTTACATATGAAGATTTAGAAGATTATAAATCACTAAGTCAAATAATTGATTTTACATACAAAAAAACAATTCGTGCTCATATAGTAGAACCAACTATTATTTATAATTACCCAGCAGTTTTAATTCCACTAGCTAGACGTAATGATAAGGATAATAGAATTATTGATGTATTCCAAGTATTAGCAGCAGGAACAGAACTTTGTAAAGCATATTCAGAACTTGTGGATCCAAAAATTCAAAGAGAAAATTTTGAAGATCAACTTAAAGCCAAAGAACAAGGTGACGATGAAACTATGGAACTTGATGAACAATTTCTTGGAGCTATGGAACAAGGTATGCCTCCAATAAGTGGTCTTGGATTCGGTATTGATAGATTAATGATGATAATCTATGATATGCCATCAATTAGAGATGTAGTTTTATTCCCACAAATGAAAGATAAGAAAAACTAAGATATCGAAAGATATCTTTTTTTGATATAATAAAATAGGTGATAAAATGAAAAAGTACATACAAAACTATATTAAAGAAACAGAAAATAAATTAAAAAAAGAAATAAATAAAAAAGATTTAGAAGAACTTAAAGATAAAATTACTTTCTTTTCACATGAAAGAATTGTTCATATGTTTATAATGTTATTCTGTATTTTAATTTTACTTATATTTGTAATATTAACTCTTCAAAATATTAAATTTCTATTAATTACAGTAATATTAATGATATTAAATATTTTTTATATAATACACTACTATTTTTTAGAAAATTCAGTTCAAAATTTATATAAACTTTACGACAAAATGAATGACAAACTAAAATAAAATATGTATAATATTTTTAAGTGAGGTAAAGAAGTGATAGATGCTAAATTAGAAAGACTATTTAATACAGTAAACTTTAATAAAGATTATTATTTATATTTTAAAAATGCTTCTGTAAAAGAAGTTCTTTTGCTTAAAAAAATAAATAGAATGACACTTGTAATAGAAATAGATAATTTAATACCATTAGATGTATTTAAAGAATTATTTCAAAAAGTAAGCACATTAAAAGGAGCAGATTCTGTAAAATTTAAATTTATTGTAAAAAATAATACATTGTATTTTAATGATTACTTTAACTATTACTTTGATATAACAATAAAAAAATCACCTATGTTAAATTGCATAGACAAAGACAAAATAAAAATAGAAGGAAGTAAAATTCATTTTGATGTATTAAACACAGCAGAAAAAAATAAAATAGAAGAAATAAGCGATAAAATTATTGAGTTTATGTCAGATATGGGATTTGATAATACAGAAGTAAGCGTAACAATAAATGAAGAAGAAAGAAAAAAATTCATTGAAGAAATAGAACATATCCAAGAAGTCAAAATAAATAAACAAACAAGTAAAGTAATAAAAGGAAAGAGCGTCCTTGGTGACTTAAGTGATATTAAAAACCTAACAACAGATCAAAGAAATGTTGCAATACTTGCAGAAGTATTCGGAGTAGACTCAAATACGACACAAAGTGGATGGTTCATTATAACATTAAAATTAACTGATTACACAGATAGTATGATAGGAAAAATGTTTACGAAAGATGAAGGTGAATATAATAAATTACTATCAGAAATAAAACCAGGTAAATGGTATAAGATGAAAGGTAGCGTTTCATTTAATACAAGAAGTAATGACTATGAATTTAGCATTAATGATGTAGAAAGCTATGAGAAAAAAGTAGAAAAAGTTGTAGATGATGCACCAGTTAAGAGAGTAGAATTACATGCACATACTATGATGAGTCAAATGGATGGACTTACTAAACTTGATTTAGGAAAACATACATGTGAATTAATAAGTAGAACAATAGATATGGGGTATAAAGCTGTAGCAATAACCGATCATAACGGATGTCAAGCATTTCCAATTTGTTATAGTTTAATAAAAGGATATAATAAAAAACAAGAAGATCCAGAAAAGAAATTTAAAGGATTATTTGGAACAGAATTAACATTAGTTGATGACACAATTAGAATAGTTGTAAGACCAGATGAAACGAAACTTGAAGGAACTGAATTTGTAGTATACGATACAGAAACTACAGGGTTTAATGCAGCAAACGGAGATCAAATGATTGAAATCGGAGCTGTTAAAATCAAAGATGGAATGATTACTGATAGATTTGATGAATTTATAAATCCAGGAAGAAAGTTACCAGATAAAATTGTTGAACTAACTCAAATAACAGACGAAATGTTATCATCAGCAGAAGATGAAAAAACAGTAACAAAAAAATTCCTAGACTGGGTAGGAAATGCACCAATGGTAGCACATAATGCAAAATTTGACATCAGTTTTATTGAAATGGCAATGAAAAAATATGATCTTGGAGAATTTACAAATACAGTAATTGATACATTAGAATTATCGCGTGCATTAGATCAAGGTTTTGCACGTCATAGTCTTTCAGCACTTGTTAAAAGATATAATGTTCCATTCGATGAAGATGCTCACCATAGAGCAGACTACGATGCAGAAGGAACAGCATTAGTTTTTCATAAAATGATGAATAAATTAATTCAACAAAACTATGAAAAAATATCTGACTTAGAAAGACTAATTTCAAAAGATGAAATACATAAATTCGGAAGAACTTATCACTTTAATGCAATCGCATTAAATAGAGAAGGACTTAAAAATTTATTTAAAATAATATCACTTGCAAATACAACTTATTTATATAAAACACCACGTATCTTAAGAAGTAAATTAAACGAATTAAGAGAAGGATTGATTATAGGAAGTGGATGTTATGAATCAGAAGTATTTATAGAAGCAAGAAGTAAAGATGGAGAAGAATTAACAAATATAATAAATTTCTATGATTATGTAGAAGTTCAACCGCCAGAAGTATATGATCATTTACTTCAAACTGGTGATTTTGCAAACATTTTTGAACTTAAAAATCATATAAAGAAAATTGTCGAAGCAACAGAAGATGCAGGAAAAATAATTGTTGCAACGGGAGACGTTCATCACTTTACAAGAGACGACAAAATATATAGAGAAATAATTGTTAATCAAAAAGTACCAGGTGGAGGAAGACATCCACTTGCTAAAAATAACATAACATCAATACCATCTCAACACTTTAGAACAACAAATGAAATGTTAGAAGACTTTGACTTCCTAGGAAAAGAGAAAGCATATGAAATAGTTGTAACAAACACAAATAAAGTTGCTGATATGGTAGAAGAAATAGAAGTAATTATAGATACTCACGGAGTACCATTCTCACCAAGAGTTAGAAGTGATGATGGACAAAGTTACCTAGATTGTCCAAGAGTAGTTACAGACTTAGTTTATGAAAAAGCGTCCTCTATGTATGGAGACGTACTTCCACAAAATATAGAAGAACGTATTGCAAAAGAATTATACGGAGATGCTGTATATAAATATTGGAATGAAAAACTAAAAGAAGAAAATCCAAATATAACAGAAGAAGACTTAGTAAATGAAACATTTAAAAATCTTCACTCAACAATATTAGAAGGATTTGATAAAGTAAAAGAATTATTAAGTGAATATGTTAAAAAGAACTGGAAAGAAGAAGACGGAGAAATGGATGAAAAATCTATTTCTAAAAAAGTTAAAAAAACACTTGGAGGTATCATTGGAGGAGGATTTGACCCAATATACTTAATCGCGCAAAGATTAGTTAAACACTCAAACGATGATGGATTCATAGTAGGATCAAGAGGTTCTGTAGGAAGTAGTTTCGTAGCAACACTAATGGGTATTACAGAAGTAAATCCACTTCCAGCTCACTATAGATGTACTGAATGCAGACATAGTGAATTTGAAGATGAAAACGGATCTTCTCTAGGAGCAACTTATTCAAGTGGATTTGATTTACCGGATAAAGAATGTCCAAACTGCAAAATAAAAATGAAAAAAGATGGACAAGACATGCCATTCGCAACATTCTTAGGATTTAATGCAGACAAAGTACCAGATATAGACCTTAATTTCTCAGACTTAAACCAAGCAAGCGCACACGAATATACAAAAGTATTATTCGGAGTAGATAATGTTTATAGAGCAGGAACAATAGGTACAGTAGCAGAAAAAACAGCATATGGATTTGTACGAGGCTATTTCGAAGACAAAGGAATATTTGATAAACGTTCTTGCGAAATTGAAAGACTTGCTGCAGGATGTACAGGCGTAAAAAGAACAACAGGACAACACCCAGGAGGAATCGTTGTTGTACCAGACTATATGGATGTTTCAGAATTTACCCCATTCCAATTCCCAGCAGATGATGCAACATCACCATGGAGAACAACACACTTTGATTATCACTCAATTGAAGAAGATTTATTAAAACTAGATATATTAGGCCACTCAGACCCAACACAATTAAGATTAATACAAGATTTAAGTGGAACAAACGTATTAGATGTACCACTAGATGATAAAGATACAATGAGTATATTCTCAAGCACAGATGTTCTAGGAGTAACAAACGAACAAATAATGTGCCCAACAGGTACACTAGGAATTCCAGAATTCGGAACAAACTTCACAATAAGTATGGTTAATGAAACTAAACCAACAACATTTGCAGAACTTGTAAAAATATCAGGTCTATCTCACGGAACTGACGTATGGCTTGGAAATGCAAGAGACTTATGTACACCAGATGAAGATGGAAACATAAAAGTACCTTTCAAAGAAGTAATCGGGTGTAGAGATGATATAATGGTATATTTAATGTATAAAGGATTGCCACCAATCAAAGCATTTAAAATAATGGAATTCGTACGTAAAGGAAAAGCATCAAAAGAGCCAGCAGCTTGGGCAGAACATGCTGCTACAATGGAAGAATATGGAATAGAAGATTGGTACATTGAATCATGCAGAAAAATTAAATACATGTTCCCAAAAGCACATGCAGCAGCATATGTAACAAGTGCATTTAGAATTGCATGGTATAAAGTACATTTACCACAATATTTCTATGCATCATGGTTCTCAACAAAAGCAACAGACTTTGATATAGAAGCAATGATAAAAGGATATGATGCAATAAAAGACAGAATAATTGAAATTAACAATAAAGGATTCGAAGCATCAAATAAAGAAGCAGGAATATCAGAATGCCTAAAAGTTGCACTTGAAATGTCAGCTCGTGGATTAAAAATAACTAATTTTGATTTATATAAATCAAAAGGATTAACTTTTGGAGTAGAAGACGATCATACATTAATCCCACCATTTATAACAATAGATGGACTAGGAGAAACAGTTGCAAAAAATATAGAATCTGAAGCACAAAAACATCCATTTATAAGTGTAGAAGATTTCCAAAATAGATGTAAAGTATCGCAAACATTAATTGACAAAATGAGAAATTTAGGAGTATTCAAAGGAATGCCAGAAAGTTCTCAACTATCATTATTTGATTTCGAGGTGTAATCATGAAAATAGTAGTACTATCAAGTAGTTCAAAAGGAAATTCAACATATATTGAACTAAATAACGTAAAATTTCTAATAGATGCAGGCCTTGGATTTAATGATATAAAAGAAAAATTATATGAAATCGGAGTATCACCTGATGAATTAAACTTTATCATTGTTACTCATGCACACTCAGATCACGTAAGAAGTATTCACTCATTTAATAGAGTCTATAATACAAAAATATATATTGGTTCCTCTACATATGAAGAATATAGTAAAAAAGAACTGATTAAAAATTACGAGTTTTTAGATGAACTAGATGAAATTGAAGGATTAAAATTCACAAAAATACCAATTTCACACGATAAAAGTGGTTATGGATTTGTATTTGAATACAATGATAAATCTGTTTGTTATATGGCAGATACAGGAATGATACACTTTAAATTCCATAAATATATGAAAAATAAAACAGTATATGTATTTGAAAGTAATCATGACGTATTTATGGAAATGAATGGTACAAAAGATGAACTAACTAAATTAAGAAATATTGGAGATGAAGGCCACCTTTCAAATGAAGATTGTGCAATGTATTTAAATAAATTAATTGGAAATAATACAACAGATATAGTTCTAATTCATATAAGTGAACACGACAACTTACCAGAAAAAGCATATGAAGTTAATAGAACTAGTATTATAGATGATATAAAAATACATATGTCATACCCAAATAAAATTAGTGATATCATAGAAATATAAGCATACTTTCGTATGCTTTTTATATGTAAAATTGACAAAAACGAACATTTGTTATATAATATAAAACAATTTAAAAAGAGGGAATAAATATGGATAGAGAAAAATTAATAGAATATTTAGAAGAAAATAATTTATTAGTAGTATTACAAAGACAAATACATTATATAAACTTTCCAAGATATAGAAAAGTAGTAGGAAAAAGTTTATATTTGGATTATTTAGAAAAAATTGATTTGCATTATAATACAATATATTATATAGATGGATATGATTTCTTTAAAGAAGAAGATAATCACATAATGTTTGATGAATATCATTATTTGCAAGCAAAAGAAAAATCACCAATTGAATGTTATACAGAAAAGAAAATTAATATGATAGAACTTAAACACTTAATAAGAACATTACCAGAAAATAAACTAATGATATTATTAAGAAAACTAAATTTACCAAAAAGTACTTTAGAAAAAATAATTGGAGCATTTGTAGATATAAATGAAGATAAAGCGGCAAATGTTGAAAAAAATAAAAGTGATATACAAGTTATAACAAAAAGTATTAACGATATACAAGTAGGTCTTTTAACAATAATTTCAGTAATGGGTGACGAGATAACAAAAGCTGATATGCAAAATGTAGATAGAATTATAAAAAAAGCAACAGCTCACTTATCAAAATTAAATCAAGAGATAATTGAAAAAGAATATGAAAAACCAAGTTCATTAAAATTAAAATAATAAGGAGAAATTATGAATATAGAAAATATAATAAGCTATTTAGAAGAAAATAATTTAATTGAGAATTTATCAAAAAAAATGTATTATATGCATTTTAGTAATTTCAGAAAAGTCCTAGGAAAAAGTGCATCAGCAGACTGGTTAGAAAGAGTAGAATTGTTTTATACTACTAAATACTATTTAAACGGACGAGAATTTTTTAAAGAAGAATTAAGCACAATATATGATGAATGGGATTATATAGGAACAATAAGTACATCACCAATACAAACGTATACAAAAAAACCATTCACAAAAAGAGGATTAGTAGAATTATTAAAAAAATTGCCAAAAGAAAAAATTGAATTATTAATGAGATCTTTAAATATAGAAGAACAAGAAATACAAAGATTACTTAATCAAACAAAAGAAACTAATAATCAATCAAAAGAAAAAATAAAAAAAGAAAAAGAAATAGCAGAACTTTTAAAAAGTATTGTTGATATGCAAATAGCACTTGGTACAATGGTACATATAATGGGTTCTCAATTAACAAGAAGTGATATACAAAATGTAAGTTCAATAACAAAAAAAGCAAAAGAATATTTGAACACTCTTAAAGAAGAGTCAAAAGAATTAGATGAAACTCCAACACTAAAATTAAAATAGGTGATAATATGGAAAAAAGAAAAAGAATAGTAGAACAATTAGAAAAAGAAGGATTAATAGAAATTCTAAGAGAAGAGATTTATTATAAAAACAACATTGTAAATAAAAAAATAAAAGGTCCAAGTGGATATCACGGAGGATTTGATAGAATTGATTTAGATTATGATGAAACATATTATATGGGAAGAACAGTACTATTTAAAGAAAGAAAAAACTATGACTATGATGAATGGAATTTTGTATTATTACCAGATAAATCACCAGTATTAACAGGCGAAATAATGAAACCAACTGAATATCAAATCAAACAATTATTACTTAAAATACCAGAAGACCAATTAGTAAATATAATTTTAAAAGCAAAATCTATTCAAGAAATTAGAAGATATCAATTATCAGAAGAAATAATAAGTTATTTGGAAAATAACGGATTAACAACAATAGTATTAAATAATATGTGTTATATAAATAAACCAGAAAGAAAAAGAAAGTTAAGGAAAAGTAAAAAAGCAGAAGAATGGACAAATCTTCATGAAGTCGAATTAACTTATAGAAAGCATTATTTATTATGTGATAACGATCCAAATGAAAGCAATATACTACATGTTGAAGAATTGAAACTTGAATATGATGAAGCAGATTATACATATGCTACAGGAAAACGTCCATTAAGTGAAGATGCGTTTCCTCTAACAAAAAATGAATTATTAGCATTAATTAAAAGATTACCATATAACGAATTACAATTATTAATGAAAAAAGTAAATAAAATAGTATCAGGAATAAATTCAAATAGACAACATGGTAATTTAAATCAAATACCAAAATTAATATTAAAATAAATATTAAAATAAATAAAACATGTACTATACATGTTTTATTTATTTGAAATTTAACAGCAAAATAAAATGCAAAGTAAACGAAACTTGACATTTCGTTGGATTTGTGGTATAATACACAGCAAATAAGAGGGGGATAAAATGAAAATAATTGATAAAAAAACAAATAGTATTATAAGTGACACAGAAAATAGCAAACAGTTTGCATCAAAATTAATGGATTATATTTTAGCAAATAATCTACAAGATTATGTAATAGAACATTTATATATTAAAAACGAATTAGTTAGTAAAGAAGCTTTTGCAAGAAGCTATTCTGTTCCATGGTTAAAATGTTATAGAATAGAATATTTGGTAAATTACTACTTTGATGATGTATTATTATCAAAAAAACCTGAGCATCTATCATATGATGAACATGATTATTTAAACGAATTAGATAAGCCAGTTAACTTTAATTCTAAACAAAAAATAATTAAACCTATGCTATTATTAACACTTCAACAAATGAATTTTTCAGCATTGTTGTATATAGGAAGTAAACTAGGTTTGACAAGCAGTGATATGTCTAAAATGGTAGATGAAGCACAATATGATAAAAGAAACGAAGAAAGAATTAATGAAATGAATAGAAGAGTAAATCAAATAAATTTATTAAGACAATATATGCAAAACATTAAAGAAGGTCTTTCTATGATCGAAGCATCTATGGGAAGAGAATGTGAAAAAGAATTTGCGATGTTAGGCGAATTATCAGAAGATGTAGAAAAATATATTTCAAATTTAGAAGATGAAATTCAATTTGAACAAAATTTATCATTGAGTTTAAAATAAAGGAAAATAAAATGAATATGAAAAATGAAATAAACAAACAATTTGCAATTAAATTACTGAAATATATTGAAGAAAATAATTTAAAAAATCACATATTAGATAATTTTAATTATATGAATGATTTCCATAGCGAATACGTGATAGGAGAGAGCTTTGGATGTGATTGGATGAATCGCTATGCTATTGATTATTCTGTTAAATATTATTATGGCGATACTTTTTTATATGAAAAAGAAGAACAAATATCATATGATGAATTTGATTATATAGGGACAAATCAAAAACCAATTCAATTTGATATTAAAATTAAAATACCA
Source organism: Bacilli bacterium (assembly GCA_017473105.1). Next base: position 28,344 of record JAFUNE010000015.1, on the reverse strand, counting down.
GAATATTTATTATTAAGAGAATTAGAAAAATTAGATATGTCATCATTAACATTTATTGCAAGTGAAATAGGGATATCTAGTATTGAAATACAAAAAATGATAATTGAAATCAAATTGGAAGAAAATAATTCAGAACAATTAAAAGAAATCAATAAAAAAATATCTCAAATTACTGCTTTAAGAAATCGTTTACAAAGTATTAAAGATGAACTTTTATTAATAGGAAATAATAATGGTAGAAAATGTGATGAGGAAGTATTAAAAATATCTGTATTAACTAAAGAATTTGAAGAATATATCAATAAATTAGAAAATGAAATTGAAGAAGAAAAACAATCGATTTTAAGATTAAAATAAATTAAACATGTACTATACATGTTTTTTATTTGAAAATTGGACAAATACGTGTAAACTTGATACAATTAACATGGTGATATTATGTATAGAAAAACGAGAATTGAAGTTAATTTAGATAATATTAGTTATAATGTAAAAAATATAGTAGAAAAATTTAGTGAATATCAATACCACATAGCCATGGTAAAAGCAAATGCTTATGGGCATGGAATGTATGTAATAAATGAAATGATAAAATCTGGTATTAATTATTTTGCAGTTTCCTCATTAGAAGAAGCAATGCAAATAAGAAGATACAATAAAAAAATACCAGTACTTTGCACTGAAATAATAGATTTAGATTGCATTGAGGTAGCAATTAACAATAATATTACACTTACTATACATGATTATGATTATATCGAACAAATTTCTAAATTAAAAAAAGAAGTAATAATACATATAAAAATAGATACAGGTATGCATAGAATAGGAGTATCTACAAAAAAAGAATTAAATCAAATAGTAGAATTAATTAAAAAGAACAAAAATATTAAACTAGAAGGACTTTATACACACTTTGCAACACCTGGAGTAACAGATAAATTTTATGATAATCAAATTAAAGAATTTAAAAATATTACAAAAGATATAGATTTAAAAGAAATTCCAATTATTCATATGAGTAGTAGTTTTATAAGTTTATCACATCCAAAGATTGAATTTTGTAATGCTATAAGAATTGGAACTATACTTTATGGATACGATATATCACTTAAATCAATGAATAATAGTCCAAAAAACATGCTAAAAAAAGCAAGGAATAAATATTTAATTAAAAAGAATAATATTAGTGAATGTATATATGATAATAAAATAGAATTAAAAAAATGTTTTGAATTAAAAACTAATATTATGCAAATAAAAAAACTAAAAAAAGGTGATAAAGTAGGATATGGGATACTTTATACAGCACCACATGATACATATATAGCAACTATTCCAATTGGATATGATGATGGAATAGGAACAAATCATGAAGGAAGACAAGTATCAATTAATAACAAAAAATATAATGTTGTTGGTGAAATATCAATGTGTATGATGAATATAGAAGTAGACTCGACTGTTAAATTAACAGATGAAGTTACAATAGTAGGAGATGGTTTAACTATTTATAATATAGCATCTTCATCAAATACAACATTTCATAATACTCTAGTAAATTTAGGAAAAACATTACCAAGAGTTTATAAAAAAAACAACAAAATTGTACACGAAGAAAATTTCTATAAGGAGGCCTAACAAATGGGTGTAAGTAAAATGATGATAGCAAAAGTAAAAGCTATCGATACAGAAAAATTAAATAAACTAGCAAGCGAAATCGGACAAAGAAATAATAAAAGTAAAACATATGTTAAACTTGATATGATTTATAATTTCCTAAGATATGGAATTGGTTATACCGATTATCTAAAAGGAGACTATATAAATCTAACAGCTAAACAAAAGAAAACATTTCTTACAACAAAATCTTATTACAAATTATTAAAATATTTAAACAAAGAACAATATATTTCATGTATGAGTGATAAACTAGTCTTTAATAAAATATTTAAAAACTTCTTAAAAAGAGACTTTATCGATTTAAGAACAACAACATTAGATGAATTTAAATCATTTTTAAAAGGAAAAAAACATGTATTTGCAAAACCTCCTGTTAATTTTGGTGGTCATGGAATTGAAAAAATAAAAGTAAAAGATATTGAAGATATTGAAAAATTATATAAATCACTTAAGAAAAAGAAATTAAATCTTATTGAAGAAGAAATAGTTCAACACAAAGAACTTAATAAACTAAATCCATATGCAGTGAATTCATTTAGAATTGTAACACTTGTAAAAGATGGTAAAGCACATATTATCGCAAATGCAATGAGAATTAATTTAGATGATGCAATAGCTATAGGATGCTCAGATGCATACATGAGACTTGGAGAAGATGGTAAAATTACAAGTAGAGTAGTAGATGATATAGCAAACGTTTACGAAGAACATCCAATTGCAAAAATAAAATTTGATACTGTTAAAGTCCCATTTGTAAAAGAAGCATATGAAATGGCACTTGAAGCAGCACTTGTAGTACCAGAAGTAAGATATGTAGGATGGGATATTGCAATTACTGATAATGGGCCTGTTATAATGGAAGGAAATGAATATCCAAGTTATGGTCTTGTACAATATTATCTATTTAATGATGAACATGAAGGACATCTTGCAACAATAGAAAAAATATTGGGAGATGAGATGAAAAATATAAAACTATGAAAAAAAAGGGATTAAAGAAAAATACATTTATTCAAGGAACACTAATTGCATCAATATCAATGATATTTATAAAAGTAATAGGGGCAATTTATGTAGTTCCCTTTTATGCAATAATAGGTGAATCTGGTGGAACACTTTACAGTTACGCATATAGTATTTATAATTTATTTTTAAATATAAGTACAGCAGGTGTTCCAATTGCGATGAGTATGATCATAAGCGAATACTTAACATTAAATATGTATGATGCAAAAGAAAGAGCATACAAAATAGGAAAAAAAATGATATTTGCTCTATCATTTATAGCATTTATTATCGTATTTTTAGGATCTAGTTTACTTGCAAAATTTATTTTATCTGACGTAACAGGAGGACACACAATAAAAGAAGTTTCTCTTGTTATAAAAGCAATAGCGCCATGTTTACTTATAATACCATTCTTAAGTGTATTAAGAGGTTATATGCAAGGACACAAATTTATAAGCCCAACATCATTTGCTCAAGTAATTGAACAAGTAGTAAGAATACTAATTGTAATATTTGGAGCGTTAATTGCAAAACAATTCTTCAGTGAAATTTCTCCAGTAGTGGCAATTGCACTGACAGGAACCTTCTTCGGAGGATTAATATCATACTTATATTTAAGAAAGAAAGTAAAAGATAATAAAAAAGAATTTCCATTATCCGAAAAAAGAGATGGTGTAAAAGATAAAACAATTGCAAAAAAAATACTAGCTTATTGTTTACCAATTGTATTAATTTCAATTACAGATAATATATATACTTTAGTAGATATTAAATTGATAATAAAAGGATTAAACATGATAGGGTATGACGCAATGAGTGCGGAAATTATAAGTGGAGTTGTATCAACTTGGGCACCAAAAATTTGTTCAATAATCATGACAATTTCACTGGCACTAACAACAAACATTATTCCTCATGTAACATCAAACTTTATAAAAAAAGACTATAAAGGAGTTAATTATAGAGTAAATCAAGCAATGTCTACTATATTAATAATAACTGTACCTATGTCACTATTATTATTTATGTTGTCAAGTGAAGCTTATTACTTATTTTATGGATCAAGTAACTACGGATCTTTAATATTAAAAGCATCCGCTATAAGTCATACATTTTTAGGAATTTGGACAGTATTATCCTCATCCCTTCAAGGAATGCAAAAATTCAAAGTTATATATAAAAACTCATTTATTGGAATAATTACAAATGCACTTTTAGATATACCTTTAATACTATTATTTAATAAAATTGGAGTATCTCCATATATAGCAACAGTAGTAGCGACATCAATAGGTTACACAACATCAATTATCTTATCATTAAGATACTTAAAGAAAACAATGAAGTTTGAATATGACAAAACATTCGATATATTGAAAAAAATCATATTACCATGCATATGTATGATTTTACCAATAATAGTAGGTAAACAATTAATAACATATAATATAACAACACTAGCTTCATTTATTACACTTGGTATATATGGATTAATGGGTATGCTAATTTATTTATTCATGACATATAAAAATAATTCTTTACAAGAAGTATTAGGTGAAGACTTAATAAATAATGTATTAAAAAAACTACATTTAAAAAAAATAGATGCTTAATGCATCTTTTTATTTGAAAAAAATGTAACATTTTGTCATAAAACACCATTATTTTGTCATTAAAACAAATTGTATCTTTATATGTATAATGTTAAAATGAAATTAGAAAGATATTTTGGTAATAAAGGGAAAATAATAAAGGAGGAATTAATGAAAAAATACAAAATATTTTTAAACTTACTATTAATTTGTATCATGTTTTCTGTAGTAACCGCAGATGCAGCAAATACAGTACTAGTAACATCAATAGAAATACCTGCATATAAAGGAAACTATACAATGGCAGAATATAGAACAAAAACCATGAATTTTGAGCCACAATATTATGAAAGTGCATATACAGAAAAAATAACTGCATCAGGTGATGAAGTACCAGTTGAGGTAAGAGTAATGAAATCAACAGGAGTAAAAACAGGATGGGTAGAATTGGATAAAAATGAGATTGCCACATTTGACGATGAAAATGCAATTCTTGCCGGATCATATAAATTGCAATTTCAACAACCATCAATTACAATATATAAAGTAAGACATACAGGAGTATGGACATATAACTGATAAATAATATAAAAATATTTTCCCTTTTTACATATAGGAGTTTTATATGAAAAAAATAAAAAAATATATACAAAATAATAAAATAGCAATTACCATGTTAATAATTCTATTTGTAGTTATAACAATAATCTGTTATGGAGAAAAAATAAGATATATTTATACAAATGAAATTAAATCAGTCTCATATGCATTTTGCAAAATTATAAATAAATATGAAGAAATTAATGTATGTAAAGATTTAAGTAATTTTAATTATACATATGATACATTTTCAATAATGAATAATGTTTTATCAACTAAGTTTTTTAATTATTTTTTAATGACTATTCCAATGTTGATGATATATATATCACTAAAAGAGGTACAAAAAGAAATAAATTCTCAAACATATAAATATGAATTGAATAGAATGTCATATCAAAAATATATAGGCAAAATTATAAAAAAAGCATATAAATATATATTTTTGATACCTATCATATTTATATATATCATAATATGGAGTTACAGTATTTCAGGACATTTTGATTCAACACTTGCAGTACAATCAGGATTTGAAAATTATAAATATTTATGTGACAATAATATAATATTTATAATAACATATATCATTTCAATTACATTTTGTATCGCATATTGTATTAATATAGGTTTAATTATAATGAAAAAAAGTAATAATATAATAATTACAGTGATAAGCTCTACAATAATATATTACTTTATACATATTGTAAACGAATTTATTCTTATACCATATGTATGGGGTAAATTTGTATCAGAAAAGATTCTATTCTATTTTGACTTTTTAGATCCGTATTCGATAAACGGAATAGATTCTTTATTATTAAATATATTAAAATTTTTAATACCATATTTCATTTCATTGGTAATATTGGTATTATCGTATAAGAATAAAGAAAAAAATATAATTGAATTTGAAAAAACGGAGAAGTAATAATATGAAAATAGAAATAAAAAATTTATCAAAATCGTTTAAAAATACACAAGTATTAAATAAAACTAATTTGACATTTGAAGATGGGAAAATATACGGAATAATTGGTAGAAATGGAAGTGGAAAAAGCGTTTTTTTTAAAATGTTATGTGGATTTTATAAACCTACAACTGGAACAATAACTTTTAATAATAAAAATTATATAAAAAATAATGAATTTCCAAATTGCGTAAGAGCCTTAATAGAAAAACCATCTTTTTTACCTAATTTAACAGGATATGAAAATTTAGAATTACTTTCATCAATACAAAATAAAATAGGACATGAAGAAATAATGGAAATATTAGAAGAAGTAAATTTACTTAATGAAAAAGATAAACTATATTCTGAATATTCACTAGGAATGAAACAAAAATTAGGAATAGCACAAGCATTAATGGAAAAAACAGACGTAATAATATTAGATGAACCATTTAATGGAATAGAAGAAGAAAGTGTAACAAAAATCAAAAAAACATTAAAACTATTAAAAAAAGAAGGCAAATTGATTTTTATATCAAGTCATATAAAAGAAGATTTAGATAATTTAGCTGATAAAATATACTTGATAGACAATGGTGAATTTAATGAAAAATAATATAATAATAAAATCAATACTTAGAAAAAAAACACCTTATGTTATTCTTATGATTTTGTCACCACTAATTGTAGTTCTTGGTACAATCACAAAGAAAACAGACTTGTTTAATGAAATATTTAATTCATTAGACTGGTATTGGTTTTACATTATTTATATGTTATCGATTTTTAGTATTTATATGGTAAGTTTTAATACACTTACAAACGATAATATAAAACAAAGATTTCAAAATATAAAAGAATTATATATTCAAATAACAAAATATAGTTTTATATTATCGATAATTTATACAATAATATTATTTATCCTAATAACACTATTATCAACTATAATAATAAAAAATGTTGAGCTAATAAATTACAATAATTATCAAGTTAAAAATATAATTTATTATATATTCTATATAATAAAAATATTATTAATAAGCAATTTTATATCACTAATAGGAGTATTACTACAATATTTATATAACAAGAATATATCAATTTTATTTGTTGCAACAATAAATATGTCATCATTTATTTATCCTATAGAACCAACAAATGTTAAGAGTATACTGGATATGAATTTTCATCCATTTAAATATTTTCAAATATCTAATTATTCTTCATTTATATTTGAAGTATTAATATTACTATTATATTTAAGTATTTTAAATATAATAGTTTCGATTATGTTAAAAAAGGGTTGGAAATAAATGAATATGAATAAATATAATAAGTTAAGTGTTATCCAAAATATAAAAAATGGTTTATATAAATTTATATTGATATATTTTATAACAATAATAATGTTCTGTTATACTGAGACTACAACAATATTAAATTTAAACAATATTAATGAGTTGTTAAAATTAATGGGATATAAATTCTTGGATGAATCAATTATTGTAATGTTATATTCGATAATAAATATTTTAACAATATTATTGCTTGTATATAAAATATTTTCATATGATATAGATAATTATTATGAAGAAATATTTTTAAGGATTGAAATAAAAAAATGGTACAAAGAGAAAATAAAAATAATCAGTTATATACTTTTAATTTTAAATATAATAAAATACATCATTATATTTCTATTTATATTAAAACTAAAATATATAATTTGCATGTTTATAGCAGAGATGATATTAAATATCATTATTACAATAATATGGTGTAAAACTATTTATAATATGAAATTTAAACAATAGATGCTTAATGCATCTTTTTATTTTATGAAAAAATTGATATAATTTTATGAGAGGAAGTGAAACATGATAGAGAATATAATACCAGACATTTACCAAAAAAGTATTTATTATATAAATTTTGATAAACTATACAAAAAAGGAATTCGTTGTATTATTTTTGATTTGGATAATACACTAACCCCAGCTCATATAAACAAACCAACTAAAAGACAAAAAAGGTTAATAGATGAGTTAAGAGATAAAGGATTTAAAATAATAATTATGTCAAATGCTCCAAAACATAGAATTGAACCATTTAAATCATATTTAAATGTTGATGCATGTGCATTTTCTTTGAAACCAAGAAAAAACAAATATGAAAAAATAATGGAAAAATTTAAATATAAACATACAGAAGTAGCAGCAATAGGTGATCAACTATTAACTGATATATACGGAGCAAACAAATTAGACTTAACAAGTATACTTGTAAATCCACTTACAGATAAAGATAGCAGTATAACATTTATAAATAGAGTAATTGAAAAATTTTTATATGATTATTTAGATAAAAAAGAACTATTTACAAAGGGGAAATATTATGAATAAAAAATGTAATGGTTGTGGAAGTGTTCTTCAAACAGAAAAAATTGGAGAAGAAGGATTTGTAAAAGCTAGTGTTTATGACAAATCAGAATACTGTGAAAGATGTTTTAAAATTATACATTATGGTGAATACAGTGTACTAGATAAAAAAATAGATACAGAAGGTATTATAAATAATATAAATAGTGATAAAAACTCAAGTGTAGCATTTTTAGTAGATTCACTAAATATAAATGATAAAATCAAAAAATATATCAAAAAATTTAAAAATAACAAATATATTTTAATTACTAAAAGAGATGTACTTCCTAAAAGTTTAAAAGAAAAAAAGATAATTTCTTATGTAAAAGAAAACATATACGATACTGAAAATATAATGTGTGTAAGTTCATATAAAAATTATAATATAGACGCATTTTTAGAAAAAATAAATAAAGATAATGTTAAAAGATTATATATAGTAGGATTTACAAATAGCGGTAAAAGTACATTTATAAATCATATTTTAACAAGTAATTTAAAAAATCCAGTAATAACAACAAGCGCTATACCAAATACAACAGCGTCATTTATTACAATAAAATTAAATAAAAATCTAACTATTGTAGATACACCTGGATTTATAGATGATGATGCAATATATAATTTCGTTGAATATAATAAAACATTAAAATTTTATCCAAAAAAAGAAATCAGAGTTAAAACATTTCAAGTAAGACCAGCTTATGCAATAGTGGTTAATGATATTTTAAGAATAGAAAATGTAGGTAATAAATTTAATAGTTTTAGTTTCTATATGAGTGATAATTTAAGATATGAAAAAGTAAAATCTAAAAATGAAAAATTGACTATATTGCCAAATAAAATAATAGAAGTTACAGAACCAACAGACATATTAATAAACGGACTAGGATTTGTAAGAATTACAAAACCAGGAATAATAAAAATATATGCACTTGATAATAAACTAATTAGTTATAGAAAGAGTATGATCTAAATGGGTAAAATTAACGTAATGAATGAAACATTAGCAAACAAAATAGCTGCAGGAGAAGTTGTAGAGAGAATAGCTAATGTAGTAAAAGAACTTGTTGAAAATAGTATTGATGCAGGAAGTGAAAATATAAAAATTGAACTAACTGAATCAGGAACAAAATCAATAAAAATAATTGATGATGGATGCGGTATGAGCAAAGAAGATGCTATTCTTTGCTTCAGTAGACATGCAACAAGTAAAATAAAAAATGAAAACGACTTATATTTTATAAGTACACTAGGTTTCAGAGGAGAAGCTCTAGCAGCGATATCATCAGTATCAGAAGTAACACTAGATACATACGATGGAAATGAAGCAACAAAAGTACAAATAAAGTATGGTAAATTTGAAGAACCAACGATAGGTTCAATGAGACAAGGAACAATTATAGAAGTTAAAAACTTATTCTATAACGTACCAGCAAGATTAAAATTCATGAAAAGTTTAAATACTGAATTAAATCTTTGCGTTTCATATATAGAAAAAATATCACTATCACATCCAGAAATATCATTTACTTTAATTAATAATGATAAACAAATATTTAAAACATCTGGAAGTAATGACATTTATAAAACAATACATGAAATATATGGATATAATACAACAAAAAATATGATCAAAATTTCAGCCGAAAATTACGATTATATGATTAATGGATACATAAGTAACATTAATATTCAAAAATCAAATAAAAATAATATGATTACGCTAGTAAACGGAAGAGTAGTAACAAATCAAAATGTTAATAGAACAATAAAAGACGCGTATCACACAGTACTAGCGGATAATAAATATCCAGTAGTAGTTTTATATATTGAAACAGATCCAACTCTAATAGATGTAAATATACATCCAACAAAACAAGATATTAAGTTTTCAAAATTAGAAAATCTAAATGATTTATTATTTACAACTATCAGACAAGCAATAAATAAAACAGATAATACATTTAAAGCATATCAAGAAGAAAAAGTAGAAATAAACAAAGAAGAAAAAGAAGAAATAAAACAAGAAAAAGTAATAGAAGAAGTAAGATTAAATTTAAATGTAGAGGAAGAAGTAATTGAATACAACGAAGAAGAATTACTAAAAGAAAATACATTTATAAAACCAGTAGGCTTAGCGCTTGGAACATATTTAATAGCACATGATGAAAATATTATGTATATGATTGATATACACGCAGCAAATGAAAGAATTAATTACGAAAAATATATGAAAAATCTTGAAGAACAACAAACTTATACAACAAATATGTTATTTCCGCTACAATTTGAATATGCACATAATGAATTTTTGAAATTAAAAGATAATATAGAATTTATAAGAACACTTGGATTTGAAATAGATGAATTTGGAACTAATACATATAGAGTTACATCACATCCATCTTGGTTAAAAGAAGGTTATGAAGAAGAAAGTATTAAAAAAATATTTGAACTTATAATAGAAATATCGGATAAATTTGATAGAGTAAAATTCAATGAAGCAGCAGCTACAAGATTAGCATGCAAAATGAGTGTTAAAGCAAATACAAATATAGGATACTTAGAACAAGAAGAACTAATAAACAACTTGTTCAAATGTGATTTTCCATATACATGTCCACATGGAAGACCAACAATAATAAAATATCCAATATATGAACTTGAAAAATTATTTAAGAGGGTGAACAGCTAATGGAAAACGAAAAAGAAAAACTTGAAAAAATAAGAGATACAGTTAAAGAATTTATGGAGTATCTAGAATCACACGGATTAGAATTAGATTCAAATGGTGATATAGTTCCAAAAAATTATAATAAAGAATTATCATTGGAGTTAAAAGATGAAGAGTAAAATAATAGTAATAGTAGGACCAACAGCAACGGGTAAAACAAAACTAAGCGTTGAACTTGCAAAATATTATGATGCACAAATAATAAATGCTGACTCAACAGCTATATACAAAGAACCACTAATCGCAACAGCAAAAGTAAGAGAAGAAGAAAAAGAAAATATTCCTCACCATATGCTAGATTTAATATCACTTGATGAAGAATACACTATTTATGATTATCAAAAAGATGGTCGTAAACTTTTAGATAAATTTATTTCTGAAAATAAAAATGTAATAATTGTAGGTGGATCTGGACTATATATAAAAGCATTATTATATAATTACGAACTAGAAGAAACAAAAATAAAAAAAGTAGATTATAGTTCATATTCAAATGAAGAATTAAAACAAATGGCAGATAATATAGATAAAAATAATAATATCCATTTAAATAATAGACAGCGTTTAGAAAGATATATTACGTTTTATAATGAAACAGGTAAAACAATATCTTCCAGTGATAGAATTAATAAAAAGCTATATGATTTCACCTTAATAGGACTTAGAACTTCAAGAGAAAATTTATATGAAAGAATAAATAAAAGAGTAGATGTAATGTTTGAAGAAGGATTATTAGAAGAAGCAGAAAGATTATACAAAAAAGGATATAAAAATTTCTCTAATATAATTGGATACAGAGAATTAAATGAATACTTTAATAATAATATATCACTCGAAAAAGCAAAAGAATTAATCAAACAAAATTCAAGACATTACGCAAAAAGACAATTTACATGGTTTTATAATCAAATGAAAGATATAAAATGGTTTGATGTAAATTATGAAAACTTTAATGAAACAATAAACACAATAAAAGAATATCTAAATTAATAGATATTCTTTTTTAATTAATTTCACTATATAATTGTTGATTAAAATAATGTTCACTAATATCTAACTTTTGCATATCTTCAGTACTTATCATAAAGAAATTATAAGTGTTATTTTCATTAACTTCATCATCATCCCAAGTTATATCGATATGAGACCATTCACCTTCAAAATATATAGCATTCCATACATGAGTATCTGTTGAAACTTTAAAATTCATAACACCAAGTTTATCCATGAATAGGGCAAAAGCATCAGTATATCCACTACAAAGTGCAACTTTATTTACAAGTGCACCATTAGCTTTATTAGAAATTGTAGTTGTATCATTTTTATCATAATTATCATCATAAGTAGTAACACTAGCAATATAATCATGAATTTTCTTTATATCTTCAACTGTAATATTATCTTTATTAATTTTAAGTTCGATAATAATATCATCTATCATTTTGTTTAATAAATCAATTTCTTCATTTGTATATAATTTTTCTATTTCAATTAAAACCTCATCTTCACCAGTAATAAAAGTATTAATTTTCTTATAAGAATTAAATGGATGTACATAGTTGTTAATAGTAGTTATAAAATCACTCTCATTAGCTATTTTTTTAACATCATAAGCACAGTTTGTATACTCATCAGGACAATAAAACGTGAATTTATCCCAACCATTATTAAGTGCTGTATAGAATATATCTTTAACATCATCATGATTTTGAGGTCTAAAGTTAGTAGTGTTTTTAAAAGTATCAAAATCATATTTTTTACTATATTCATTTGTTTCTGGAATAATAACTTCTTTTTCAATTACATCATCAAGAAGTAATTTATAAAATTCAACTAAATCATCAAATCTTACATAAAAAAGATATCCACATATAGCAAATAATAAAAGTAGTATTATAATAACTAATATTTTTCTTCTTTCCATTATTTATTCACCTAATTTATTATAACAAAAAAAGTAGATAACATCTACTTATTTATTTTGAATTAACAATTTTATTTAATCTTGTCTTATATCTATCTCTTGTATTAGCTTTGATAACACCTTTAGAAGCAGCGATATCAATTCTCTTATTTGCATTATTTACTAAATTCATAGCTTCTTCTTTAGTTGCAGCTTTTTCAACTTTTTTGATAGCTGTTTTCATTGATTGTTTAACATCATTGTTTAATACAGTAGCTTTTTCAGTAACTAATACTCTTTTTTTAGCACTTTTAATATTAGGCATGATTCCACCTCCCTTTAAGTCTTCTTAATGATAACAAATAAATAATAAAAAATCAATGTATTTCGACATTTTTTTAAATTTTGTAGTATTAAACTAGCCATAAGGAGATGATATTATATATAAAAAAATAAAAAATTATAAAATCAAAAAAATACTCATAATACTCTTTTTTACATCAATAATAATAGTAACATATATATTTTTAATAAATAAAACTAATATTGAATCTCTAATATTAAATACTGTTAGTAATAATTTTTTAAATAAAAAACAAAATTATAAAGATAAAATAATACAATCTACATTATATAGTATGTATAGTATAAAAGAAGAAATAAAAGAAGAGAAAGTAGAAGAAATAACAAATATAATAGATAAAAAAGAGCCAATCATTTATATATATAATACACACGATACAGAAGAATACAATAGTCTGCTTTCAAACGGATATACAATAACACCAAATGTAAAAATAGCGTCATATATATTAAAAGACCATCTTAATAATATTAATATAGAAAGCACTGTAGAAAAAAGAAAAATAAAAGATTATTTAAATAAAAATAAATTAAATTATTATGGTTCATATGATGCAAGCAGATATTATTTAAAAGATTCCTTAAAAAATAATAATTATAAAATACTAATAGATCTTCATAGAGACTCAATAAAAAAAGATAAATCAACTACAACAATTAATAATAAAAAATATGCAAAACTATTATTTGTACTCACAACAAAACATAATAATTATAAAGAAAATGAAAAATTTGTAAAAAAATTAAATAGTATATTAAATCAAAAATATAAAACACTATCAAGAGGAATAATGTATAGAGAAGATGTGATATTCAATCAAGATTTATCATCAAAAGCAATATTACTAGAAGTAGGTGGAATTGATAATACTATAGAAGAAGTAAATAATACACTAGAAGCATTTTCATATGTTTTAAAAGAATATTTAGATAATGAGGAAATAAATGGGTAAAAAAAAGAAAAACATATTTCAAAAAATAATTATGATATTTTTCATAATATTTTTACTAATATATATAGTGACTGAAAACGGATATTATGAATATAAAATGTATAATAAAACCAAACTAACTAATGAAGCAATTATAAAATTTGAAGAAGATATAAAAAACAATAAAGATGTTTCAATAAATGACTATGTAGTTGAGGATTATATCGATTACACAAATGCGTTTTCAAACCTTGGTGTAAAAATAGGTAATTTTACAGAAAAAGCAATAAAATATATAATAAAAAAATCACTCAAATTATTAAGTGATCTATTTTACAAATAAATTAGCAGCACTCTTAGTATAAGCTCGAGTTAAAGGACCAGCGCCAAGAAGTATTCCGCCAAAATAACGAATTACAACAACTAAAGTATTATCCATATTTTTCATATGTATTATATCAAGCAATCCTCGTGTTGTTCCACCAGGTTCCTTATCAGCATGATTTTTCTCTTGATTATTAATTCTATATGCATAACAAATATGACGAGCTTTTTTATGTTCCTTCCATAAAGAAGCGATAATCTCATCAACTTCGCTGACATCATTTACATTATATAAAATACCAATAAATTTTGATTTCTTAATTTCTAAATAACTTTCACTAATCTTTTCCATGACATAATTATATTATAAATTGTTGTCTAAATCAATTTATGATATAATCTACACGTAAAGAAGGCGATAATATGTTTAAAGATAAATTATCAGAAGTACCAAAACAACCAGGATGTTATCAAATGTATAACAAAGATAACGTTATCATTTATGTAGGAAAAGCAAAAAACTTATTTAATAGACTACATAGTTATTTTACAGGTAGAGTAACTGGTAAAACTAAAAAAATGGTAAGTGAAATTGATCATTTTGAATATATAGTAACAAATACTGAAACAGAAGCATTTGTTCTAGAATTAAACTTAATAAAAAAATATGATCCAAAATATAACATACTACTAAGAGATGATAAATCATATCCATATATTGAACTAACAAATGATAAATATCCAAGATTAATAGTAAAAAGAGAAATAAACGCAAATAAAAAGAAATCAAATTACTTCGGACCATACCCAAATCAATATGCGGCGAGACGTTTAGTTAATCTTTTAAATAGATTATATCCATTAAAAAAATGTGATTCTATGCCAAAAAAAGTATGTCTTTATTATCACATCGGGGAATGTCTAGGATACTGTGAAAACAAAAATATAGATATTACACCACTAAAACAAGAATTACTTTCAATATTAAATGGAAATACAAAATTATTAATACAAAAAATAAATGAAAAAATAGAAATAAATTCAAAAAATCTAAACTTTGAAGTATGCAAAGAATTAGTAGAAGAACTAGAGTATATTCGACAAGTATTCTCTAACCAAAATGTAGAATTATCAGATAACTCTGACAAAGATATATTTAACTATTACTATGACAATTCATATTTAAGCATAGTAACATTATTTATAAGAAATGGTAAATTAGTTGGAATAAATAATAAAATAGTACCAGTAATAAATGATATAAACGAAACACTAGAATATTATATCGTATCATTTTATTCAAAAAATAACTTAATACCAAAAGAAGTAATTGTACCAAAAGAATTAAATATAGAATTATTAAATGAAGTACTTGATTCTAAAGTAATATTTGTACAAAAAGGTGATAAAAAAAGATTATTTGATATGGCTTATAATAATGCAAAATTATCTTATGAAAAAGAAATTAAACTTATTTATGCAAATGAAGAATTAACTATAAACGCACAAACTGAACTTCAAGAATTATTAAATTTAGAAAAATTAAATATAATTGAAGCATTCGATAACTCAAATCTTTTTGGTACTTTTAGTGTATCTGGAATGGTATGCTTTATAGATGGAAAACCAAGTAAGAAAAATTATAGAAAGTTTAAACTAAGTTTTGATAAAAATGATGATGTAGCATCTATGAAAGAAGTAATATATAGACGTTATTTTAGAGTGCTATACGATGATTTAGTAAAACCAGACTTAATTATTGTAGACGGAGGATTAAATCAAATAAACGCATGTAAAAGTGTTTTAAACGACTTAAATTTAAATATAAAAGTTATCGGAGTAAAAAAAGATAACAGACACAGTCCAGACGCAATTGTAGATGGTGATACATACCAAATAATTAATATAGATAAAAGAAGTAATGTATTTAGATTACTATCAAGAATTGATGAAGAAGTACATAGATTTACAATAAACTACCATAAAGAAATAAGAAGTAAAGGAAGTATCTCAAGTGTACTAGATAATATAAATGGACTAGGGGAAGTAAGAAAAAAGAAACTAATTAAAAAATATGGTTCTGTTACAAAAATAAAAGAAGCAAATATCGAAGAACTAAAAGAAATAATCCCAGAAAATGTAGCAATAGAATTACATGAGTTTTTAAAAAATAAATAGATTTAAAACAATATTTTTGATAAGATAATATAGGTGAAAATATGAAGAAGTGTACAAACTGTGGATGTAGAAATTCAAAAACTGCAAAAGAATGCGCTCAATGTAGAAGTGTATTTCTATTTGGTGGTATATCATACAAACCACAAAAATTAAATAGAATAACCAAATTTACAATGACAATATCTGGATTAATATTAATATTATTTGAGAGTGCCATATTATATAATTCGTTAAAAGAATCAATACTTATTTTAATGGAAGGCTATATAAATCTTGATAATATTTTTTATATAATAACATCAGGATTTCTAACAGTACCAACTTTAATTCTTTTAATTTTCGCATATGTTTTACATTTTATGGTTAAAAATTCAATTAAATAAAATAAGCAAGAGAAAACTTGCTTTTTTAAGTGTATTTTGATATAATATAAACCAATTTAAGGGGGGGAATATGAAATATTTTAGATATCAAGTATGGGATGGCTATAGAACAAAATGGATTCAAAAATTATTTAATGAATACATAAATTGTGGAATTGGTCTTAGTAAAAATAGTTACATTGATATGCCATTTATCGGTGAATTAAAAGATGGAAAATATTATGATTTAATTACAGGAGAAGAACTAATATATTGTTCACATCCATATAGTGGAGCACTTAGTTTTAACTCATATCAATTTGATTCAAGCATATATATTGTAAGTATATTAAAACAATTACAAAGAGAAGGTATTAATGAGTATAAAAGAGAAATACAACGATTAAAAGAATTATCTAAATCAATTGCAATACAAGAACAATCATACAATCAAAATATAACAGAAGATACAAAAAAAGCAAATGAATATATATTAGAATTTGTAAAGAAAAATAGATAAACTATACTATCATGAAACTAAAAAATATACTTATTTTTTAAGTGATTTGTGTTAGTATATAAAACAATTTCAATGGGGGGAATATATATGAACGCACTAATAAGTTTAATAATAAATCTATATTTATCTACAGTAGCTATATCTGCAGGTATTCAAGTATTTAAAAACTACATGTCAGATAAAAAACTACAAAAAGAAGGATATGAAATAATAAGTGATAATACATTTTTAGAAAACGTAAGTGATTTTATATGTGATTATAGCTATATATTCATGCCAATAACAAATCTAAAAAAATCATTTAGATTACTTCTAACAAGCGATAGAAAATACACTAAAAAAAGAATCGAAGAATTATCAAAAGAAAATAAATTAAGAAAAATTACAAGAGAGAAAAAAATAGAAAAAATAGCACCATTAAAAGAAGAAAAACAAATCAAAGAAGAAAAAACAAAACCAGAAGTTATACATATTAAAGAAGATAAAAAACATTCTTTAGTAAAACCATTTATTGAGGAAATAAGAAGTTCAAATGATATCTATTTCTTAACTGAATTAAAAAAAGAATATAAAAGAAGATCAACAGAATTAAGAAACAAATATCAAATAGTATCTGAAAAATACAAAAATACTACAAATCTAGAAACTAAAAAAATGTTAAAAAGTGAACTTTCAAGAATAGTATCAAATGTTAAAATATATGATGAAATATTCGTATGTGCAAGAGATAGAATAAATGAATTAAAAAGACAAAATAGTAAAATACAAACAAAATAAATACTTTAAAAAAGTATTTTTTTTATTTTCTTTCATATATTTTTATAGATTGATTTTTAATCTATAATAGTATAAAATAAAATATGAGAGTAGGTGAAAATGTGTACGAGTATAATATGTTTGTAAATAAATATTATATGTTATTTAAAAGTAATGTAAGTTACGAAGGTTATACAGCATTAAAAGATCGTATCACACAAATCATCGATAAACTTTTAATATATGATAACATAAAACTTGAAAATCCTGA
The DNA here is from genome assembly GCA_017473105.1 of Bacilli bacterium. Next base: position 9,737 of record JAFUNE010000015.1, on the reverse strand, counting down.
TAGTACATATGATTTTGTAATGTATACAATGTTAAAAAAATATCACATCGAAGAACTTATAAACGGACGTCATGACTTAGAAATAAAAAATATGATTAAATACTTTGAAAATAAAATGAAAAAACAAAAAGAAACAAGTTTTGAATTAAATGAATCAAAAAAATATATATTAAATTCTTTAAAATCAATGAGTAAAGTGTTTAAAAAAGGAACAGATTTAAATATACTTGCAAATAGAATATACTCATCCCTAAAAGAACAAGGATATACAGACGAAGAAATAACTGAAAGTGAATGCGATTATGTAATAATAGAATTATTAAGAGGAAACTCTCTAGATGTACAATATAAAGATGAATTTCTAGCTTACAGAAAAAAGATTGAATATAAAGTTTCAAATATATTTATGAGACATAAAATAAATATAATTAGACAAAATCCAGGAAATGCAAAATATGATATGTCATATATGTATTATGATTCATCTTACTGTCAAATGAATGCAGGATTTAAAACAGCACTAAGTTTTTATCTATCAGGTGTACCACTTGAAGATGTAAGTACATATAATTTAGATAATTATATAAATGACTTTATAACAAAAGATATGATAAAAACAAATTCTATATCAAATAGAAAACAAATTAGACAAGTAGAAAAACAAGTACTTACAGAAGAAGAAAAAATAAGTTTAGAAAAACTAAATAAATTAAAAGCAACAGTATGGGGTATCGTAATAGGATCAATTGTACTAGGCAGTGTAGGATACTCAGCTATTATGAATTTTCCATTTGAAAAACTAACTAATAAAAAAGAAGATTCTTCTTTTGAAGAAAGTCAAAATCTAAAAGAAAGAATAGAAAATAAACTAAATGAATTATCATATAATTTTGAAGAAAATACATTTTCTCTAGGAGGAAAATAATGGATACTACATGTAATATACACATATTAGAAGATGATTGTAGATATATTGAAATAGATAGTATAGTAGTAAATGAAATAAAATATTTATTATTATCACAAGACATAAATCAAACTAATATATGTTTAAGAAAAATAGTAAAAGACGAAGAAAATAATCAAAAATATGCATTATTATCTTCAAAAGAATTTGATGAAATTTATGAAAAACTATTAGAAAAAAATAAAAACTTATTTGAATAAAAAATAAGTTCTTTTTTTTAATTTTTTGATATATAATAATGATACAAAAAGGAGAAATTATGAAAAGTATATCTTTATATCCAGCAGATATTTACCAAGTAATAGATAAAAGTTTATTATCAGAAATGGATAAACTTGTTTTAAATATGCTTTATATGCCAATAATCGGTTCTTCTGCTGTATCATTGTATTTAAAATTACAATCAGAAACAAGAAATACAATAATTTCTCAAGAATTATCACATCATCATTTAATGACCAGTATGTCTCTAACGCTTGATAACTTAAAAGAAGCAAGATTAAGACTAGAAGGTATTGGACTTATAAAAACATATTTTCACAAAGGAGAAATAAACTCATACGTATATGAATTATATTCACCGGTATCAGCCCACGAATTCTTTTCACACCCAATATTTAATGTAATACTTTATAATAACGTAGGAAAAAATGAATATAATAGATTGTTTGATTACTTCAAACTTCCAAATATGGAATTAAGAGATTATGATGAAATAACTCTTTCATTTGATGAAGTATATAAAACTAGAAATTATACTGATTTTGAATTAAAAAGTGGAGAAATTTTATCAAAAAACAAACTTATACTAAAATATGAACTAGATTATGATTTTGATTTGTTGGTAAGAAGTTTACCAGACGGAATGTTCAATGAAAGATGTTTAAATAAAACAATGAAAGAATTAATAATAAATCTATCTTTTCTTTATGATATAGATCCAGTATCAATGGCTGACATAATAAGAGCATCATTAAATGAAAAAGGAAATATTATTAAAGATGAATTAAGAAAAAACACAAGAAAATACTATCAATTTAATAACGATAACAGATTACCAAGTTTAGTATTTAAAAATCAACCAGAATATTTAAAAAGTGCAGATGGAGATAACTCAAAAAGAGGTAAAATTATTAAAGTATTTGAAAACTACTCTCCATATGAATTTTTAAAAAATAAAAATAAAGGTGTAAAACCATCTGAAAGAGATATGAAAATACTAGAAGAACTATTAATTGATATGCAACTTAAACCAGCTGTAGTAAATGTACTTATAGATTACACACTAAAAACAAATAACAATAAATTAGTAAAAGCATATGTAGAAACAATAGCAGGACAGTGGAAAAGAAACGGAATAGAAACAGCAAGTGAAGCTATGGATTTAGCAATAAAAGAACAAGGAAAAAAATGCAAAGTTACTAGTAAAAAGAAAGAATGTGTAACACCAGAATGGTTTAATGAAAATATAAAATCAAAAACTGAAGAAACAGAAAATGATTTAGAATTTCAAAGTATACTGGAGGAATTTAGAAAATGATAAGCACAAATAATTATGTAAAAAAAAGTAAATCAGCTATAGAAAAAGACTTAAGAAGAGAATTCATTTTAGCAAGTCAAGATGAAACCTTTTTAAAACTATGTAATAGATTAAAAACAGAAGACGAAATACTTATGAAATACACATCTAAATTAGAAAATACAGTATGTGAACTAAAAAATTGCTCAAAATGTAGAAGTTTAGATAAATGTAAAAATGAAATCGAAGGACATGTTTATTATCCACAAGTAAGAAATGATTATTTAGAATTTTACTATAAACCATGTAAACATTTTAAAGAACAAAAAGAAAAAAATAAAACAATATTTTTTGAAACGCCTAAATCATTAAGAGAAGCATCATTAAATGACTTAATAAACGAAAAAGAAAGAAATAGTATATTAAAATATATAAAAGATTTCTTCAAAAAGAAAATAAATAATGAATCAGTAAAAGGACTTTATTTAAGTGGTTCTTTTGGAAGTGGTAAATCATATATAGTAAGTGCATTATTAAACGAATTATCAAATAAAGGATGTAAAACAGTTAACGTTTATTACCCATTATTATTAAAAAGATTAAAAGCATCATTTACAGATTATAACTATGATGAAGTATTAGATGAAATAATGAACTGTGATGTGTTATTAATAGATGATATAGGAGCAGAAAACAATAGTCCTTGGGCAAGAGATGAAGTATTAGGAACAATATTACAACACAGAATGAATAATGATTTAACAACATTTTTTACATCTAACTTTACAATAGACGAATTAGAACAAGTGTTATCAGAAACATCAAAAGGAAGTGATATCATAAAAGCAAGAAGAATTATTGAAAGAATTAGATACCTAACTGTAGAAGATAAATTAATAAGTGAAAACAAAAGAAAATAATTTTGACAAAAAAAATAATTTTGATAAAATAAAAATATAAAGTAAGGAGAAAATAATATGAACGAAACTATAGAAATTAAAGAAGAAGTTAAAATGTTTTTAGCGAGCCATGGATATATTTTTTCGGAAAAAGAAGTAGATATGATTGCGGAAGAGTTCTATGAAAGACTAGCAGATACAGAAGAAACTGATCGAACAAAATTACTAGAAGAATCAATTAGATATATAGTAAAAAATAATGAAGGAATAAATTATGAAGAACCATTATATGATGGTTTAGAAGACGATTATTCAGATGAAAGTACATTTGGAATGAGAAGATAAAACAGATTAATTAGATTAGAGTAAATTTGACAAATGAGTGTATTTATGATATAATATACTCGTTTTTTTAAGGGGGAAATTAAAATGAACAATATTATTGATATGAAAGAAAGTATTATCGAATATTTAAATAAAAAAGGAATTGAATACAGTGATAGATTACTTGATATGGTTGCTATTGAATTATCAAGCAAAATTGAAGACTATGAATATGAAAAAAATATAACATTAACAAGCGAAGACAAACCATATCATTCATTATTATCAAGTGCTGTTTATACATCATTAAGAAGATTAAAAGGCGTTCACTATAATTTTGCATTTGAATCAGCTGAAGATGATTATTCTGAAGAAAGTGACGCTGAAATGCATTTATAAAATAAAGTGGATTTTCCACTTTTTTTTAATAACTTAAGGGGGAATTATGGAAAATAAAGAAGATATTAAACTATATTTAACAGAAGAAGAGTTAGAAAAAATAATAAAATATATAGAAAATAATTTTTCTGATATAAATAAACTTAAAAATCAATTAGAAAATGCACAAAGATTATCTAATTTCTTAAAATTAAATAATTATACAATAGGAGAATTCGAATCAGATAAATTACTTACAGTATCAAAAAAACTAAATAATATGTTTAACATCATCTATCTAGCAGATAAACTTGTAAGAATAAATGATTTCCATAATTTAAGTATTTTATTAGAAATATATTCAATAAGTACAGGACATGAACAAAATATAGATATAGATGATTTTTCAACCAATAGAAAATATGGAAATAAAGGTTTAGATATACTTAAAGTCTATTTTAGTGAAGTTGACCAATATAGACTACTAACAAAAGAAGAAGAAATAGAATTATCAAATTTAGGATTTGAAGGAAGACAAAAACTAATTGAACATAATTTAAAACTTGTTTTAGGCGTAGCAAAAAGATACAAAGGATATGAGTTATCTTATGAAGATGTTATTCAAGCAGGAAATGAAGGATTAATAATAGCGGCTAATAAATATGATTCAAACTATCATTGTAGATTCTCAACATATGCACTATGGTGGATAAAACAAAGAATACAAAGAGAATTTGCATATTCAAGTAGAACTATTAGAATACCATATGGATTACATGAAAAAATCGTAAAAGCAAAAAGAATAATAAACTCATACAAAATAGAAAATGATGGTCTTGAAATATCAGATGACGAACTTGCTCAAATAATGGATATATCACTTCAAACAGTAAATGAAATAAGAAAATCAATTGAACTTTCAAAAACATCTTCATATGACAAAATATTAGAAGATGAAAAAAATGAAATTGGAGAAGGAATAGAAGACGAAAGAAACTCAATAACAGAAAAAACAAATCAAATATTCAACGAAGAATTAATCAATTATATCAATGGACTAGACATCTTATTAGAAAAAGAAAAAGAAGTAATAAAATTAAGATTTGGTTTTTATGGAGAAATATATACACTTCAAGAAATAGCTGATATCTATGGGGTAACACGTGAAAGAGTTAGACAAATTGAAACAAAATGTTTAAAAAAACTATATGAAAAAAGTCAAATTCAAGATTTCGATGATAACTTCTCACTAAGAATGAAAAAACAAAGAGCTTAAAAAATAAAGTCACTAAATAATTTATGTGACTTTTTATTTTGCTTATCATAATGTATACAATTTTACTGATTAATGATAAATTATCACTCTTATTATATAATAATTATATCTTATTTGACAGAAAACACCATTTATGGTATAATATATCCACATTTTTAGAAGAGGGGGAATAGATATGTTAAGTACAATTTTCTTAATATACGTTGTAACTCAATGTATGTCTACAGCATTTGGTTTAACAGTTATTGATAGAGTTCAAACTGTTATCAAAGCAAGATTACATGAAAAAGGATATGTATTAAAAAATAAAAATAGTTTATATGACTTTAATGATGCAATAGTGGCATTTCTAAAAGGTTTTATTCCATTTTATTATGCTATGAAAGCAATTAATTTAACAAGCGGAGAACACGCAATTGAAGCAGAAGTAGAAAGAGTTATTTCATCTGGTAAATATGTAAATATAAACCAAGAAGAAAAAGAAGAAGAAAAAGAAGATTTAAGTGTAGCAAAAATTGAAAATGAAATTATTTTTGAAAAACCAGAAAAATACACAGCAAGAAAAAATGATTACACTTTATATGACACATATATTACTCCTATAGAATATGTAACAAGAGAATCAACACCAGAAGATAAATTAAATTTAACACCATTTTTAGACGAAAATAAGGTAGTTGAACATGTAATGGTAAAAGATTCAGTAACTAAGACAGACATCGCAAAAGCAATAGGAGAATTAAGTGTAGAAGAGTTAGAAGCATTAACAAAAACAATAACTGCTCTAACAGATGTGAAAAGAAATAACAAACTATTATCATTAAAGGATGTTGCATAAAAAATAAAGTTATGTTATTATTTATAAAGTAAATTAATTAATTGGACGAGATTATTAATTATGTTAGCAAAGAGACTTAGTGGTTGGTGTAAACTAAGGTAACAAGTTAATAGTTACTACCAGTTGTATGAGGTTAATAGCCTACGAGTTGTTTTCGTTACAAAACAAAATAAAGTTAATTAAAGGGATGGTACCGTCATTTATGACTCCTTGTGTACCATTCCTTTTTATTTTAAAAAAAGAAAGGAAGAAGAAAAATGAAAGAAATTAAACAAGATGAAAAACTAAATATGTTAAATCATAGTTGTGCTCACTTATTAGCTCATGCTGTAAAACATTTATACCCACATGCAAAATTCTGGGTAGGGCCAGTAATTGAAGAAGGATTCTACTATGACATTGACCTTGGAGATGATTCAATTACCGAAGAAGATCTGGCAAAAATTGAAAAAGAAATGAAAAAAATATCTAAATCTAATAAACTAATTAAAAGATTAGAACTTTCAAAAAAAGAAGCTCTTGAAATGTTTAAAGATGATGAATATAAATTAGATTTAATAAATAATATGGATGAAAACGATACAGTTATTTCAGCATATAGACAAGAAGACTTTACTGATTTATGTAGAGGACCACATGTAGAAAGTACAAAATTAATAAAATATTTTAAACTAATTAAATTCAGTGGTGCTTATTATAAAGGTGACTCTAAAAACAAAATGCTTCAAAGAATATATGGTGTATGCTACGAAAATGAAGAAGATTTAAATGAATACTTAAAAGAAATAGAAGAAGCAAAAGAAAGAGATCACAGAAAAATAGGTAAAGACTTAGATATATTCATGTCTCATGATTTAGTCGGAAAAGGAATGCCACTTTGGTTACCAAATGGAGCAATCGTAAGAAAACAATTAGAAAATTATATCTATAAAAAAGAAGTAAAATTAGGATATAATCATGTATATACTCCATGCGTAGGAACTGTAGACTTATATAAAACAAGTGGTCACTGGGATCATTACAAAGAAAATATGTTCCCTTCAATGAAAGTTGATAATGAAGAATTTGTTTTAAGACCAATGAATTGTCCACATCATATGCTAGTTTACGGAAATAAATTACATTCATATAGAGATTTACCAATTAGAATAGGTGAATTTGCAGCTGATTTTAGATACGAAGCAAGCGGTGCTGTTAAAGGTCTTGAAAGAGTAAGATGTATGTGCCAAAACGATGCTCACCTTTTCGTAACACCAGAACAAATTGGAGAAGAATTTAAAAAGGTTGTTAAATTAATACTAGATGTATATGAAGACTTTGGATTAAAAAATTATAGTTTTAGATTATCTTTAAGAGATAAAGAAGATAAAGAAAAATATTATGATGACGATAATATGTGGGATATGGCAGAAGATAAATTAAGAGAAGTATTAAATGAACTTGAAATCCCATATTATGAAGCAGTAGGAGAAGCAGCATTCTATGGACCAAAATTAGATGTTGAAGTAAAACCAGCAGTAGGACCAGAAGTAACTCTTTCAACTTGTCAACTAGACTTTTTATTACCAAAAAGATTCGAATTAACTTATGTTGATGAAAAAGGAGAAAAACAAACTCCAGTGGTAATTCACAGAGCAATTCTTGGGACATTTGATAGATTTACAGCATTTGTTCTAGAAGAAACTAAAGGTGCTCTTCCATTATGGCTAGCTCCAACTCAAATAAACATTATTCCAGTAAATAATGAATATCACCTAGAATATGCAAATAAAATCTTTGAAATGTTATATGATAAAGATATAAGAGTAAAATTAGATGATAGAAATGAAAAACTAAGTTATAAAATGAGAGAAAGTGTTATAAATAAAATTCCTTATACTTTAATACTTGGAGACAAAGAAAGAGATAATAATGAAATAAGTTATCGTGTACAAGGAAGTGACAAGACAACTACATTAAGTATTGACGAATTTATTAATTTAATAGATAATGAGATAGAAGATAAAAAGAGAAAGGAAAATTAATAATGTTCAACCCCCTGGAATACAGAGATCATATTGATTACTGTGAATACGTATTTAATAAAAATGAAGAACTAGGACTTGGACTAACAAGTTCATTAGAAATTCAATTCTTAGCAAATAAATACTTTGATGAAGTGTGCGCAAGACGTGGAGAGGTAGATGAATTAATAGAAAATGATAAGTTATTACTTGAAACATTAAGTAAACAAACAAAAATGTTTAAAAAATTCAGACCTGTTCAAAATAATATATCAAAAACAAATGAATTAAATTCAGAAGAAGAAATGAATGAAACGGAAGAAGTTTCAGTATCAAAAACTAGATAAGTATTCTAAAATAATATAATCTTGTATTTAAAAGTATCACATAGTCAAATGTAAAATGCATTCAATGATATTTACATATAACAATAAAATGTGATACTTTTATAATATAGGAAAATATAAATAGAAAAAAAGAATAGGAAAATAGAATGAAAGGTTTAAAAGTTAATAAAACCAATAAAAACTTGACTTTTAAAGGCATTTGTGTTATAATTTATACACAAATCATTAAGGGGGGTTTTGATGATTATGAAAGGTAGATTTATTTTAGATTATCTAGACGAAAATAATTTTAAAAAATTAGAAAGAAGTTTAAAAAAATATAACATGGTTGCTTATAAAAAACTTATGTTTGATTTTTATCCAAAATTAAGAAGTGGAGAATTCGTTGGAGAATTAGTTTCAATTAATAAACATGAACAAACTGAAACATATGATTTAAGATTACCAACTGATTCATTATTCGTAAAAGTATACGGAGAAGTTAAATTAAACTATACAGTATATAAAGAAAATAATATTGTTATGTTAAATAATTTAGAACCAAAAGATATTTTATTAGACGGTCATAGATCAGAGTTAACTGCTTATAAAGGAATTATGATTTCTAAAGCAAACGCTCAAAAAGAAATGTTTAAAATAGACTTATTATGTAGATTAGAAGGAAGAGAATAAAACTCTTCTTTTTATTTGTTTATAAAAAAATATATGATATATTATTAAAAGAGTGATATATTTGATGCAGATTACAAAAATAAAGAGGAGATAAAATGAATAACAATATAGAAGAAAAAGTAGTAAACAATTTAACAAATAAATATTCAAAAGAATTAATAGATTTAATGAAAGAATGTAATATTAGTGATAGTGTAATAATGTTAAGTATAATGGGAATTGGAACACATACTGCGTATTATGGAGTTTTATATAACAGAATCATGAATAACAAGGAACAAATGAATGATGAATTAGCAAAGAAATTAGTTATTGAATTATTTAGAGAAATAGATAAAAATGAAGAATAGTTGGATAAAACTATTCTTTTTTCATAGATAATTTGTCAAATCAAGTGCAACAATTAATGATATATTCATTAATTAACTCATTTGGTGTATTATAGTTTATACATTTTCTAGGTCTATTATTTAATAGGTCTAGTTTTTCTTTTAATTCAGTATTGTTGGCTTTT
>JAFUNE010000014.1 GCA_017473105.1 Bacilli bacterium | reverse complement strand
TCTCTTTGCTTAAATTTCTCATATATTAAACTCCTTAACAAATTACTATTTATCTATTTGTTATATTATACCACAATAAAAGACTAGATTTCTCTAGTCTTGATTTTATTTATTACTTGTTATTGATTGCAGCTTGTGCAGTACGCTGTTTTAAGGGGCAATATATTAAATTTTAAATAAAAACGCTGTATTATACGCTCTATATAATGTATTAGAGATATAAATTTACAATTATGTTCTCTCCAAACTTAACTCTTGATAATTCTGAACAATATTTTGAATAATACATAGCATCATCTTTGGTTATTACAAGTTTACCTAGTTGAATTGCTTGTTCATTGTTATCAGATATATTTATTGTACTATTATTAAAGTTTAAATACCAGTCTATGGCATCATCTTTAATTACTATTTTTTCTACAAATGCTTCAACCATATCTTCGTTTAACTCTCCAGATTGATATTTAAATTTTTCTTTTATTGTTTCTTTCATATGTAATATTTTTTCTGATAGATCTGTACATGGAATATTTTGACTTCCTAATTCTTTTATATATTCTTCCGTTGTTGCGATTTCATCATCATATTCCTTTTTTTTAGCTATATATATTTCTTGATCTACTAAATCATTCATATAAGTATCTAATAATTTAGATAACTTTTTCTTTAAGTCTCCTAATTTCTTAATATAAATATCTAGTTCGGTATCTATAATTTTCTTTTGTGCATCAGCTTTAATTGATTCCTCTAATAAAAGATTTACTATTTTTAATATTTCTTCTCTTTCTTTCAATATTTTATCGAACACAACATAAGCTATTAATTTCAATTTCCATTCAGCTACTATTTTGATTTGGCAAATATTCTCAACACTTAATCCTGCTTTTAGTCTTGAATTATAAGAACCTGTACTTTTTTGATTTCTACATTGATAGGAATATGTTGTTCCATAAATTGGATGGTGATGATATTTTTGTTTTGCCATCGATGAATTACATTGACATTTTAATTTTTTTACCCATACTGATTCGGATTTTACACCTTGATTATTTACCTTATCTTTATTATATGTCATTCTTTCTCCAAGTAGTTTTTGTACTTTGGTAAATTCTTCTTTTGTAACTATAGGTTCATGTTTTCCTTCTGCATATATTTTTTCAACTTCACCATTATTCTTTTTGTGTTTTTGTTCTAAATAGTCAGGGACAAAACTTTTTCTATATTCTATAGTTCCACAATAAAATGAGTTTCTTAATATTCTATTAATCTTTACTGTATCCCATTTTGTTTGTCCAGTGGCCGTTTTATATCCTCTTCTTTCTAACTCATATTGTATTTCTTTAGTTTTTTCTCCTTTTAAATACATATCAAATATTAGTCTTACCGTCTTTGCTTGTTCTGGATTAATGACAGCCTCTTTTCCTACTCTATCATAACCTAATATATTTCCGGTTCCATAGAATACACCATTTTGAAATGTTATTGTTTGACCTGCTTTTATCCTTTGAGATAATTTTTTTGATTCATTTTGAGCTAAAGTTGCCATTAATGTAAGTTTTAATTCTCCATCATCATCTTTAAATGTCCAGATATTATCTTCTGTAAAATATACTTCTACTCCACATTTTTTTAATTTTCTTGTTTCTTGTAACGTGTCTACGGTATTACGTGCAAATCTTGACACCTCACGTGTAATTATTAAGTCGAATTTGCCATTTTCAGCATCTCTTAACATTCTTAAAAAGTTTGGCCTTTTATGAATTGATGTTCCTGTTATACCTTCGTCTATATATCTATCGTATAATATCCAATCTGGATGTTGTTGTAATATATTATCATAATATTGGATTTGATTTCCTAATGCGGAGATTTGAGCTTCGTGTTCAGTAGAAACACGAGCATATATAGCAACTTTTCTCATAAATATTTTCCTTTCTGATTACACATTTTTTGTAACTAAGAAAATTCTACGTCAAAATATTTTTATTTTTTACACTTCGATTAGCTGTATTTATAACATTTTTCATTTCTTCTTTTGATATTAAATTAGTATTGAAAAGATATTTTCTAATCAACTCTATGGCAATTGATATATTTAATTTTTCTTGAATTCGATCATCGAAATCGAAATCATATATTTTTTCTAGCTTTGTTTCTTTATTCTTCATTTTCAATATCCTCTACTTTAATTAATAAGTTTGTTTTACAATTTAACGGTAATTTAAATCTTTCTGCTTGATGAATAAATTGTTTTAATGCGTCAAGTTCATCTGTGGCAAAAAAAATAAAGTTCATAAGAACCTTATTATATTTATATCTAATCTTGTATTTCTTTTTCATATTGTTCCTCCAATCTACTACATTTGCTTGATACTTTTAATGCACAAAATAAAAACAGTATTAATAATATCAATACTGTTCCAACAAATAATAAAATCATATTTTTAAATTCCTCCCTTAATGCAAATAAAAAATAGTCCTATACTAGCGACTATTTACTGCTTTATTTATGAATTAATAAATAATTTAAATTTTTCTTCATTTTCTGCATCTAATTTTTCTCCGTTTCTCACAGCAATTTTTAATCCGATGCCCACTTTAATTATACAACTGTTTTTAATTGGGACTAAACCTGTACTAGAACAACCTATCTTATTATAAGCCGTACGTTCCGATTCACTCTTAAAAAGACAAGAAGTAAAGTAGATATATTCTTCAACAGTAAACATATCACTAATCTTTGCAATTATAGATGATTTTTCTAAGTATTCTGTTTCATCATCAATGTACTTGTCCAATTTAGTATATTGGTTAATACTTCGTTTTGATTCTTGTACAAAAATCATTTTCAGTTTGTTTGATAAATTAATTTGTGGCAAGTTATAGTTATTACATCGTAATAATCTATATTTCTTCATATAGACAGATACATTATAGAATGTTCTATCTACATCAAAATCCTGTAATTCTTCTTTAGTAAATAATGAATTACTTTCACGCATATCTACTTCTTCAATCATATAATATCCCCCCAATCATTAAAAAAGAGAAAATTGTGTTTAAAGGGGGCTATTATCCCTATACAATCTTCTCTTTGATTTTTAAAATTCTTATTTAAATCTAATGAATCATCCCAACAATATATTTGTTGTTTTCCAACCATATCATCACCATCCTCGATCCTGCAACCATCGTAATGATTATGAAATAATACTGCTCTTTCATAAATAACATTAAATTTTGCTTATTATTCTAATGATTTTTAAAGTAAAAGTCAATAGATAAAAATAAAAAAATGAAATTATCTAATATTTTCTTCTGATAGATATTTCATTTTACTTAATTGTATCACTTGCATTTTCAAAGTCAAGCATATTGTTTTACTATATTTTTTTTTATTTCATTTTGTTTTATTTTTTTTAATTTTATTTCATTTCACTAAAAAACACCATATTTTGGTGTTAATTGTCATGTAATAAATTCTTTATTTCTTCTACACCTGCAGAATTAACAAACTCTATTAATTTGTTATAATAAGTATTTGCTTTCTTTTCACTATCAAAAAATTGGCAACTGATGTTTCCCCATGTTGTATTACTTTCATCTTTATTAGCTATAATACAAACTTTATATTGAGTTTCTTTATCTTCTAATGTTGTTGTATGTATTTTGTAAAAAACTACACTTAAATTGTATTGTTCCTTTTTAAATTCTTGATGCTTATTTTCAACATTCGCATCAATAGACTCTAAATAACTTATTAAATCATTTGATTTCATATCTGCACCTCTAAATTTGATATATCTATATTATACATACTTCTTACTAATAGTTAAGTATTTTTAGTTCGAAATATAATTTTTAATTTTCTTTTAAATTTAATCTTATATCTATTAATTCTTCTAACTCTTTTAAAGTATCCATATATCGTTGATCGTTTAATGATTTTTGTTGTTCAATTAGATTCATTAATTTTTTCCATTTATTATAAGATTTTCTGAAAATCTTAAATGGTTTATTCTTTTTTGTCTGTGTTTCTAAAACAAATAAATACTTGGTTGTATCTTCACATTGTTTAATTACAGTTTCACAATATGATGTACATTTTTCGTATGCTTTAATAAAATCATTAGCAATCTTTTTTTCTTCTGATGTTAAAGCTTTACTCTTCATTTTTTTCATACCTCCTACATAAATTTTTAAAGTACTGCACAATTTAATAATACACGAAATCACTAAAAAAATCAAACATTCCATTAACAGTTGTGCAAAAGACATTTCTTTAACACTTGTATAAAATAATTTATGACGATTGGAGGTAGTAAATTTGATATTATCTAGTAAGAAAATATTATCTATGAATTTAAAGTACTATAGACAATATTTCAATTTATCTCAAGAAAAGTTTGCAGAGAAAATTGGATCAAATTTAGTTTATATAAATCAACTAGAAAATTGTAAAAGAAAACCAACTACTGATATGTTAGATAAACTTGCTAATGGCATTAATAAATTAGATAAGTCATTAAACATAACTGCATCTGATTTACTTAAATATGATCCATCTCATAAAACTAGTTTTAATAGAATAGATGAAAAGAAGTAGAATTCCTACTTCTTTTTTTATGCAGTTAATAAATTAATTAAAGAGTCATAACTATCTACTACATCGTATTTAACTTCATTATTACTGATACATGAGAAATGTTTTTTTGCACATTCTATTTTTGCTTTTTCTACATCTCTTAACTCTAATGAATCCATACTACCTTTTGTTTCTGCTATAAAATAAATATATTTAAATGACGGATTATCAAATACAATAGCCCAATCTGGATTATAATTTCCAACAGGCGTAGGTATTTTGAATCCATTTGGTAATTTTGCATACACAGTTACTTCACCTGATTCTAGTTTTTTAGCAAACTCTCTTTCATTTTTAGAATCAGTTACTAAGAAATCATATATATGTTTTCTAACATCAATAGCATTTTCTCCTAATTCACCACGTACATTATTTATTGTAAATATATCATTGTCAAATTTTTTGTCAGTCTTATGATATGTTATACCATCAATAATAGTTGTAGCTTTTTCTTGATTAATTAAATTACAAATTTTTCTTATGAATTCTTCGGGATTATATTGATAGAAATTGAATTTTTCAGGTGTGATTTTTGTTAGTATATCAATTATAGTTTTTCTAGTTAATCCAGTATCTTTAGTAATTTCACCAATTAAATCATATTTAACCATTGAAGCAGAAAAATCGTTAATTGTTTCGGTTTTTATTTTACCATCTGTCATAGAACTTCCAGAATTAATTGAAACAGTAGATAATTTATCTTTTTGTTCTCCTTCTGTTATTCTAACTTGCATTTTTGAAATATTTAATTTGCCATTAATAGCTTGAACAGATTTATTTATTAATTCTTCCGTATCAAAATCAACTTCATATATAGTTTTGATATTTATTTTATTCCATAAATCTTGGAATTCTTTTTTCATAAAGTTAGCATTTGGTTTAAGATTTTTGATATTTTCTCTTCTTTCGTCACTAACAAGTTTTGTATTGTTTGTAGAATATAATCTTTTCATTAATGTACCGATTTGTTCTTCAAATCCAACTAAATCAGGCATAACTTCTAATTTTCCTTTTTCCATATCTTCAACAAATTTATCAGTAATTTTATAATTATCTTTTTGATCAACATAACCATTCATTACATTAAATATTAATAAATCTTGGAAATGTTCTGGAGTAAATTCGTAATGTTCTCCTCGTTCATTCGTCAAAATTTTACCAATGAACGATTCTTGAGTGAAGTTTTTTGGTCTTGCAGATAAACTTTCTGCTATTTCAGTTTGAAGAGCTTTAGCAAAACTATCATAAGATTCACTTGCTACTACTGTTAATGTATTTACGGAATGAAAACTGTTTTCAAGAACACTATAATCCATTCTTTCACCGTCTTTATTTACACAAATACGAAGCCCTCTACCGATTTCTTGTCTTTTGCTTATTTCCGAATTACTATGTTTTAAAGTACAAATTTGGAAAATATTAGGATTATCCCAACCTTCTCTTAACGCAGAATGTGAGAATATAAATCTTACCGGTTCATCTAAAGATAATAATCTTTCTTTATCTTTCATAATTAAATCATAAGCATCTTCATCAAAACTCAAATATTCTTTTTTATCATTAATACTAGGATCTACTTCATGACCTTTTTTATCAATTGAGAAATATCCTGCATGTATTTTACCTGTTTCAAAAGAATCCAAATATTTTTGATAATCTTCCTCAAATATAGTTCTATAATCAATTAATGCCTTATTATATTCTTCTTCGAAGATTTTAGCATATTCTCCTTTTAATGCAGGTCCATCTTCATAATATTTATACTTGGCTACCTCATCAATAAAGAATAATGATAATACTTTAATTCCTACTTTATTTAATTCTTTTTCTTTTTCAAAATGAGATCTAATTGTTTCTCTAATTTGTATTCTTACAATATGCGAACTATCTACATCACCAAATGCTTGACCGACTTGTATTTCAACACCATTAGTAAAGAAAACTTTATCATATTGATCATATCTACCATCTATTTCACTAACAACATAACCTTTATATTGTTGTAATTCGCCAGACTTAACATATAAATCATCACCAGCTTTTATTTTTATTAATTTTCTACTTACACCAGTTGAAGATTTAACTTCTATTTCCATAATTGCTTCTGGGTCATGTTTTTGACTAATATTAACACTATCCAAGAATAAATAAGTATCTTCTGATTTATTGTGTAATACTTCAATACCTTTAACATTAATTTTCTTTACTAATTTTTGGTTATACGCATCTATTGCATCTAAACGATAAATTTTATTATATTCTTTATTTCTTTTATGAGTCGCTGAATATCTAACTTTAAATAATGGTTTGAATTCATCAAATAATTCTTCAGTTTTTTCACCAAATTTTTGTGGTTCATCAATAATCAATATTGGATGCACTGATTTAATAACATCTATTGGTCTTCTTGATTGTAATTCATCTAATTCTTCATAAATTCTTCTATTTGCTGTTCCTTTAGCATTAAATGCTTGATAATTAATTATCATTACTTGAATAGAGTCGTCCGAAGCAAATGTATTAATATTTGCAATATTTGAACTATTTCCTGAATTATATACAAAGTATCTTATTTTTTTATGATATAGTTCTTGAAAATAATCTTGAGTTATTTCAAATGATTTTTGAACACCTTCACGAATTGCAATTGAAGGAACCATTACTATAAACTTACTCCAGCCATATTCTTTATTAAGTTCATACATAGATTTAATATATGTAAATGTCTTACCAGTACCAGTTTCCATTTCAATAGTAAACTCATCTAATGATTGGCCGTCTGTGTAGTTAATATCATTTAATCTTTGAACTTCTCTTATATTTTTTACCCTTTCAGATTCAGTAAGTGTAATTGAATTATTACCAAAAGAAATTACTTCTACTTCCTCTTCATGAGCAAATAAACCTGTATCAACTGTATGCTTATATCTAGCTTGCAAATCTTTTCTAGAACCTCTTTTTTGACCTAAAAAACAATTTACTAGAGATTTTACCGCATCATCTTGATAAGACTGATGTTTAAATTTTAACTTCATCAATTACACCTCCTTATAATACACTTACCTCCGTATCTGGAGAAAGTTTTTTTATTTTTTCTTCTAAATTGATTTTATCTTTATCTGCCTTAAATGAAACATCTTTAAATACTACTCTCATTGGATTACATTTACATATTTCATCAATTATATTTATATTTATTTGATCATCAAAACAAGCTATCAAAGAATTGTCTTCTACATAATATACTTTATTATCTAAAATGTTTCTTTCTTCTATTTTTAGATCAAGAGTTAATCCTAAATCTAATATTACTTGAGTTAATAAATCTTCAGGCTTTCTTTCCTCTTTTATGTTTGATATATAATCTAATAAATTTATTTGGCTAATTTCACTTGGTTTATAATAAACATCCTTCATATTTGATGTATCAACTTTATATACTCTAAAGCCATAATCAATATTTGCGTTTGTTTCTTCTTTAATTTTCTTACTAGCTCTTCTAATTCTTTCTTCACCAATATCACACAAAGTCTTGTATCCATTTTTATATGCTGAGGTAGTTTCATCTACTGATTCAGGAATTTGGACTAAAATAAACTGTCTATTTCCTCCATCATCAGCATTTAACTTCATTAAGGCATGAGCTGTTGTTGCGCTTCCACTAAAGAAATCTAAAACAATATCGTCATTTTTTGTACATAATTTTAAAATATCATACATCAAATATAATGATTTTGGAAAATCAAAAGTTTTCACTCCCATAAGTTCATCAAGTATTTTAGTCCCTGATGTATTTGCGTTATATTTTTTATCTACCCAATGAGTTTTAATTAATTGTCCTTTGTCTACTCTATATTTTTCATATATTTTTACTTGACCGTTTTCTAATTGTGCAACAAATTCTCCTTCTTGAATTTTTTGATTCATAGATTCTTTTATATATCTCCAAGTTCTTTCTTGAGTTGAAGTAACAGGATATGCGACATATCCATCTTTATATTCTTTATCTAACGAGATTTCTTTTAAATCACTTGATACGTATATAGGATAGTAGTTTTTAGGATTGTTGATTCTTAAATTCTTATCATATCCCTCTCTACCGTGATTTTTAGCTATTGCACTAATTAACTTATAACTTCCTTTTTCGTCTGATAAATCATAATCTTTTAGCATTTCTTGATCTAAAATAACGCTTTCAAATTCAAATTCATTTTGGTCCTTACAATAAAATAACGCGTATTCATTTGAAGTGGCGAAATATTTTGCTTGATTTCTTCCCTCTGGTTTATGAACAACAGTTACTATACCTATTCTATTATTTTCACCAAATATTTCATCACAAATTTTTGTTAAATTGATTAATTCAGAGTCATCAATTGCTAATACAATAACACCATCGTTTCTTAATAAGTTTCTAGCAAGTTTAATTCTCGAATACATCATTGACAACCAATCAGAATGAAATCTTCCGTTTGTCTCAGTATTTGTTGAAAGTTTTATACCGTTTTCGTCTATTAATCCTTGTTTTTCTAATGATTCTTGTAAATCAATTGAATAATCATTTTTGTATATCAAGTTTTTTCCTGTATTATAAGGTGGATCTATATAAATACATTTAATTTTATTTAAATATGATTCTTGAAGTATTTTTAATGCTTCTAGGTTATCTCCTTCAATATATATATTTTTCGTTTTTTCAAATTCCACTGACTTTGATAATACTGGTCTTGCTGTATTATTTGAAGTTCTGTTTGCGTTAAGTAATGCTTCTTTTTTACCAGGCCATGTTAATTCGTATTTTTCTTTTTTGCTATCAATTATTTCATTAGATAATTCCTGTTTAAGTTTTTCAAAATCAATACCATCTTCAGAAACACAGTTAGGGAATAATTCTCTAATTTTCAGTAAATTATTATTTACTATTTTCGATGTTTCCATATCTAATTTTTCCATATTAGTCCTCCATTTCTTTTATTAAACTATTTAATTCTTTATTTAGTTCTACTTTTCTATTAAATTGTTTTTCTGATTTAATTTTTTGTTGTAATTTGCCTATTTTCTTTTCTAAATCATTTTTATACATGTTATCTTCTATTATTTTAGAAAAAGCATTTTCGTTATTTTCCTCTTTTATTATTTTTTTAACGATATTTTCATACACTGTTTTTAAATTAATACCATTAAAATTAAAATCAATATTATCATTCCAGTTACTATTATAAATATTTTCTACTTTTATTGAATAGCAATAATCGTCTTGATATTTAATAACAAATAAAATTTTATATTGTACACCCTTGGTTATAGTTTTTATAACTGATAAAGGTATTCTTTTTTCTTTTACATCTATTTGAAATATTTGAATTTCTTCTATTCCTTCTGTTTTAGTTATACCTAAAGTATCTTCTGATAATTTATATAACCAAGTTATTCTATCAACTAAGTTTATAAACTCTTCTTTTACATTTGAAGATACACCTACTTTTTCATAAAATACTTTCTTAGGTATAAACTTATTTACATAACAACTTTTTGGTAATTCTAACATTATACCACCACCATAAATGTAATTAATTCAAAATCTTCTAAACCTTTAATGTCATTTTTTAACATTGTGGTTCCGCCTGTTCTAAATAGACTATCAATATCGTTTTCTTCTTTTATGTTTATTATTGAATTAATACTTTGACTTAGAAGTTCTGAGTATAAATTCATATCTTTTCCGTCGTTAGTAAATTCATTAAAAATATTATA
The DNA here is from genome assembly GCA_017473105.1 of Bacilli bacterium. The sequence continues at coordinate 28,610 of JAFUNE010000014.1, read as the reverse complement.
AGCTTCTTTTATTGGCTCATTATTACCTTTAGAAACTATTCTTAGTAAATCTAATGTGTTTTTAACATTTAAGTGATTAGATAATATTTCTCCAGCTTCTTTTATATATACTAAATAGAAAGGATGTAATTGATTCATACTGTCTATATTTACTTCGTTATTTATATTTTTTAATACATAAATAACGCCCTTTTCAATACCTAAAGATTTATTCTCATGAACTACTGAATGTAATCCGAATGGTATTCCATCTAATTCACCATTATTTTTTACATATTCAACTAAGTCCATTCTAAATTCATTAAGTCCTAAATCAGTAATAGATATTCCTGTATTCATTTCTTCTAAATCCACAACTTCTTCTTGAAGTTTTTGTAATTGAATTTTTCTATAATCCATATCACTTGATTTATTAGTTAAAACATTATCTTCACCAGTACCAGAAATATCAAGCATTAACATTCTATTCTCTACTCTGTTTTTTAAATTTATATAGTCATCTAATGATAAATTAGGCCAAAAATTAACTAATTGTATAACTTCATTAGATGATCCAATTCTATCTACACGACCAAATCTTTGAATGATTCTTACAGGGTTCCAATGTATATCATAATTAATTAAATAATCACAATCTTGTAAATTTTGTCCTTCAGATATACAATCCGTAGCAATTAATATATCTATGTTATCATTTGAATTTGGATCTAACATATCACGATGTTTTGATTTGGGTGAAAAATTTAATAATAAATTATTAAATTCTTTATTCATTTCAATTGTACATTCATTAGTTCCTGAACCTGTTATTTTACAAGTTTGTAATCCATAATGATTTTTTAAATTTCCTGATATACTTTTGTAAATATAATCAGCCGTATCAGCAAAAGCACTAAATATAATTACTTTTTTATTTCCACTATTTATTGGATTGTTTACTTTATTAACAATTAAATTAAATAAATCTATTAATTTAGAATCGTGTTCTGAAGTTACTTTATCCATTTCGCTTAATAATTGTTTTAATATAACGTAATCAGATAATAAATCCTGTCTCCAACCAATTGTATTCATATCTTCTAAATTAATTTTAACTTTTTTACCAATACTAAATTGATCTTCTAATAAATCTTCAACATCTTCATCTGAATTATAATTAGTTACTTCTATATCTTCAAAACTTTTATTAATTCCTCTATTTTCAAATTCTTCAATTGATTTTAAAATTGTTTCGATTTGTGATAGAACTTTATTTAAAGTTAATCTAAATGATTCTACAGATGATTCTAATCTTTTTAAAAAGTTAATTCTCATTAATATTTGTAAACTTCTTTCACGGTCTGCTTGTCTAAAACTTGATTGACCACCTTTAACTGAAATATCATACATATCTTCATATTTTGCTAACGCAGTTGGTAAGATATAATCAAATGGTGCATACACACACATATTAAGTTTAGATAATGTTTCAGCTATTTCTTTTATAGACATAAATCCTTCTATATTAGTTAATTCTGAACTAATACTAATAGGTTTTAATCTAGTTGGAAATTTACCAATACTGCTCATATTATAATATTTTTCAATATGTTTTCTACTTCTAGCAATAGTAACACTATCTAATAATTTGAAAAAATCAAAGTTTGTGTTTAATCTATTTAATAATTCTTGGCTTGTTCTTTCTTCTGGTTCTAATTTACTCCACTCATTAAAAATTGTTTGAGCGTTTTTTAGTATTGTATCAATTGATTTAGTATTACTTATTTTTTCATCTATTTTACCAGTATTTCCTTCATAAGCTAAAGCCAATTGATTTTTTAAATCTAAAAATTTATTATTTACTGGTGTAGCTGATAACATTAAAACTTTTGTTTTTACTCCAGCTTTCATAACTTGATTCATTAATTTATCATATCTTGTTTCTCTATCGTTTCTTGCACTATTATTTCTAAAGTTATGCGATTCATCAATTACAACTAAATCATAATTCCCCCAATTTACTCTTGATAAATCCATTCCATTGGAATCACCATGAGTTCTTGATAAGTCTGTATGGAATAATACATCATAATTAAATCTGTCTTCTTGTAGTGGATTATCTTTATAATTCTTTATAAATGTATTCCAGTTTTCAGATAACTTTTTAGGACATAGTACTAATATACTTTTGTTCCTTTCTTGGTAGTATTTAATAACTGCTAAAGCAGTGTATGTTTTACCTAAACCAACACTATCGGCTAATATACATCCATTATGTCGTTCTAATTTATTTATAATACCTAAGACAGCATCTTTTTGAAATTCATATAAAGAATTCCATATTTTCGATTCTTTAAAGCCTGTCTTTTCATTTGCAAGTTCATCTTCAGATATATCTTCTAAAAATTCAGTAAATATATTATAAAGAGTTACATAATAAACAAATTCAGGTGAATTTTCTTTATACAAATCAGACATAAATTCGATTACTTCATCTGTGACATCTTTTAATTGTTTTTCGTCATTCCAAATTTGTTCGAATGACGAAACATAGTTTCGTGTTATTTCGTATTCATTGTCTAATTTTGTAATAGGCATAAATATAGAATTATCTTTTTCATATCCAAGACCTACCGATGAAAATTCTTCTACATTTGTATATCCTATTAAACTATTATTTTTTTCAATCGTCATAAATTTTTGTATTGCGTTACCATTTACATTTGTTTTAAATTTAGCTTTTTCTCTAATCCAATTAGCACATTCTTTTGCAATAGATTTTCCATTAAGCTCATTTTTTAATTTAACTTCAAAAGAAGAACCACTAATACTTTTTTCTCTATTTCTAGTATTTATTTCGAATAATTTTTGTTCTTTTGAATTTTTTGATACCTCTATAAATGTTGGATCAGAAAATATAAATTTAAACTCTGAAATCTTAGATAATTCCTTTTTCAACGCTTCATATCCATACATTGAAAAGATTGATGCACAAACTCTTAATTTTTCACCATTACTTATTTCATTTTTTAAATCATCACCAAGTTTTTGCAAATGATTGTCTATCAACTTCATTATTACACCTTCCCAACACTAATGTCATATATTATTATATCACATTTTTACTAATCATCTTCATAATAATAATCATCTTCTTCTAATTCCTCTTCTTCAAATTGCCATGGTTCATAATTACCTTTTTGTACTTCATCAATTTCATGATCCATTAATCCCCATGTATTCTTTAGAGTTTCTCTTTCTTTTTCGTAAGCTTCTTGTTCTTTCCTTTTTCTTTTTTCTTTTTCATTTAGTAAATATGCTGCACCAATTATGAATGCTTCATCGTCTTCATCTTCTAACTCTTCTGTTTCTACATTAGATATGATTTCTTCATATTCTAACGTTAAGTTATCATATAGATTTTCAAGTTCATATAAATCATCTTTAGCTGTTTCAATTAGTTCTTCATTTAAATCAACAATCTTTGTATTCCCATATGTATCAATTATATCCTTATAGGATATTATTTCTTCATACATAGAAATTATATCGTCATCCTCTATTTCACATGAATCATAGAACTCTTCCGTATTCTTGATTATTTCCTTCATTGAATCGCATATTGCTAACATTCTATTATAAAAATTATCATTAACTCTTTTTTCTTTTTTCTTGATTTCTTTATATGTTTCTTTATTTACATATCCATCTAATTTTGTACTATTACAATATTGTAATAATAAAGCATATAAGTGTTTACAATATTTTTCATCTTTTTGATAATATGGACAAGTACATAAAACTTTCTTAATTTTTTTATTTTTATAAAATTCTATAGAAACATCATAATTTTCTGTTCCTGTAATAGTTGCTGTACATTTATTATTTTCAATTTTAAAGTTAGATATTTTATTATTTAAAAAATATTCTTCTCCTCTAGATTTAATTTGAGATAAAAACAAATTATCATATGGCGTTTCTATAAATCTTTCTGGTAATCGAAGTGTTTTTTCTATATACGTTACTTCTGGTCCGTTATCCACATATGGATTAAGTTTCTTAGGATAGTTTTCAGTTTTTTGTAATGTTTTTGATTGTGACGTTTGTTTTACAAAAATATTCGTATTTATAGATGGTTTAGTTTTTGTTTTTGTTCTTTTGGAATTAAATAGCTTAATGATAAATTTAATAATAGCAACAATCGCTTGAAATATCCATACAACCGAAAAAAATATTATAGTTACTATAATCGCAATAAACCATGCTAAGCCATCATTTTCTTTTTTTCTACTTCCTTTTGTAAATCTATAACTACTTCCACCAGCCACAAAAACACCTCGACTTAATTCACATTAACTTTACAATTATAATTATATCACAAAAATATTAAAAATTATTTACATACGCTTAAATTAATATGATAAAAAGGATTATTTTGTTATTTCTTGTTCTAATGGATTAATATTATGAATATTTATTATAGTTTTATCCTTTTGCTCTATAATCTCAGTTTTATACATATTATTTTTTATTTTATATTTTAATAATGTTTGCTCTTGCATATTTAATTTCCTATTTAAAGTTACTTGAATATAAATCCTGTAATTTGCTTCTTGGTTATATCTTAAATCAATATCTTGTTTAAATATTTTTTTTATTAGTTGCTCTATTGGCTTTAATAATTTTTTATCTTGTAAAGCCATTTCTTCAAATAGTTCTTTTTCTGTGCCTACTGCATTGCTTTTTGAATCGTATTTTATTTGTTCTACAGTAAAATATGTATTTGATAAATCTTTCAATGGATTTAATATTCTTTCTATTGTACCTTTCTCGTAACAAGAAAATTTTTTATATATTACTGTATCTCTAAAAATTGGATATCCAATTATTGGGAAAATTATAGTTTTATAATGCAAACTCATAACTTCTTCAGGTGTCATTAAATCTCTACCAATTAAATTTGTAGTTTTATCTCCGTTATAATCTAAAAGTGATACTGACTGTCTTATGCTACCTGATTCTATGGTTTTCTTCCCTAATCGTTTAGAAATAGCTTCTGCAGTTTCTTCAGTATTTGTTTTTAAATATATCAAACCACAGTTATCCATAATAATTTGTGCTACTTCTTTACCATATATGTTATTCAATTGACTAAAAGATTGAATAAAGAAGTGAAAATGCATACCTCTTGATCTAGCAACTGATACTAATGACTCTATATCTGCTAATGGTGGACAGTTTGCAAATTCATCTAATATAAAATCTATTTCATATGGTAGTTTTTTCGTTTCATAACTGTTAGCTAATTTTACTAGTTCCTTATATAACAATCCTACTATTATTGTTACTAATGTGTAATATACTTTATCTTCATCTGGTACTATTACATATAATGCGGTAGGCTCTTTGCCCAAATTGTTTAACTCAAATTCAGATATGCTTGTTACATTTGCAACATTAATATCATCATATATATTCATCTTCTCGCCAAACACAGCTGTTATACTTTTATATGTATTATCTGAGGCTGATAAAATTGATATAAGAGCATCTTTTGATTTTGAACCATAAGGTTTTGAATTGATATATTCTTTAAATTTCTTAAAGTTCTTTGTTTCCATGGAACTATTTTGAAATTTACGTATTGAAGTCATTGTTATTTGTTCTCTTTTTATTTTGTTATCTTTATATTCTTCTAAGAATAATCCAATTAATCCTTCTAGTAAATTTTTTGCAGAATTATTCCAAAAAGGATCCTTAGCTTCAACTTTATCTGTCATTATCATCGTTGCTAATGAACTTATTAATCTATTTGTCTCTGCCAAAGCACTCATTGCTTTATTGCCTATTTCTATATTTTTAGTTAAATCATATTCTTTTCCATATTTTATATATTTTTCGTATTCAATTATTATCGGTTCTAATATATTTATTTTAGTTGATAATTCAGGGTGTCTAAAATCTATTGTAATTATTTTATATCCGTTATTTCTAAACATTTGGGAAGTTGTATTAAATATTTCTCCTTTTGGATCAGTTATAAAAACGCTTCTTTTCTTCTTTGCGTGTGCTATAAAAGAACATGTAGGTATAACTGCCGTTACAGATTTACCACTTCCTGTAGAACCTAGATAAACATAATGTGGTGTTTCTCTATCAAAATATATAGTTTTCAAATCATTACTAAAAGAAACTGGAAATCCAGCTTCTTTTATATTATTTATGTTTTCTGACTTAAAGTTCTTTTTAATTTCATTTAGAGTACTAAATCTTGCACTACCATATTCATTACTATTTTTGACTTTATGTTTTATAAATAATGGTTCTATATACAAAAAAATAATAATGAATACAATCATTATTATCAATATTATTAATAATTCTAAATTCATAAATACCTCCATATAATTAAAAACAATATCAATTTTGATATTGTAATTTGTTACTCATAACTAGAAAATAATTCTGACTCTATTGATAATACATCGTTTATATCAATCTTAGATTTATCAGTGAATTGTATGTATTGTTCAATCATATCAATTTTTCTAATTATTCCAGTTTTGTCTATATATTTACCACCAGATTTTTTATTATCCTTTACAAAATAAGTAAATGTGATTTCTGGCTTCGAATTAATATTTTCTAATATATATAATAGTTTATTGTTTAATATTTCCTTTTGACCTTCCTCTAATTCTATTTTTTTATTTGTTAATCTTGCTGTTTCTTTAACTTGTTCATCATATCCCGTTAAAGCTGCAAAAGGCGCAAATTGGGCAGAACGAGCTTCTATACTCATTTGTGGTCTTTTTTTTGATACATAATGAGGTAAATTTATAATATCATCATAATTCTTGTTCATTAACCTTTATGACCTCCTACTTGTCCATTTCTTTCTATTGTAGTTCCACCCTCTTCTAAATTCATTCCTTTTAGTATTGCATTTTTACCAAATCTAGATTTAATGTTTAATAGAACTTCTTGAACTTTCTTTTCTTCTTTTTCGTCTTCAAGTTCTTTTCTTTTTAATTTTTCTTGTTCTTCATTATTTGAAAATAAATCAAATTGCTGGACTATTGGTTTGTTTTTTACACTTTCAGGTTTTACTACATTATTAGCAACTATATTAACTCTTCTAATCAATAAATCTTTATTAATTACTCTATCAAATAGTTTTAACATATATTCCATTATTGTTTTAGACGAAGAAGTATAATGGTCTAAATTGATTGTTCCATGTGCATGTTTTGGAACTTCTCTACCATAGTGATCTAATGTTATGTCTCCATCATATTTAGCTTTAATTTCTGGAATCGTTAAATTATCTATATCATATCCGATAGTAATGACTAGTTGATTTGTAACTAAATTTTTAGCAACTAAGTCTAGTGCAAGTAAATCAGACATTTCTTTAACAATTAATCTTGCTTTTTTATATTCATATGGACAATGTAAAACTTGACCTGAACTAACACTGTTTGTTGTTGGTTTATATGATTTAACATCTTTTATTGTACAAGGTTCCCATCCCCATGCATGATCAATTAATAATTCTGCATTTACTCCAAACATTTTATAAAGTAAATCCTCATTATTTAACGAGCATCTTGCTATATCACCCATAGTATATAATCCTTTAGATTCTAACTTTTTAGCATATCCTTGCCCAACTCTCCAAAATGACGTTAAAGGTTTATGATTCCATAATAATTTTCTATAACCTATTTCGTCTATTTCTGCTAGTCTTACACCATATTCATCTGCATCTGCATGTTTTGCAACAATGTCCATTGCAACTTTAGCTAGATACATATTTGTACCAATTCCTGCAGTAGCTGTAATACCAGTAGTTTTATATACATCGTGAATCATTTTAATTACTAATTCTTTAGCAGTCATATTATAATGTTTTAAATAATTAGTTAAATCGCAAAACACCTCATCTATTGAATATACATATATGTCTTCTGGAGCAATATACTTTAAATAAACATTATAAATTTTTGTACTATAATCCATATATTTCTTCATTTGAGGTGATGCAATTATAAAATCTAATTCTAAACTGTTATCGTTTTTTAGTTCATTATCCAGAAAAGATTTTTTACTAAATGGTTTATATTTATTTGCTTTCTTTCTTTGATAATTAACTTCTCTTGCTTTTTGCAGCACTTCGTATAGTCTAGCTCTACCACCTAATCCATATTGTTTCATTGTAGGACTTATGGCTAGGCACACTGTTTTTTCTGTCCTTGATTCGTCCGCAACAACCAAATTAGTATTCATTGGATCTAAATTTCTTTCTCTACATTCAACTGATGCGTAGAAACTTTTTAAATCGATACATAAGTATACTCTCTCCATACTAATCACCTTATACATTATACTACGAACAAAGGTTCTTGTATAGCGAACAGATATTAATTTTTTAATTAAATTGCTTTCATAAAAAAACAGACCAAAGTCTGTTTTTTCAATTTCAATAATTATTACTCACTAATATATGCTTCATTTATGTATATTTCATAATTATCAAATTCAATGTTTTCTAAATTTTCATCAAATGGATAATCAAATTCAAAATTTGCTGACCTATCTGGTTTAATTTCTTCATCCAACGAATAATCATATCCTACAATTTTTTCGCCTTTATAAAATATGATGCTAGCTTTGATATATTCTATTTCCTTATCAGTTGTATTTTTTATTTGTACTACTACTTTTTCTTCTGATTTTTCAGATTCTGCTTTTAAAACTTTTGTATATGATGATGCATCAGTTTCTTCAACATCAATATAGATTTTATATGAATCGTAAGATTTGGGAATGTCTTTAAAATCTAATGAAAATTCACTTTCCTTAGACGAAGCTGTTATACTATCTGATTCAACACCAACTAATTTTTTATTTTTATCATAGAATTCAACTTCAACGTCTATATCTACATTTTTCGAATTATTATTAGTCGCAATAATGATCATTTCTCCATTATCAGTAAAATATGTTTTATAATCAATATTACTTTCAGTTCCTGTTTTTGTTTCGCCAATTGTAATATTTTCTTTTTTATCACTTATTTCTTCCTTTTTATCTTCGTTATCTTCTATATCGTTTGTTTCTTCTTTATTATCGTTATCATCTTTTTCTTTGATATCTTTTTTAGAAATTTGGCTTACCTCTATTCCTCCAGAGAGGCATTCAAGTTTATATTTTACTTTTGTATCTCCATTAATTTCTAATTTTTCTGTTTCATTGTCGTCATTACTAATAAATTCAATTTTATGAGTACCTTTAGGCAGGTTTATATTAAAGGTTTTATCCTCACCATGTTTAAAATGTTCTTCTTCATCATATACTTGTACAGTAACATCACATTTATTAAATAATACATTATCTTTAAAGTTTACATCAATTGATACACCGAACTTTTCAACATCTTCATCATAATAATTGTTATAAGATTCGTTTTCAGCATTTTTATTTTCATAATAATTAAAAAGACCAAATATGATTAATAAAATTGATAGAGAACCAGCTGTTACACATAGTATGTTTTCTGTTGTTTCTTTAAATTCAAAATTTTTTATACTTCTTTTGATATTACCAAAATCTATATTAAAATATACAAATATAATAACTGAACTTAATAATATACTGATTCCTAATCCTGTTAAAAAATTACCATTTAGCCCAAATAATAGACATCCTCCTAAAAACACATAAAATACAACAAAAATAATCCACCAAATATTTTTTATTTTCTTTTCTCTTTTTAATTCTTCGTATTTTCTTGTTATTTTATTTAAACTTTTCTTATCGGTTATTATTTCTTCAGCTTTTTCATATACCTCTTCTATTTTTAAGAACCACATTTTGTATTCTTCTTCATCGATATTTTTATCTTTTATATTTTTTTTTGCTTCTATAAAAAAATTTATTATATCTTCTGTATTATTTTTTACTTTGTAGTTTTTTATATCTTCGATTTTATTTTTTTTCTTATTTGCTATAGTTTTAACACCTTCAGATATACCTTTTTCTATACTATTTGTAACTTTATTAATTGTACCATCAATTATTTTGTCTACTGAAACACTTTTAGCAATTGTTTTAATTACTTTTTCAGCTGCTTTCTTTTTAATACCCATTGCAATTCCTCTTTCTTTTAAATTTCACTACTTTTTTATTTTTTTCATATTCTTACTAATTTTAAAAATATATATCACCTCAATAATAGGAAGTGTTTTTTTCGCGAGTAAAATTACAATTATAATTATACATCAAAATCTTGTTTTTTCATATTCATTTGACTTAAATAACTTATCAAATTCTTTTTCAGCTTCTTCTAATTCCTGATTTATATTTCTTATAGCTTGATTTATCTGTCTTTTGTATTCATATTTATTTTTATTTAAATAATTGGTTAAAATTGTAAATCTATTTTTTGTTTTAGATTTTTTATATTGTTTGTAAATTATTTCTTGTAATAAATCATTTTCACTTAAATTTTTATTGCCATTATACTTATATTTATAAATTGCATGATTTACTATTGCATTATATACATAATTATCTAAGTATTCCTCTTTCTTCTTTGATAAAGAATAGTCTTTAAATTGAATATGGTTTTCAGAAGAAAGAGAATCAAAATAATTATTAATTTTTGATAGATTCGATAAAAATGATTTATAATCTTTGTTTAGTTCTTTATTGTTTGATTTAAATATTTCTTTTTTTATTTCTTTCGTTAATTTTACTATTTCTTTGTCTTTTATAGAATTAAACTTAATTCGATTAGTATTTGTTCTTCTTTCGTCTAAACTCTTACCTAATCGCATTATTTTATCTTCTAATAAGATATCTTCTTTATTATTTAAAATATAATTTTGATCTTTGGGATTAAAATAACTCTTTAGCTTATTTATTTCTTGATTAGTTTCTATCAATAATGGTGTAAATACTTTTTCTTTCTTTATATAATGCAGTATTTCGTTTTTAAAGAATTTTAATTCTTCTTGTGATAACTCACCTTTAAATCGATATGATATTTTATTATGTTTACCTATATAATTTGGTTGTTTTTCCGCAAAAGAAAAATGATAATGCATGTTATCTGTATTTGTATGCAATGAGAATTGATAGGACATTTTATTTATATCTTTGAAACCACATTTTTTTAAAAATGTTGGAATAATATCTTTGGCTAGATTCTGTTCGAATTTTTTTATATCTGCATTTTGTTCCAAGTATCCCTCAGGAAATGAAATAATTAACTTATAAATATTTGAATTTTCGATATATTTTTCATATTGTTTTTTTCTTTTATTTATTTCTTCTTGAGTAGCATAATGTCCATCTTCAAATACTATATTCATTTTTTCTTCTTTACCTATTTCTCCAGAAAAATAATCTAACATATAAAATGCTTTTTTCTTTAAATCAGAATAATAATCAAACATATTCATTGTTGAACTGTGAACTTTAGCTTTAGTATTATACATGAAATTAAGATTTTTATAACTAGGAGTATATTTGTTTTTTACAACAATATCAGCTGTATTAATCATCGAAATCTTTTTTATAAAATTTGTTTTTTATAGTTTTTAACCCTTCGTTGTTTTTTGGATTAGTTTTTGCTTCCATATACATATCAGAATAAAATTGTTCTAATAGTATTGTTATATATTTTTCGTTTCCTAGTATCTTATTAAACAATTCCATTTGTAGTTCATAATTTTTTTTATCATTTAATGTATCTAATCCTAAATAAGCAAGTTCTTCTATTGCTTTAGAAAATCTTAATTTTCTTATTTCTGCGTAATCTTTAATTTTAAAAAATAAATCATCACTAATAGTTATATTTGCTCTTGCCATTTTATTGTTTCTCCTTAGATTTTTTATTAAGTGGTTTTCCATAATCACTTTCTTCTTCTAATAATTTATAAAGACCTTTTTCTAATAAATAATTACTCATTTTATTTATAGTAAAACCTTTCTCGTTAGCTAACATTATAATTCTATTTTTTAATCTTTCTGGTACATATAATTTTAGTTCTTTTGTATTCATAAAATCACTCCTCTCTTTGTGTATTTTTTGCACAACTTGGTTCTATTTTATATATAAAATATTTAAGAGCATAAGAAGATGTCCCCACAATAAAAAGAAACCTTTATAAATAAAGGCTTCCTTGTAGGGACAAACTTATTTTGCACTTGCAAAATTAACACATTTATTACACAAAATTCTTTAACAATCCTTATTCTATAAGTATTTATCTAACACATTTTTGTGTAATTAATATTTTAAATATATGTTTGTTGTGCTAATTTGGTGTAGTTGTAAAATCTATTAAACTCATTCCATCTACATTATTACCATCTCTTTTTACTTGAAAATGTAAATGAGGACCAGTTGAATATCCGGTAGTACCAATTCCTGCTATTTCTTGTCCTGCAGTTACTTGATCTCCTGTTTTTACTTTTGAACTTTCTGGATATAAATGAGCATATGATACTTCATATGTAATATCATCATATATACATTCCAGATAAATCATATTTCCTCCACTTGCATTTTTATTAGTAACATTTTCTTTTTGAGTAAATGATACTTTAGTTATTTTACCATCACAAACTGAATAAACTGGAGTTTGATTTGCTGCAGCTAAATCCCATGCGGTATGTATATCTTCTTCTCCAAATACAACTCTTTCTTCCATAAAAATTGAAGTTACTGTTATCTTTGAAAAATCTACTGGAACATGAAAAGGTTTATTTTGTTCTTCGTCTACTTGCCCACTTTCAGCAATGGCATCTGCTTTACAAATCCCTAAAACTTTATAATTATTAATCTTGCATACTTCACTAATTTCTATTAATTTTTTTGTCTCAGAATCTACATTATCCGCATATATTTTATCATAAGTTAATTTATCGTTTGCGAGATAGAAATATAGAATCCTATTTAAAGGTACATAGCCATTTCCGTTTTTAATATTAGAATTTAATACTCTTTTATATTCATCAGCATACTCAGCATTATTTTCTACATAATCGTCAGTAATATTAGCACCAAAAAAATCCATAATCATTAATACTGGTATTAAAACAACTATTAACGAAGCTATGGTTAAAGAACTACTACCTAGTATAATACTTATTATTTTCTTTTTCATAATTCAATATCTTTATCTTTGCTATATTCTTCAACTACTTTTAATAGTTCGTTGGCTTTGACGTATAATTTACCTAGTTCTTCATCGTTCCTATCTTCTTCTAAATACATTATATTATCTTTTAAAGAATTTTTATAATCCTCAAATCCATTTTCTGAAAAATATCTTTTTAATGATTCAAATGCATCATCATCTGTATCATATTCATCTCTAAATTCATATAAATCATTATCTTTTTCATAATCAACTATTTTCCAAACTAAATCATCTAATTTTGGATTAACAATACCTAATTCTATCAATTTATCTTCAAGGTTGCTAAAATTCATTTTTTCATTTGAATTCCATGGTATTTCACTCCAAATAAATTTAGAATTTTTTTCATCATATAAGTATGCATATTCTTGATCTGAGTCTAAACAATATTTTTCAAATTCTTTTATATTTTTTGATAATAATGGTTTTACAAAACTCCAATCTTCATTTCTATCTCTATGATAAGCTACTACTACATCTTTTTGTTCGGTGTCATGTCCAAATTTATGTGGTATTTCTGGATTTGGCTCAAGATTATTTTCTAAATGAGATATGTCCCCTAATTGAATTAAATTATTTATCTTCTGTGAATCATTATAATATCTATATAATTTTTTTCCTACCCATTCTGGATAACCATCTAAATGACAGTATATTGATTCTATACTGCCATTATTTTTTAATATTCCTATTCTTGATCTTGTACTCATAATTTCACTCTCCTTTCAAGCACAAAAAAAGAATAGATATTTCTATCTACTCTATAAATTGTAATTTGATCACCTTTTTTTATACATAACAAGTTCTGGATTTTCGCCATTTTTTTCATAAGTGCATATGAGAAGAAAATCCATATTAGCTGCAATTCCAAAACATCTATCTCCTCCAAACTCACATTCAAGTTGACTACCAAGATAAGATGCTTTATCATCAAGAAATTTAACTAATTTTCCATTAGGAAGCCTATATTCAAGATTTATAAAGCTACCTGATAATACATTCAAATTTTCTATTTTTGGCAATCCCTCAATACCTAGAATTGCGTTAAATTCATCAATGATTTGCTTTTTAAATTCTTCAAACTTATCAATACCGCCTATTTTTATATATTGTTTCCAAAAATCTAGTGTAAAATCTCCATCTGCATAACACCATTTGCAATACTCTTCATTAAAACTACCATTAGTTTCCTTACTAATATTACAATCTTCAAGATTCATACCACAACATTTACATACCAGTTGTTGAGGGGAACCTAAAAGAGTATTTATAGATACATCAAAAAACTTTGATAAAAGTTTTAAAGTTTCAACATTTGGTATTGTCTCACCATTTTCCCAGCGTGAAACAGCTTGACGAGTAACAAAAACTTTTTCTGCAAGTTCTTCTTGAGATAATCTTTTTTTTGTTCTTAAATCTAATATAATATCTTTTGTTTCCATATAATTATTCCTCCACATATATTATAATGTTTGAATAATTAAACAACAAGCAACGCTTTGTTGCTATTAGTTCTACAAATTGTAATTTGTTATTTATTTTTACAATACTTAACTATATCATTGTCATTATAATTTTGATTTTTAAACACTTTATAATATTCATTATTTGTATCTTTATTACATCTTATAACATCATAAAATGGTGTATCATAATATATTGCAGTATCTGCTGTAATTTTATAAGTTGAAAATCTTGGTGCTTGTTTTATTCTAACTACACTTACATAATCCAATAGAAATAACATGGCAACAAAAAGTGCAAAATATCCAAAATTACATATTAATCTTTTTCCATAAGATATTTTTTTTGTGAATTTAGCTACTCCTATTAATGATATTATTGCTCCTAGTACAGAATACACACTACCCCAACTACTTTCACTAGGAAATATTGTCATTGCTGTTGTTGCTAAAAGAACACCAAATATAATTAATAGTAAACCGATTACATTATTTTTTTCAATAATCTTCTTTGTAGTATAGTCAATTGTGCTAATTAGATTTTCTTCAAATTTATCTTGATATTTATCTTTAGAAACTTTTTCACCACTTATTAAATCATTTATAGATATTTCTAAAATATCGCATAATGGTTTAAATAAAGAAAGATCAGGCATATTTCTTCCATTTTCCCAATTACTAATAGATTTATCTGTAACACCTAATTTCTCTGCTAACTCTGATTGAGTTAATTTCTTATCTTTTCTACATTCTAATATAAATTTACCAATTTTTTCTTGATTCATAAAAATTTCTCCTTTTCATGAACTAATTATGTTATAAAATATAAAATAATAACAGGAAAGATTCCTAGAGTTGCATACTCTAGTTTTACTGTACATAACTCCCTTACAAATTACTATTTGTCTTTCAGTTATATTATACTACAAAGTTAGTCATTTTTTTCATTGACTTCAAACACTATTCCATATTCTTTTGCTTTTTCTACTATTTCTTCTACGACCTTTCTTGGTGTTTTTCTTATTTTGTATAAGTCTTCTAATGAATATTTTTTTAAATCGCCTAAAGTATTAATTTTTTTATAATTCAAATAATGTTGTGTTCTAAATGAAAATTCTAACTCTTCTATTAATATATCATCTGTTTTTTTCATATACATCATTCCTTTAAACATAATTATATTATATTTAATACTTTTTTATGATATAAAATTTTTTATGATATAAAATTACTTCTTGAATTAATTCTTCGTTTTCGTAAACTCTATAACGAGTTCCCCAAAAGTTTCTCCAACCTATCTTAAATCTTTTTAATAAACTCATAATTCTAATTCTTCTTCCTTATAAAAATTCAAATCATAATCTTCGACAGCTTGTAAAATTTGATATTCTTCTAAATCATCCAATTTACTTAAGAATTCTTTATCATTACAAAAACAATCAGTTAAAAAATAAGCAATATTTGGTGCTGATAAATGATTATATTCATCATTTAAATATAAATCATATGATCTTTCTTGTATTGACATAGCATCCTCATCCGATATTTCATAATTATTATTTCTAGCACAATCATAAATATCATTATAAATACAATATATTGTTAGATGGTTTTTATCTTCATCTGGAAGTTTCTTATAATTTTCTAATATATTCATTAATTTTCACCCATCATTTCTCTTTCTAGTTCTGTTGCTCTAATCCATATTCTTAATCTATTTTTAGAATCTATATTTAATAAAAATTCCCCACGTCTTGCTGTCATTAAAAATTTCTTTTGAGTATCTGTTAATGGATTTTGTTTAAATAATTCTAAATATGCTAGAAGATCGTCTTCTTTTAGCATACCAATCATTGTATATTGACAATTATTAAATATCGCTGTTGAATGTCTTAATATTGAACTGCTTCCTACAAAATCTTTGATTGATTGAGTGGCTACCACTAAAGAACCAGTATATTTTCTAATTCTTCTTGCTAGTTGTCCAAAATTTCTTAAAACTTCTGGATTTTCTTCATCAATAAAAAGATGAAATTCATCAGCAATTATCATTATATGTTTTTTATCTTCTTGTTTTAATTTATCATTATTTATTTTATTAGCTACTATACTATTATTTAAATAAGTTAGAAGATTTAATGTTTGAGTATTAATTAATCTTTGATTTCCGCTATAAAGTAATTCCTGTAGATTAAATGCAATTAAATCGTTTTCTAAATTAATATTAGTATGACCATCAAACAAGAATGAATCTGTTCCTGTTAAGAATCTCGATAATAAAATATCTAACTGTTCTATGATTTTTTGTTCTTCTTTTGATTTTACTGATTTTTTATACTCTGGAAGATAATCATATAATTCACTAAATATTGGATAATCTTCTGGTTTCATGTTTCTTAATGTATTGATAGAAGTATTTTTAAATATACCTTTTTTATTATATAAACTTTCTACTATCGCTAGTAACATTATTATTTCTTTTTCAGTAATAGTTTCAAATGATGTCTTGAAAAAAGCTTCTAAAAATCCTAAATGTTTTGCAAGAGGACAATCAGTTTCTTTAGTTTCGTGATTGTCATCATCTGATGGAATAAATCTAATTTGTAGAGGATTAATAATTCCTCCACTTTTAGAATATAAATCTATATATTCGCCTTGATTTAATTCTACTATTTTTTTATATTCATTTTCTGCATCAAATATAAATAATTTAGTTCCTTTAGCAAATTCATTTACTATCATTTTTTTCATTGTATAGGATTTTCCTCCACCAGTAGATGAAATAATAGCCATATTATGTGATGTTCTTGAATTATTTAATGTAAAAATATCATAGAATATTGGTAATGATGTATGAATATCAACCCCTAACATATATCCTTCCGGATCATTAAAATTTGTTTTAGTACATGCAAAACCAGCTGATAATGTCATTGTAGGTAAATAAAATGCATAATCTACAAATGATTTATTTGATATATCATAACATTGCCACGCTTCCATTTGTCTTAATCTTGGAACGTCTAATTTTATTTGATAATTGCTTGCAATTATTTTTAAATCTCTAATTATATCCTCTCTTTGCTTTTTATCACCAGTAACTATTAATATTAATGAAACCTCTTTTATTTTTTCGTCACCATTTTTTATCTCATTCATTAATAATTGAAAATTTTCTTTTTGTGTATCAAGTTCTGTTGCATCACTTAATTTTTTCGTACTAGACCTATCTGTTAAAAGAAATTGATATTCTCTATTAACCCATCTAATTAATTCTTCTTGTGATATACAATCTTTAATTGAAATACAAGCTCTTACATCTGGATAATTAAAGATATCTTCGAAAAATAATTCATTTACAAATGGAGCGATATTTTTGATAGTCAATATTTGAAATTCTTTATCATCAAATTTTAATTTATCTATTTTTTCACTTATATTCATTGGGCTTACTAAACTTGGCAAATCACTCCATACTAGTTCATCTAAAGTATTTGTTGTTAAATATAAGTTAGATAAAAACTTATAGATTTCTAATTTATTTATAATACTTTCAATATTAATTTTAGGAATTATATTTGAAGTAATTTCTTCAATTTCTTTTATTTGTTTATTTAATAGATTTATATCTTTTGCAATTAATATCCAATAATACTTACTTGATGTCGTAAAGTTTTTTGATTCTAAGTCATCAATAAGCCTTCTTGATTCTACCAATAAATTTTGTTTTGGTATATCATCTTTATATTTTTCGATTTTATTATCCAAATTTTCTTTGTTAGCATTTAAATTTAATTTTTCATCTAACTTGTAACATTTCATATTTAGATTAGGTATTTGATATAAGACTCTAAGCATATTAAAAAATAATTGTTTTTCATGATTACTTGTAAGTGATAAATCAATTGCTTGTATTTCAAATAAACATGCAACTTCTCCAGATTTAAGATACATTAGTCCTTCATCGTCGATTTCTTTAATATTAGTAAAGCTTGATGAGTTTTTTATTCTTTTTTTCATTATAGAATAATCTTTTCTTTTAATTTTAGAATCTTTCTTTTTTAATTTATTTAGTTGTTTCTCTTTTTTCATTGTTATCTCCTTTCATATAGATATATTCTTTTATTCCAAATAAATATTTAAATATTAAAATTGCCACTTTATACATCCGATTCTTTTTTGAAACAGTAACAGGAATCATTAAAAATACACCTACTGTTAAAATTATTAATGCTATTCCCCTTGTAGCATCTATTGAAAATAGTGTTAGAAATAAAAATAACATTGGTATTCCAATGTATAAATCTGTCATTTCAATATACTTTCCTAAAGATTTTTTAATACTACTAATCGTAATATACATTTTATTCACCTCTATCCCTAAATCTTCTTCTATACATTGCTCTAGTTGGTATCATTGAATCTACTGCTGAAGATAATGAATTTGCACCAGCTCTCATCATGTTATTACCAAACTTAGATAATTTATCATTATTTCCATTTTGAATATTTTGTCCTTTTTTAGCCATTGATGATGTTTGTAAATAATCTCCAACAAATTTCAAGTTTGCTCCAATTCCACCAGTTGATACATCAGAATTTCCACCTGACATTTTAGAGCCAAATGCTGAAATTGCTTTTCCGATTTTACCCATTGCTGAATTACCATTTTTACCTACCGCTGAACCGCCTTTAGCTATTGCTCCTATTCCCATCATTCCAGCTCCTGCTGTTGCTAATGCTCCAATACCTAATCCTGTTCCCATTGTTTGTCCGAACCCCATCATAGCCATCAATTGTTCTCTACCACTATTAGCAGATACATTTCCGCCAATAAATCTATTTACAACTTGTGAACCGGTTAATAAGAAAGAACCACATCCAATATACATAATTGATTTAATAACCATATCTTTAAAATCATTAGTAAAAAATTCTGTGCCGTTAATTTGTTTCATTACAATAGCTGTTAGAGATATTATTAACATTATTACAGCACCTTGTAACATTAAAGAAACTAATTGTTGGATTACTGCACTTCTTCTTTCTTTATTTCCAACAGCTGTCGCAAATATAATTGGTGATATTACAAATAAGAATAAAAATTCTATTTGTCTTCTTGCTAGCATCATTCCGCAAAAGAATAATGAATACAAGAAAAATCCGCCAACTATTATTGCTAATAACCAGTTAATGCTATATTTGTAATCTTTTTCATCTGGCATTATCCAATTTGAGTCAGTAACAAATTTATCATTATACATTTTTTTATCATTAAAATTATCGTTTTTGATATATTTAGATATATCTTCGTTTGCGAAATCATCTGATGCTTTATATGAATCAGTATGATCGATAAACATGGTTAGCATTTCGTTTGATAAGGTTACATTATTACCAGAAAATATATTTGATGTATAATCTGATAATTGAAATGCAAAATTAGATGATTGGACAAATATAAACACACTCATTATAACGAGTAACCCACAAGTTATTATTTCTTTTACTATTCCACCTGTAGTTAATCCATCATCTGGATCTATTATTTTTTTTGCAAATCTCGTTATTGCAAATAAACCTAATAAAGTTAATGCAATTATTAATATTCCTTTTTGGAAAGTAACGAATGTATTATCTCCGGCAACGGACGAAATAATATCGTATGAATTTAAACCTTTTAGAATATCAAATAGTGAATCTATTAATTGAAAGATAAAATGAATTACAGCCCAACCTAAAGTTCTTATTAAATCAAGAGCTTTTAATAACATAATTCATCCCTCCTTTAAAATAAATCAATAATTAAATTTACTAATGATATAGCAAGAATAATACCCACAATACCAAACATTGTTTGAATTATTCTTTGTTTAACTCTTTGTTTTTGATCAACATCTACTACAGAATATAAAACAAAACCGATTATTAAAGATACACCGGCGGCTGCAATACCAATTCTTAGTACCCAATCGCTAAATGTTTGTATTGCTTTAATAATGGAATCAATATTATATGTTCCACCTTCTAAATGTTCTATTTTTAACATAGTAATTAAATTTTTCATTATTTTCCTCCTTAAATTAAATAATTAGAAGAAAGAAAAAGGAACAACCCTTTTTCTTCTCCTAGTCTTATCTACATATCAAGATCATCATCATTTTCTTTTGTTAGATTCTTGTTTGAAGATAAGAATGTTATTTTTTCAGCAATTAGACTAGTTGATTTTTTATTTTCACCGTCTTTTTCATATATATCTGTTTGGATTCTTCCTTTAACCCCTACGATATCGCCTTTATGACAGTACTCTGCAGTATTATGAGCTACTCCGTCAAATAATGTACAATCAATGAAATCTGTCTCATAAACTCCTTCTGCATTTTTATAACTTCTTTGTACTGCTAATGTAATATTAGATACTTTTTTGCCGTTTTCTGTTTCTTTAACTTCGGGATCGGCAACTAATCTCCCTACCATAACAACTTGATTCAACATAATATTCTCCTTTCTATAATCAAATTATTTATATTATTTTTTTCAAGATAAACTTGAAATTTAATAAACCATTTTAACCACCTCCTTTAATGCAAATAAAAAATAGATATTTCTATCTATTTCTTATCTAATTCTTCTTTGTCTGTCATATTTATTATTACTTTATCAACTTTAAAATATAGTTCTTTAATATAACCGTATGTTCTTTTAAAATTACACCTTTCTTTAAATGTTAAAAATGGTTCTAAACTTTCTAACACATTTATAGTATCTCCGAGCTTATCACTTATCTTTTCTAAATCTTTTAATTTGACCAAATTAATTTTTTTCACTACAACTCCATAACATTGGTATCATCGTTTAACCAATCATATTCATCGTCGTTCCATAATTCTTCTGGTTCTCTATTTATTCTATCTATATTGTCGAGCAAAGCATTTTTGAAATATCCATATTTATTTAAAATTTCATTGTCATACTCATCTCTAAACTTTCTAGATTTAACCTTACTTACTATATAATTAGATATTGTAAGTAAATCTTTATATGAATTATCTTCCATTAAGTTTTCAAACAAATCATCATATAAAAAAATTGATGAGTCGTCTTCATCAATATAATTATTTTTTATTAAATTTTTAGTTAAGATATTCAAGCAAGATCTCTCTTTATCTAATTTATCTTTATTATTCTTTTTTTTATTATCTTTATTTATTTGTGTGAGGTTATCTACATCTGGAGTATCCACATCTGGAGTATCCATATATGGAAAACCTATATCTGGATAATTCCTCATTTTAGACCATTCTGAGCGTGGTAAAATGTAAATGGTATATTTATATCTAAATAAACCTTTTTCGTCTTTATATTTCTTAATATCTAGGTATCCGTTTGTTTCTAGTTCTTTTAATTGTGATCTAATTGATGTTATTCCATCTTTACATATACATTCTAATCCTTTTAAAGAATAATCCCAATCTTTTGGTAAAGATAATATTTTACTTAATAAGCCAATAGCTTGATTAGATAAGTTTTTATCTCTTAAATGATAATTTGGCATTGATGTATAACCGATAAGCCCTAATATTTCAAAATCTCTTTGTTTATCATTCATCATACACCTCCAATCAACCAATAAAAAAGAACTTAAATTTCTTCAAGTTCTAAATATGGTTCTTCTTGTATTACTTTTAATTTATATTTTTCTTCTAGTATTTTTTTAACCTTTTCTAGTTCAATATCATCATAATTAACTATATTAAAATCATTTATACATGAATTAATATGATTTCTTAGTGGAGTTGTTTTTCTTTCTAAAAATCTATATTTATGTAAAGCATAAATATAGCATGCAACATACTCTTGTATAAAATCTGGTTTTATTAATGCATGAACTTCATCATACATCATATCTAATCGAACTAGTTCTTCATCGGTCATATCATCTGCAGTATAATCATACTCCATAAATCTCACCTCTAATATAATTATACATCGTTTTTATTACGATAATAGTGTGCGATTATCAATTCACTTATTTTGAGAATAATAATTTTTCTTTTATACGACTAATTCTCCAATTAAAACAATTTGTTTGTTTGTGTTATTTCTGCATGTTATCAATGTAATTGTTGATTTAGTAGTTGTTTTTTTTATAACAGCTTTACCATTTTTTTCTATATCATAAATATTAATTAATTTGTATTCGTAAGTATTGCCATTATAGTCAACATAAACTTTATCGTCTAATTTTAATTTATCTAAATTTTTAAAAAATGATATAGATGATGATCCTGAATGAGCAAGTAATATGAAATTACCACCTACTACATCTGGAAAAGTTGATTTATTATGAATCATTACATTATATTTTATATCGTTATACTTTGAATTTATATCTACTAATCCCTTTTTTAAGTTTATTTTCGGAATCCTAAGTATTCCAATATAATTTACTATTTCCTTATTCTTTTTAACTTCTTCTTTTTTGGTTGTTTCAATACTTTCAACCGTTTCAGTTTTGACTTCCTTAACAGGTTCTTCATAGTATTCATTTATTGCTTGTTCCTCTCTTTCTATTGTTTTATATTCCTTATAATAATCTACCACTATCATTAAAAAGCTTATAAAAATAAATAAAGAGCCTATAATATATAGACTCTTTTTACTATTTATCCTTTTTCTTTTTTGCATAAATTATTACTCCCATTCCTAATGCACTAAGAATTAAAGCGCTAAGTTCTAAATATGGAAATTTGTTCTTTTCTGTATTTGGAACTTCAATAACAATTTTATCATTAGTCATAATTGCTTTAACTATTTCACCATTTTCTTTAATTTCAAAATTCATAGGTTCTTCATTTAAAAGATATGATTCAGGTGCTTCTTTTTCTAGTATGTAGTATTTACCATATTCTAGTTCTTCAATTACAACCATTCCATTTTCATCTGTTCTACCACTGAATACTAATTCATTATTTTCTGTATAAACTTCAATTAATGTATTTGGTAATGGTTCACTAGTTGAAAAATCAATTTTTGTAAATTCTAATTTTCCTTTTATTTTTTCATTTGTCATTGTACTCTTAACAATTTCTCCATCTTTTGTTATATCAAAATACATTTTTTCTGTGTTTAATACATAACTTTCTGGTGCTTCTTTTTCTAGAATATAATATTTACCATATTTTAGTTCTTTAATAACGATTATTCCATTTTCATCTGTTCTACCACTGAATACTAATTCATTATTTTCTGTATAAACTTCAATTAATGTATTTGGTAACGGTTCACTAGTTGAAAAATCAATTTTTGTAAATTCTAATTCTCCAATAATTGGTTTATTAGTCATGTTTGCTTTAACTATTTCACCATTTTCTTTAATTTCAAAAAATACTTTTTCTTCGGTTAATACATATCCAGTAGCTGGTTCAGTTTCTATAATATAGAATTTTTGATTAACAGGTAAATTTTTAATTGTGATTTTGCCGTTTTCATCTGTTGTTCCAAAATATACTAACTCATTATTTTCTGTATAAATTTCGATTTTTGTATTCGCAATTACATCTCCAGTTATTAAATCTGTTTTAGTAAATTCCAAATCTCCTTTTTTGTAAAAATTTTCTAAATTGATTTCATAATTAATAATTGCTGTATATTGATCTTTATAGTTTAACTCAAATTCATATTTTTTATTATCTAATACATGTGTTTCAAGTGTACTTATTTCTTTTATATAATATGAACCTAAATATAAGTTATTTATTTCAATAATACCATTTTCATTTGTAATATATTCACCAATTAATGAATCTTTTTTGTACTTTAAAATCCCATTAGCAGAATAAATATCTTTGTTAGCGTATAAACCAATTTTTACACCTTTTAAATTTACTTTACTATATTCGATGCCGTTATTGATTATAATTTCTTCTCCGGTTTTTTGAATAATAAGTTTACCTTTTACTTCTTTATTTTCAAATTTGGTTTCAAATAAAATTCCATATTTACTATCTGTAATTAATTTTGCATTTTCATCAATTCTAAATTCTACAGATTGTTTATTCCATAAGTATCCATCTATTACTTGATCGACTTCTTCTAATTTATAAGTTCCACTATATAATGGATAAGGTGTAATTAAAATACCATTTTCGTCTGTTTCAAATTCACATAATGTTTTTGCTGTAGGGTATGTAATTGTTTGACATACATATTTATTTTCTTCTACATCAAATATTTTAAATTTAATATTTGCTCTTTTAATTACTTCTTTTGTTTCTGAATCTATTTTTATTACTTTTAATTTAGCTGTTATTTCTGCGTTAGCAATTACCTCTTTTATTTCTTCTCCATCTTCGTTGATATTAAATTCATAATTATCTGCATATTCAAATCCAGATGTTGTTGTAAGTTGTTTTAATACATATTTACCGAATGGTAATGACACTTTAATTTTTCCATTATTATCTGTAATAACTTCTTTTATCAATTTATCATTTTTATCATATATTCCAAATTTAACTCCAACTTCTGGAAGTAATATTTGAGTTTCTGCTGAAGCATATACTTTTGTTATTTCTAAATTACCACTAATTACTTTTTCTAAAACATTAACACTTGCTAGCAAGTTATCTTTATCAACAATTATTCTATAAGAATTTTTATCTAATGTATAACCATTACTCGGAGTAATTTCTTTTACAACAAATTCTCCAACTGATGGTAAATAATCACTAATTGCATATCCGTTTTCATCGGTAGTTAATTTAGTAATTAAATCTCCGCTTGTGTTATAAACTCCATAAACAGCTCCTTTTAACGTACCTTGTCCTTGAGGTTTATTTGTGTGAGTTTGACTATCTAATTTATTGATTTCTACCCTGCCACCAAATATTTCTAATTTTATATTCGTATTTACTGGATCATAATTTCCAACTCTCATTACGTTTTGTGAATGATTACTAAAATATACAATTGGATTAGTTTCATATTTGGTAGTTTTTTTAGTTAAATTTACCTTAGCATCGCCTATTCCTGTAGCTGTTATTGTAATCGTATTTCCACTAATTGTTGCTGTTACATTCTCTGTACTAGATATTTTATAATTCTTTAATACATTATTTGAATCAGTTAATGTCATTGAGCTTCCAAGTGGTAATGATAAATTATTTTCAAAACTAGGTGTTTTATAATGTTCACTAACCAATCTTTCCATTTCGGCGATTTCATCGTTATAACTATTTATTCTACTTCCATTTAATTTATCAGTAAAATAAATATCTGATTCAGGATTAGTAGTTCTCCAAATCATTACTTGAGTTATTGCATACCATTTGTTTGAGGAATGATCATATCCGTTCTCGTTATATTGATATCCATAATATGAAAGTAATGAAATTCTATCCCATTGTTCTTCCGTCATGTTTAGAACTTTAGCATAATCATCTCTAGCCACTTCGTAATATGGCAAATTATTATCTATATCTGTATATGGCTGTAAACAATATACAAATTTATTGTCTTCACTTCTTCTAATAAATTGCATTTGCTGATATTTTGCATAACCATTTGGTTTTACTTTTTTAACATAAATATTAGATATAAACTCACTTGGCCATATTGCTTGACCGGTATATGTTTCCGCTTTTACTGTTTTAACTCCTAAAATTGCCATAAAAAAAAGTATGCCAACCATTGCATACCTATATATTTTCTTTTTCATAATAATTTCCTTTCTAATATTTTACTCTTAACATTTCTCCTAAATAATCTCCTGAATAACTATTTATTGAAGTACATGAAAAACTTAATATGTCATCTTCCATACTATTTCCTGCTTCTATACATGCATTATATGTTTTTTCTTGAGTGCCATATTCTTTAATTGAATAATCAACTCTAGCCCAATTCCACATTGGTTTATTATAATAATCATATTCTGTTATTCCTAAATCATCCCATGGAGAAATATTTTCTTCATTTTCAACCTTTGAAGTTGAGTCGTTCTCTAATTGAGTTGAGTTATTCTCAACTTGAGACGAATTGCTTTCAATTTTATTTTTTTCTACCACGTTAGTGTTAGAGTTAATATTGCCCTTTTTATCATCCTTATTAGTATTGCTAGTAGTATAAGAGCTAGTCCCACTAGTTTTATTGTTATCTTGCTTGTTATTCGTAACAGGTTCATTACTTGACTCATTTTCTATTACCTCTTTCTCTATTATTTCTTCTGGTTCTTTTATTTCAATATTATTTGGTTCAATATTTAATTCTAAATTTTCTTTCTTATCATTAGTTATAAATGTAAAAAAGATTATTATTAAACTAATAGATAATATTAATAGTTTTCTTTTCAAATTTTCACCTCTTACTTATATAATAAACAAAAATAGTATAAAGAAAATGATGCTACAGGTCTAAATCATCTGCATCACCCCTTTCAAGTTCTAACTCTCTATATGTCTGTATTGCTTTAATAATATATCTTTCAATATATCTTTTATCTCTTTTAGTTAATTCATATGGTAAAGCTTTTTCTATATTTTCTTTATTGAATGAGATTTGTTCATGCTGATTTCCTTTTTGTTCATTCAATATATCTTCTAATACATCAGCATTAAGTTGTTTCTTTTCACTTAATCTTCTTATTCTAATTGCTTGCGCATGAGATGGACTCAAATCATCATACATCATTTCTGAATACACCAACATCTGTTCATCTTTATTTAAGTATGATAATTCTACTGCTGGTTTAATACCCATTGTTATATTATGTTTATCATTTTTTAAATATGTTTGATCAACTATATTTAATAGTTCTGGAATTAAATAAGTTAGTCTAATGTATCTTTGAATTTGTCGTCCAGATTCTTCTGAAACTGTATCTCTTGACTTGTGGCCCTCGTGTCCACAAGATTTGCCCTGATGTTTAATAGCATCTAATTTCATTTTATATGCAAATGCTTTTTCACTAGGCATTATCTTTTCTCTTTGAAGATTGGAATCTACCATATATATAGTAGCTTCATCATCACTTAACTCTTTAACATATGCATCTACTTCATTAATACCATTTAATTCTAATGCTTTTATTCTTCTGTGTCCTGATATTATTTCATACTTATCGCCTTTTTGTCTTACTATAATAGGATTTAATAATCCATTTTCTTTTATACTTTGTGCTAAATCATTCAAAGAATCATCATCAAAGACTTTAAAAGGGTGATTTTTGAATGGGATTATATCTTCTAAATTAATTTTCTTTATTTCATTCATAATACTTATCCTCTAAAGAAAAAGTTAATTTCCATTCTATATATTCAGAATATCTTATTTCTTTTTTCTTTCTTTTTGATTTCATTGTATCCCATTCAACCAAAAACTTTTTAATTATTTCAATATTTTCATCATATATATTTTTAACTTCATTTAAATCAAAATGATAATTTGGATATAATTCTTCTAACCAAAGTAATGTATAAATTATATCTATTGGATTCTTATAATCATATCTTTTGATAGCTTCGTATTTTATGTTTAAAATTTCTGCTATTTTTTTTGTTCTACATTCTTCTGGATTTCTATCACCTTTCTCATATCTTGTAATAGTTCTTCTTCTACTATCTCCAGAAACTCCTAATTGTTTTGCAACTTCGTCTTGTGATAATGTTCTAAATTGCCTTGCAAATGCCATTCTAGAACCTTGTGATAAATCTCTAAGAATTGGTCTTGAATAAATTAATTTCATATCTTTTTCCTCCTATTAATTGATCGTACATAACGAAAAAAAGAGATTAAACTACAAATATGTACGACATATAAGTAAATTTAATCTCCGATTTTTATTTAATTTAATAATTAATAGTTTTTACTAAGATTTTAATTTATCAAAACCTTGGTATTTAAAGGACTATTCTTGCCCCTTAGATTTAATTGCAGCTTGTGCAGCAGCTAATCT
>JAFUNE010000013.1 GCA_017473105.1 Bacilli bacterium | reverse complement strand
TAACCACCTAACTTAATCTCTTTTATTTTACCAAATAAAAACGAGATAATCTATTTGATTAAGTTAGGTTTATCTCGTTGATTTAATTATACTACAACTTTTTTCAAAAGAAAAGAGCATTGTACTTTGTCAACGCTCTGATAAACTATTATCTTATGATAATAGTTTTAGTTTATTTTGTTAATACTTTGCATATTTCTTCTTTGTTTAGTTTTTCTTCATATGTACTTAATAATTCTTGTTTCTTTTTTATACAATCTTCTTTTATTTTATTTAATATATTTATTAGTTTACATCTTTTTAATTGTTTTTCATCTTTAATACGACTTAATATTAAACCTTGTTTATCTGTTTTTACTTTATTTCCATCGATAGTCAATTCATCTGATGTTACGTTTAGATTGTTATATTCTTCTGCGTTAATCATTGTTAATCTTTTTGACTTTATTTTTGATTTGTTATCACTATTAATTATTCTTGAATTTATAGATAAATCATCTGATTGTACATCAGAGTTTATAAGTTTTGTTTCACCTTGTGAATATAGATGAACATTTGTTTTTTGATTCATTTTACCTATAGTAGAGTCTTCTATTTGTAGTTTTTCATCTCCTTCTAGTGAAATATCATATTTACTATTACTAGCTGGGAAATGATTTATTAGGTACATATCTTTTACAATCAGTTTTTTAGCTGAAAAAACAAATGAATAAAGGGTTCTTACATAATTTGATTCAAATAAACATTTTCCATTTATTCTTCCATATATGTCGTATAGGAATTTACAGTTTCTTATTATTATTTCTGCGTCATCATATCCAAATATATATACTTTTTTATTTTTTACCTCCATGTCTTCAATTATGTATACAATTGGTTTATCTAAATCATACTTTTTTACTAAATCTTGATATTTTTTTCTTTGTCCATGACATGGTATATCAAGTGTATATGAGTCTCTTTTACATTTATGTTTTTTTACATAACAAATAATTTCGTCTTCTGTAACTTCTACTTTACCTAAATTATTTGTTATTTTTTTTAAAACTAATTGTCTTGCTATTTTATTCATATATTTCCCCCTGAATTTTATTATTTTACGATTATGTTTTCTTCATCTATATAGTTATCTGCTTCTGTAATTTTCCTTATTTTATATTTGTTTTTTATTAATCTTACCACTACACTTGTAAATAATAGTGATGAAGCAAAAATTACTATAATTATTATTGAATTTTTAAATTCATAATAGCTTGTTATATCATCTAATATTTCTGGAATACTTCTTTGTTTTGATGTTGTATAATAGTTTCCATCTAACTCTGCTATACTAAACTTTCTTAGGTCTAAACTATGCCAATCTGAATTATTTGATAGATGATATAATTTATGAATTTTACTATTTAAAAATAAAATTCCTATTGTATGATCTCCAATTCTTAAATTTTCTGGAATTTTTGCTTTTTCAACACTTTTTTGAAGGTTATTATATTGAGTGATGTCTGATGCAGTTACTAAAAATATATTCATCTGACTCACTTTTTTAAATTCTCTCATTCTTTCTTTTAATTCTTCTTCGTAATCTTCTTCTAGAACTTGTCCATAGTCATATATTAGTGTTTCATTAATATTAGTTATTTCTTCTTCAGATGCGTTTATAAGAATTGGTGTCATGAGAATTAAAAGTATTGCTATTATCTTTTTCATTATATTATACCTCTCATTCTTAGATAAATTGCTATTGATGTTATAACTAACAAAGAAATGATAAATACTATAACTATTAATTTTACATTTTTAATGGAATCTACTGGATATTCTCCTGATACTTTTCCACTTTGTCCATTTACTGCTATATGATATATTTTACCCTTATATTCAATTGTTGTTAACCATATTGGTAAAAGCGCATATTCTATTTGCTCTTCTTGTAATGTTTCATTAATAAAATCTGGAAATACGTTTTCTTTTGTTCGAACTCTTCCAAATTTTTCTTCTATCGTATATGCACATCTTTTCTTTATTTCATCATTTTCTTTTATAACATCTACATCATATCTTTGAGCTAACATTCCAGATAAGTATGCTGAATCATAATCAACAATTTCTTTGTAATCATATGGCTCTATTGATTTTGTTAATTCATTATTTAAATGTTGATTTGCATCAAATGGAACATTTTTAAATGTTACTTTTGCTTTACCTACAATTCTCATTTTTTTTCTCATGATTACATCATATTTATTTGTATATAACCAAAATGGTATATATATTCCTTTTATTTCTTTTAAATAGTCATTTATATCATTTGGTAATAATTTCTTTTTTTTGAATTCTTTTCTTATTATCCTTTTTGCTGCATTTTTATCTATTTTAAATGGAATAATTTTATCAGGTGTTGGATATTTATCTTTTGTTTTATTTACAATTACATTATTTCTACAAAACACACATTTTGCTGATAAATCTGATTCATTTGTAAATAGTTTTGCATTACATGTTGGACAAATCAATTCATTTACATCACTTTTAATTCTATGTCTTAGTTTTTTTATATCTTGTAATTCGTATTCATTCCTACAGTGCTTACATTTCCAATTTTGTTTTGATATATTGTATTCTAAATTAGCATTACACGTTGGACATTTATTATCAACTATTTGCATATAATCACCTATTATAATTTTAACATAAATAAATTATTTTTATTAAAAAATTCCGTATAGTATTCCACCAACTGTGTTCATTGCGAAATTTATAAACATATGAACTATCCATGATACATATATATTGTCATTTTTTTCATTTAAATAATTAAATATACATCCTCCTACTATAAGTCCAAGTAAAAGTAATACAATTACGTACCAATCAAATGACCCTATAAGCATACCAATGTGATAAATCGAAAACATTAATGATGTAAAAATATATGCAAAAATTCTTGATGTTTTTTCTTTTAATTGTATGAAACCGTATCCTCTAAAAAAGAATTCTTCTTGAAATGAATTTAATAGTGGAATATAAAGTGCTACTAAAAAATAATTTTCTTTTGTTATCCCCATTGTTTGTGATAAATTAGGTGCTACATTTGAAAAATCTATTATATTTCTTGAGATGAAATATGAAGCCATCATCATTATATATATAGGTAATCCTATTTTTATTCCTTTTAAAATGTCTTTTTTTCTAAATTTAAATAATTTTTTAAATTCCTTTTGTTCTTCTTTATTAACAATAAAATATAATATTGGTAATAATAGAAAAGCTATTATTTTAAATGGAATTTTCACAAAATAATTTGGTTTTATTACTGCATCTACATATGTTACAACAAGTGATAAAAGCGTTATTGAAAAAATTATATATATTTTCTTTTTCATTATATACCTCTTCTTAGTATTCTATTAAATGTTGTTTGCCTTTTTGGAATTGATATTTCTTCTTCGTTTATAATTTGTTCATAAATATTTTCTAGTTTTTGAATATGAAGTGGATCATTAATTCCTTTTGGTGTTAATAAATAATAGTTTAATACTTTTATATTTTGCTGATTTAATTTTTCTAATTTTAATGTTGTTATAAATAACATATCATATCTATGATTATTACTATTAATATTATCTTTGTTTGTTGCGACTTGTAGTAATAAATTTCTTTTAAAATTATTTTCTTCTTTACTTATGATATTTACATCTTCTAAGTGGTGAATTCCATTTAATGATGTTTGATTTTGCATTAATTTAAATAAATCTACAAATATATTTTTATTAGTTATTTTTATTATTGTTCTTATGTCTTTATCTAAATATGGACTTTCATTTAAATATTTATTTGATAATAAATAAGATATGTACATTACATAATTATCGTCTATTTCATTTAATAGTTTTAAATAAAACATATATCTTGTATTATTAT
Source organism: Bacilli bacterium (assembly GCA_017473105.1). The sequence goes on along the minus strand of JAFUNE010000013.1, from coordinate 42,015 downwards.
TTCCTTTTATACATTGTGTTCTATTAAAGCTTGTATAATTTATATTTGTTTCTTTATCTATCATTCCATCAAAGAAATCATGTGAGCATGTTCTTTCTGGATTTATTATGTAATAATAAATTGCTCTTGCTTTAGATTTTGTTAATGCTTTACTTAATCTTGTTATTTCTTTTCTGTAATTTTCTCCTAATATGAATTTTGGATTTGTCATAAGTTCATATAAGTAACCTTTTGCATGAGTACTACTAGCAAGTATTTTCATATTTTCTTCATGAAATGGATCAGTTAATGATACTTTATTTATAGCTAAATTATTAACAGAACATGATGGATACTTATGTGTTGGTTGTAGTGATTCTTCTTTACAAGTTGAAATAAAATACATGTCTCTTCTATGATGCTTACTTTGTAAAGAATTATAATCTGATGCGACTTCTGATAATACTTGTGCGACAAGTCTATTTTCTGCATTTGCTACAAGATACATATCGTCTGCATGATGGTGATTGTTCATATATGTTTTTTCTATTAATAACCATAAACAATATCTTATATGTTTTGCTTTTGAAAGTAACACTAAGTCTAAATAATAATTTTTACTATCAAGAAATTCTTTTTTAAATAAAACGTTCATTAAATGTTTACAATCCTGTGGACATTTTATTTTACACATTGCTTCTACTCTTTTTATGTAATCATCTTTATTAAGTAAATCTTTATTAATAAGGTTATTTTGATCAAATGTTATATCGCTTTTGTTTATATCTAATTTTAATAAATTATTATATTCTTTGTCATTTAATTTTTTTATCCATTTTATAAGTTCTTTTTCTGTTTTGAAATTAATATTATATCTATTTATTATTTCTTTTATTTTTGATACTTCTTTTTTCATATTGCCCTTCTTATTACTTTAATTTTTTTACATATTCCCATGATATTTTTTCTGGGGGATTTTGTATTTGATCATATGCTAGTCTCATCATTTTTGATATATTTTGTGGATGAACACCGCCTGTTAATCCTCCAAACATTGGTATTAATATGCTTTCTATATTGTTTTGTTTTGCTTCTATTAATACAGATCTCATGCATTGATAGATTGCTCTTTCATCTATTATTTTTTCTGGTATTCTCATAGTTGGTGTATGCATTAGTTTTTGTTTATCATTTATATCAATTATGAAACTCGTATATATTGGTTGTTCTCCATAATAGTTTTTTATTATATAATTTTGTACTTTTTCTTGTATATCCTCTTTAAAATACATTTTTATTGCTTTATCGTATCCTCCATCCATAAGTCCATATGAATTTGCTGGGGAAACTATACATTCTACATAATATTCATCCATAAATGTTTTAAAATCAGTATTCACTAACACTACATCTTCTAAATCGTCAAAGTATGGTACTAAGTATTTAAAGTTATCTTTATTTCTTTCAATTATATATATTTTCATACTACATCACTCTTATTATACATTATTTTATCAATATTTTTTTACTTTTTATTACTTGTTCTATTTCTACATTACTTCTTACATCTTGTGATATATTAAATTCTTCTATAAATCCATCTTTGTATTCTATAATATACCAATCATCATTACAAAATATTTTTTCTATATCGAATATATGTAATATTTCAAATTTATCTAATTTATTTTCTAATTCAAATTTTATGTATCTTAATGAATTAATTATTTTCATTATTTTTGATATGTATTCTGAATTATATTCTTCATTATTATCATAAGATAGAGTTTCTTCTCTTTCATCTTGATATAAATATGAAGATTGGTATGATTTTATGTCATTGTTTGTTGTTATAACAAATTGCACATTTTTTGAATCTGAATAGTTTACTTCTTCAAGTGGTTTTGGCATAAATTCTGTTATTGTTTTTTTATCACTTAGTCTTCCTTTATATTTTTCTTGTTCACAAGTTTCGCTCATTAGATATGGATAGTTTTCTATTCCTTCAATTCTTTTATCAAAGTTTGTGTATCCGATTGTAACATTCTTTATACAGTTTTCTTTTTCATATTTATATGTTTCTTCTATTAGTTTTTTTGATGCTTCTACATAAATATTTAGGAAATCTATTTTATTTGTTTTTTTGGATGTTTCTATGTTATCAAAGCAAATATGATTTCCATTTCTCCATAACCAGCTGTGAGCAATTATTTCATTATCTTTTTTAATAACAAATATACGTCCATTTTGACTTGTTAGTGCATGACGTAAACATTGATATCCTACTCCTAGAACTGTAAAACAACAGTCAGTTATATTCCCTACTGCTAATGATAACATATCATCATATTTCAATATTTCATATGTGTAACCATCTTTTTTACCTGTTATTCTTGGTATTGTTGATGTTTTTCTTTCTAACATTTCATTATGTAATTTAAGTGTTTCTTTTACTATACTGTTATTACATCCTATATATTTAAATAATCCTTCTAGTCTATGGTATTTTGGTGGCAGTGATATTTCGTCACTTTTTAAAAATTCAATTATTGTATTTAGATTTTTATCTTTTCCATTTATTTTTATCATTTCCCATTCATTAAATATTCTAGGAAAATATTTGTATAAATCGCTATTTTTATTATCTAACATTTCTATTACTTTGTTATCATTAAATAGCATATTTATTATTCTTTTATTTAATATTGGTTCTCCTTGATTATTTATTTTTATATTTTTTACATCTACATTTCCTACTAAATGTTCTATAACTGGTATTTCACTATTGTGTTCAAGTATTTTTTTTGCATTATTAAATCCTACCATTAGCATTAATTTTAAAGTTAGTGATTTATGTAAACTTGAATCTATGTAACTATTTAATTTTTTATGATTTTTTACATTATATTTTTTTAACTGTTCAACCTTAAAATCTTTTGGATCAAATTCTATATCTCCTATTCTATTTATAAGAGCTATTTCTTCAATTGATTTTATATCAAATATTAGCGACATTGAACATCCGCCAATTATTCTTTTAAACAATAATTCAATTTCTTTTATATTATTCAATGTTAATTCTATATTATGTATTTTTATAAATTCAAGAAATAATACAAAATGTTTTTTATAAATATCTTCATTTTTTGTAACATTATTTATTTTAAGATAATGCAGGTTTTCAAAATATTCTTTACTAAAAATAGATGTTTTTTCTGTTATGTGATTTAATATTTTTGATGATATATTTTTTCTATATTTTTGTTCTATATATTTTAGTGATTCAGTTGATTCTCTATAAAAGGCTTTTAAATAAAAATTTGTGTCAAATAATTCTTCTATATTTTCTATTTTATATGTATCTAATATATCTTTGAATTCTTGTGATAATTGTCTTTTTTTGGATGCTAATTGTATCCAGTCTTTTAGTGTAAATTCTTCAAATAATTCTTTTTTATTATTAAATAAATCAAAAATAATTGAGGTAGATATTTTTGGAATTACTTGTTTTATATTTTCTTTTGTAACTATAACGTCTTTGAAATATTTAAATAATATTTCTTGTTTGATATCTGATTGTTCACTTAAATAATAAGATAATTCTTTTGTATCTATTTCTTCAAATGATAAAGTTAGTTTGTCTTTATATTGTTTTATGATGCTTTCAAATAAATTTATGTCACGTATATAACTTAGAAAATCTTTTAATTCTTTACCATCAAATGAATCAATTTTGTTTTTGTATTCTTCTAAAATCATATTAATAAATTCTATATTGTATGTTTGTTGTAAAGTATATCTATCGTTTACATTACCTTGAGTCATATTGTCATAACAGCATCTACTATGATGGTAAAGTGAATTAATAAAATGTATATTTTTTATATCATTCATTTCTTTTTTATATGTTTTATAGAATTCTATATATTCTTCATGAGAAAATCCATGAAATAGATTTTCATGGTTTTGATTTATTACTTTTGTAAATAATTCTTTATCTAAATGATATAAGTCTTTTATATTTTGAAATGTTAGGTAATAAGATAATGATGATGGGGATAACATCGTATAAAGAAATATTGATTCATCATTTTCTTTTATAAATTCAATATGTTCTTTTATAAATGGGATTCTTTTATTCTCCTCAAGATTCCTTATAATGTGATACATTGTTAATGGTGTTTTCTTTTTTAACTTATTTGTTTTTAAATACTCATTCGCATTTTTTTTTGCTTCATTCTCATCTTCTTTTGTTCCACGTAAAGAAAGAGATATTCCATGTCTAAATATCTCATCTACTAATTTGTTAAAATCATTTTCTGTCATTGTTGGCACAGATATCTCTTCCTTCCCTTTTTATTTTTTAAATTTTAGTATCATTGGTCCATGTGTAGTTTTTTCTTGATTTTGTAATTTAGTTATTACTTTTTCTTTTGATGTGTTATAAATTCTTTCACACCACTCTATTGCTTTTATAAAATGATGTTCTTCTATATATTCATCTTCAAAAACTAATGCGAAAGCAAAAGCTTGATCTATTATTGAAATAGATAATGCTGGATTACATAGTTTATCATCATATTTTCTATGTTTTTCGTTTGTTACCTCTATTAATGCTTTTATAATTTTATCTAATGTATTTTCATCTTTTATTGGCATTGATTTTTTTACAGTGTAATCTATTATTACTTTTTCAAGTATTGTATATAATAAATCATCATTTGGTTCTTCAATTACAATTGTGTCAAATCTTCTTTTTAATGCTGTTTTAGAAAAGTATTCAGTATATTCTTGTTTTGTTGTTGTTCCTATAACTTTTAATGATTTTCTATCTAATTGTTTTTTTAGCATAGAAGCAAAATCATTATTATTTTTTGATGTTGTTCCTGGACCATGTACTGTATGTATTTCATTTATTAAAAGTATTACATTATTTTCTTCTACTAGTTTTAATAGTCTACTTACTTTTTCTTCAAATTTCCCTACATATTCACAACCTTGTGCTATTGTTTCTGGGTTTATTTCTAATATAATTTTTCCTTGTAAAAATTTTGGTACTGTACCGGTAGATATTCTATATGCGATTTCGTCTGCTATTGCTGTTTTTCCTACTCCTGATTCTCCAACTAATATTGGAGATGTTGTATCTTTAGCAAGGGCTACCATTAATTTCAGTACTTCTTCTTCTCTTCCAATAGTTGGACATGAACTATATTTTCTATAATTAAGTACTTCACCAAATTGTTCAAGTTGTTCAATTAGTTTTTGATTTATTGGCTCTCTTTCTATTTGTTTTGGTTTTTCTTCTTTTTGTTTTAAATTTTTATTATTATTTAGATTAATTATATTTTCTTTTGGAGTATTGTATATTTCTTTATTTCTTTCTTTAAGCACTTTTTTTCTTTCGTTATATATTGCTTTTAATCTTTTTACATCATCTTCTTTATATTTATCATATTGAAATTCCATTGCTTCAATTATATTTCTTCCTTCTTTACAAATTAAATCAATATCAAATCCATATGATATATATATTTTTAATAATTCATCAATTTTTCCTAAATAGTCATCACTATATATTGCGGTATGTATTACTGTATCTTTATCTGAATCTTGATGATTAACATATAAATAATATTTAAATGCTTCTTTTACTATATTTAAAATAAATGTTTCTGAGTATCCTGTGTAAAGAGCTGTTTGAATAAAATTGTATTTAAAATCATCTTCAGAATTTGGACTTAGTCCCATTTCTAATAAAGTTCTTATTACTAAAAAACATCTTACTTCATCATATTTTTCATCTACAAATATGTGTAGTAATGATTGATTTGACTCATCTTTTATATTTATATTTCCAAAGGCATTTAAAAGTTTCTTTTTATTTGATTCTATGTCTTGTGTCATAGTCATTACTAATCTTGATAATGTTTCTTTTTCTAACATAATATTCACCCCTTAAATTGGCGTTTATTATAACATATTTTTTATTAAAATAAAAGAACTACTTTTATGTAGTTCTAATATTTTTTTCTTCTGCCTGGTTTTCTCATACAGATTAATTCATATCTGTAATTTCCTGCAGTTATGTCTCCAAGTTTTTCTAATTCTTCTTCGGTTAAAAATTCTCCATTTTCTGCTTTTCTGTGTAGATAGTCTATTCTTCTATGAAATGCTAATTTCATGCATTCACTTGCATCCATTTGATATTCTTCATTTCTTCTGCTAGTTTCAAAAAATGAAATAGCACCAACTAGATATGCTGCTTCTCCTTTTAAACCATCTAATGAAATGTTTTTATTTGATACAATATTATATTTTGTTGTATCAAAACCTACTCTTCCTAAATTTAGAAAAGATTCTATGAATTCTGTTGCTCCTAGTGTTCTCATATTATTTACTAGCCATACAAAACTTGATGCATATTTATAATCTAAAATATATAGTTTTTTATAAATTGCGGCTAGATTTTTATCACTTAAATCACCATAATTCACTCCTCGTCCTGAATAATAACTTGCTCTATCATTTACTCCACTTGTAATTAACATATGTTTTGCAAGTTCATATGGATGAATATTATTTTTAATATATGATGCTACACCTTTTCCATTTAATTTATATATGTATGACATGAATCTACTTGAAATATTTGATTTTGGACTTTTTCCATTTATTCTATAGTATTCTTCTATTGCTTCACGAATTGTTTTAATTTCTTCTTCTGTCATATCATTTATGTTTTTTTCACTATTTAATACTTCGTTTACTTTTTCTGATATTGTGTCACTAAGCATTTCTTTTATACTTTCTTTAAAGAAATTAGATAAGTAAGTTGATTTTATAAATTTCTTTTGTTCTTTTGTATATTCAATAACAATTGATCTTCCCCAGTCCATTGTTAAAAATCTACTTAATAAGTCTACTGCACAATCATCTATTTCTTCAAATTCTCCACTTGTACTTTTTCCTTTTAAATAATCTATGATATCTATCATTTGTTCACAATTTAGTGAACTAAAATATCTTTTGTAATTATCTTGATAATCTTGATAATCTATATTATTTTCCATTTTACCTCTCCCCTTGTTGCCTTATATATTATCACATTTATCATTTAAATCAAGAATTTATTTGATATAATTATACTAGGTGAAGAGAATGAATGATAATTTAAATAAGAGCACTGATGTTTCTAACGATAGTATGGATACAAATAATGTTCAAAGTACAAAGAATAGTAATAAGAAAATTTTCATTATTTTTATTATTGTTTTTGTTATTATTGCTATTTTATTGATAGTTTTATTTTTCACAAAATTTAATAAACCAAAGTTATTACCTATTGTCACCCCAAGTGATGATGTCAATAATAATTCAAAATATAAATTTGATGATTTTGTTGATGAAAATGCAAAACTCACTTTAAAAGATGTATCAGCTTATAAGAAAATTGGTTTAAATGGTTCTATGATTAATGATAAATATTATTTTTATGGACAAAAATTATATGATGAAAATGGAAAAATAATACTTGACTGTAATCATGACTTTAAATGTGAGATTTTTGCTGATAGATATTTTTATACAAATAATAAACTGTATTCACTAGATGGTAAAGTTCTTATGGATAATATTAATTATATTGATTCTTATGATAATTTATTAAATCCTTTTAATCTTAATTTTGAAGATAGTTATTTAAATATCGATAATAAACTATATGATTTGGATTTAAAAATGCTATTTGATTGTTCTGAATATGAGCACATTGATGAATTTAATGGTATAACAATATTTGCTTTTAAAGACAAAAATAATTATATTATTAACACAAAAGATAATACGACACATAAATTCTATTATAACTTCAGTTATGGGGACGGAAGTTTATTATTATGGAATCAAGAAGATAAAGCAAACTATTATATTTTTAATTACAAAACTAATAAACTAATTGGTCCACTTTCTTATCAAACAAAAATAAGTAACAATAAAGCAATTGTTACTTACCGTGATACATACGAATCTTTCGTTGTAGATTTAGACGATTTTAAACATGAAAAATTTAATTTATCAAATTATGGCAATTTTGATGGATTTTTATTTAATGCTAAATATATTTATGACTCAGAGTTTATTGGTGGTACAGGATTTATGTATAAATTATATGAAAATAATTATGCCTCTGTAAGCGATAAATTATATGATAACATTACTCCTGTTGACAATGATTATGCTATTTTTTCTTCAGGTAATGAACATACTATGGTAGATGTTAATTTTAATGAAATATTTAAATTCACTAATAATGATAAATTCTCTTTAAATAGTTTATTTGAATATAATGAAAATGTTATTATATACAACAATGAAAATACTTCAGCTATTATGGATAGAAATGGTAACATGATTTATCAAGGTAAAGGTAGAATATATAATAACTATAATTATGAACATTTTTATTTTTTCAACGAATCTTTAGATGACTCAGATAAATGTATTTATGTTGATTCTAAACAAAAAACATCAAAAGAGGTTGACTATTATTTTTGTGAATATTATTCATTGGATTTTTCAGGTCCTTTTATGGTAAAAAAAGAAAATGATAAACAATATTTATATAATATTGCATTCAATCCAGTTTTTAAAAATGCTTATGATTCAATTACATTTTTTGACAAATATTGTATAGTTAAGAATGAAAAATATTACAATGTTTTAAAATATAATGAAGAAAAAATATTGAATGACAATTTTATTAATTATTATAATGTCGGCGATGATAAGGTATTTTTGGAAAAAGAAGATGGTAGTGTATATTATTTTAATTATGAATAATAAAAGAAAGTAACTTGATTGTTACTTTCTTTTTAATATTCTTGATATTATTCCTTTTTTCTTTGGTTGATTTTGAACATATTCTTCTAAATTATTTTCTATTTTTGATAAGTAACACTCTACTTCATTTATTTCATCTATAGAGCATCCACTATAAATTTTTTCTAGCATTTCCACATGTCTTGGATTGGTCATACCTTGATTGTTAAATAGATAGAAATATATTTTATCAAGTGTTCTTTCATCTATTTCACTATAATCAATTCTCTTAATGAATTCCATATCATATCTATGATGTTGATTTTGAAGACTTATTTTATCTGTAGCTTTTGATAAATACGCTTTTCTTTTTTTACTTTCTTCTTCTGTACTTATAAGTTTTACATCTTCAATATGATGTTCACTATTTAGCGATTGTTCATTACTCATTATTTCATATAAATCCATAAATATTTCTTCATTATTTATTTTTAACAATAAGTCTAAATCATAGTCTTGATAACCACTATTCATTAAGTTTTTATCTGCTAATAATGATGCAAAGAATAATACAAATTGGTCATTTACTTCATTTAACATGTATAAAACTTGTATATAATTTGGATGATTATTTCCTGTAACTGTTTTATTTCTTCCTAAGTTATATGCATTTAAATAATTTAGATTATGGTCTTGCATTAGATTTGAGATTTCCCAGAAGTTTTCTGATTTATCATTTGTTATAAATCTATACATTGCCATTGCTGTTACTTCACTTTTTGCATATCTTAACGCATCTATTTCTTGTCTATATGTTTTTCTTTTTATAAATTCCGGATTAGTCATTAATTTATAAAGATATCTTGCTGAGGCAGGAGACTCTGCTAATATTTGCATATTTTCTAAATGATATGGATCAGATAGTGATACATCATTTATTGCAAGTCTATTTATTCCATATTCTGGATATGAACCAGTCATTTGTAAACATTCGCTTCCTGAAATTGAAATTAATTCCATATCTTCTCTATGATATTTGCTATTTATAGATAATTTGTTTTTAGCAACTACTGCTAGTGATTCTGCTACTAACCAATCTCTTTCAAAATCATCTATATATTCTTTAGGTTTATCTTTTGCACCAAGAATCATTTTTAGATCTTCTTTTCTATATGGACTATTATTAAAATCTTCTTCCCCGATTACCCACAAAGCATATCTTGATGTTTCTGCTTTACTGATTTCTTCTAAATCTTCATAAAAAGATGGCTTTCTCAAAAAATAAATAGAGCAAAATCTGTTAAATAAATGATAATATCCTTTACAGTTTTGTACTTTTGATAATGCTTTTAATCTATTTTTATAATCTGTACAATTTAATAAATTTTCATTTACAATTGTTGTTTTTGGTACAGTTAATTCTTCTGGATTAATATCTAATGTTATTAAATTATTAATTTGTCTATTATTTAAACTTTCTAACCATCTATCTAAATCTTCTGGTGAAGAAAAAGCTGATGATAAATCATATCTTTTTATTTGTTCTATAATACTTTTTAATTCTTGTGTTTTCATAATTACCCCCAAAGTGAATGTGTTCTTCCTTTACCATATGCTTGTTTTTTATAATCTTCTATTTCTTGTTTTCTTTCTTTATCTTTTACATCTAGATAATTTTTTAATCTAATTGCTTCATCTTGGCTCATAAGCATATCTTCATCTGGTGTTCCATATTTATCAACTGATTTTTTATGTGCACGATAATATTCGTATTTTCTATATCTAATCCATGCTGACTCATGTTCTTTATCAATTTCTGGAATTGGTACATTTGGATCAGCTAAGAAAGTGAAACAATTATATTTATTAAAGAATGCTGACGATATAAATCTATTTCTCCATATATCTGCATATTTTTCTAATCCTTCTTCTATAACCTCTTCATCCATTCCGATAGCTAAAAGTGTATCAACTACTCCTTTTCTAATTCCAAGGTCACATACTGGTGATAGCATTGTAAAATCTCCACCTAATTCTTCATCACATATCCAGTTTTCACCACCATTTTTTATCCATTCAATTTGCCATCTTACAACTTCTAATTCATAGTTGTGTCTTAATTCTTGGAAAATTGGTGATTTTTTTACAAAATCTAGTATGTCATAATAATTTACATTATCTAAATTACATTGTTTTCTTATCATTTGTGCTAACCATTTATCATTTCTTAAATTTGATTCTAAATTGCACATATGTAATTCTCTTGGTCTTTGAAAACAATTACTTGTCCATTCACCTGTCTTTGGAAAGAAATCTTGTACTGCTATTTCTAACGTTTTATTAACATCAACACTTTCCATTGGAACTTCTTGTTTTGTTTCTGATTTAGTTTCTTCTTTTTCTGTTTTTTGTTTTGCTTCTTCTTTTTTTAATGCATTAATTTCAGTATACTTATCTAACAATTCTCTTTTTGTTAAATAAATTTTTCCTTCACCTCTTCTATAATAAAGTTCAGCACAATTATAGTATTTTGTTAGTGCTTCAACCGGTGAAGTTGGTATTATTTTTTGGTCTGTAAATACATCTGTATATGTTTTAAAAAACTTATTAAAATAACATATTGTATATCTTTCTTCATTTTTTGTTTCTATTTTGACAACTCTTAGATTGTCAAGATTATATTTTTTCATATATTCCCCCATTTGTGTGTTATATTATAACACACTTTTATAATATTCAATAAAATAATTAGAATTTCTTCTAATTATTTTAATCTTTTAGTTGGACCTTCTTGCGTTTGAGTTTCTAATGCTTTTAGTTCTGATTTTAGAAAATTTATTCTAAATAGATTTGGACTCTTAGAGCATCTTTCTTCTATTTCTGCTTTTATACTTTCTGGTATTATTTCTTTTGGAATATTAACAATATATCCACAATGTGGACAAAGTTGGTAATATCTATATAGTGTATCATCTGGATTTATAAATATTTTATTTTTATCTACATTAAATGATTCATGACATGGTTCTGTTTCGGCCGGTCTTATAAGTCTTGACTCAATCATTGTCTTAATATACTCTTCTTCTAATTCACATGTAATTTCTAAGTAATATGGTAAATCTTTATGTATTTCTACATATACCTCTTGCTTTTCTTCTTCGGAAAATATAGATTTGTTATATTCGTGTTTCGGTGTTTTAACTATTGTATCTATAAAGTTATTCTTTTCTACACCTATATCATTTTTAGCTCTTGATGGTTTGTTTTCTTGTAATGGTAAACTTACACTATCACAGTCATGTAAATCTAAATGTCTACCACTTGTATATATTTTTCCATTGTTTTTATATCTTAATAATCTAAAATATTCATCAAGTACTTTTAGTTTATTTTCTTTGTTTTCTAAATCACCTGATTGTTCATCTATATATTTTCCTATTTTATGTAGAATGTTATTTATATCTAATCTTTCTTTTAAATACGAAGGATTACTATTTTTCTTTTCAAGTAATTTAATACCTTCTTCTACTCTTTTTAAATATTCTTCATCTTCTTTTAAATCTTCAATTATTATGTATAATAGAGAATTTTCTAATTTGTCTGTTCCTAAAAGAAATTCTTCTAATATTTGATACATAATAGTATCTATTTCTAATTTTATTTTTGAGTCCTTTTCTTCGTAAATGTATGGTGATAGTATAAAACTTGCATATTCATTTAGAAATTTATATCTTTTTATTAATTCATTTTTGGCTTCTTGATTAGTCATAATATCTCTCCTTGGTTTATTATTATAATACAATTATTTTTAGAATAAAAGAAAAATAGAATGTTAATACATTCTATTTATTTATATATATTTTTAATTTATCATTATTATTTTTTAGTTCTAATTCTTTTAACTTAGATTTATCATTTTCTTTTGTTGATAAATTATATTTAATATTATCTTTATAATTTGTAATAGATATTGTCTTTATATTTTTAGATATGGTTAATTCTTTTAATTTTTCTTTATTTTGATATATTTCAATTAATATTTTATTATTATTTTCAATTTCTGGAATTACATTCTTCTTTATTGATTTATTTAATTCTATTACAATATTTTTATCTTTTGATTCTATTTTCTCTATTATTAAAGATTCTTTATTATATATGTATTTATCATTGTTATTTGTGATTACTTCTACTTTATTATTTGTCTTAATACTTTTTATCTCTTCTTTATTTATAGTAAACATGTTAGTTCTAAAGAATTCGTATATATTTTCATCTATAATAATATTTGCTTTTACCGAATCATTTTCTTTGGTATAAATTATGTTATCCATAATATTTGTGTGTTTATTATCTTTGTTTGATTCATAATAAATATTATTATCAGTTTTTTCATAGTATTCATAATTATCTTTTTCTTTAATTAAAACTGTTTTATTTTGTTTTAACAAGTTTTCAACATTATTTTTTTCTAATATGTCCTTAATTATTATTTCTCTATTACCTATTATTGTAAATATAATTGTTATTGATACTATTATTATGTATGAAAAAACTAATAATAAACTTAGCTTATCATTTCTTTTTTTAGTTTCTTTATACTTTTTTATTTTAGTTTCTAGTTCAATATATTTATCTTGTTTTTCTTTGCTAGTTTTAATTAATTCTTTTAATTTATTTTGCTTTTCTTCTTCTCTTTTTTCAAAGAATTCTAATGGTATATTTTTTATATTAGAATCTTTTTTTATTTTTTCTACTTTTATTTTTTTATTTGTTTTCTTTGTATTTTTCTTTTCATTTTTTTTCATATTATCACTGGGTTAATTATATCATTTAGATAAATGTTTTAATAGTGAAACTTCTTTAATATTTAAATTATCATTTACTCCTGATCCTAAGTGTACGTTTGGTTTAACATTTGGTCCGTGATAATCTGAACCTACGCTTACAAGTAAATTATATTTTTTTGCGATATTTAGGTACATTTGCATTTCTTCTTTTGTATGGCTAGAGTGATATGCTTCTATTCCTTTAAGACCGCATTCAACCATTTGTTCAATTAGTATTGTTAGTTCTTCTTCTGTTAACTCTAATGTTTTGGGATGAGCAAGTACAGGTACACCATTTGCATTTGTTATTAACCTTATGCATTCTTCATATGAAAGTCTTTTATTAACAGTAAAAGTTTTATTGTATGCATCAATTAAATATTTATTAAATGCATCTTGAACAGACTCAGCATAACCATATTTAATGCATAGTTTTGCTAAATCAGGTCTTCCTAAATTATGATTTGAGTTTATCAATTCTTTTATATCTTCATGCGAAAAAATTATTCCATAATCTCTTTTTATTTGTTCCATTATAGATAGTGTTCGATTTGTACTACTATTTTTTAATGTAGTCATTGCATCGTTTAACTCTTTATTATTTATGTCTATATCTAAACCTAGTATATGCATTGTACCTTTTGGTGGTTGTGCCGTTAATTCAATTCCATCAATAATTTGTATTCCACTATCTAGTATTATTTGAGATTCTCTATCCAAATTTTGAATTCCTCTTATTGTATCATGGTCTGTTATAGCTATTGTTCCTATTCTATTTTGTATAGCCTCTCTTATTAATTTATCGGGTGATAATTCACCATCAGAAAAGTTTGTATGTGTATGTAAATCAATTATTTTATCACTTTCTAAATATGGTTTGATAACATTTTCATAATAATATCTATTTAATGTTTGTATGGCACGATTATTTTCATCGTGTTCTATCCATTTTTGAAAATTATTTTGCATTTTTACCTCCTTAATATTAATTTTTGACCCTCAATTGCAGCTTCTGTATTTTCAAAATATTCCTTTGCTTCTCTTACATATTGTTCTTTATCTAGTGTTGGCCAAAAATGTGTTAATAACAACTTATCAACATTTGCACTAGATGCTATCATTCCTGCTTCGTGTGCAAATAAATGATAATCTTCTAATCTTGTTTGTCCTCTTAAAAATGTTGATTCACATATTAACAAATTTGCATTTTGAGCAAACTTTTCAAGTTGGTTGTTATTATAACCGGTATCACTTGAATATACAATACTAATATTAGGAATTTGTATTTTTGTACTATATGTTGTAATTGGGTGTGGATTTTGTTTAAATGAAATATTTAATTCATTAATATTTATTTTATCTCTTTCCTTATATGGAATAAATTCTATATATCCATGTTTTTCAAGATTCAATAAATAATCGTAGTCGATAATATTTTTTTCAACTGTTCTACATGCACTCCATCCATCATCATCTAAATAATCTTCTCTTACATCTACTACATCTCCTGATGGTATGTATACTTTTATTCTTTTATTTAAATATCCTAACCTTTTAAATACAAGTGATGTTTGTGCTATAGATAATAGTTCACCATAATGATCTGGATGTAAATGTGAAATAATTATAGTTAAATTATTTAAATCATTTGGTAAATCCATATGTTTAGTTATTCCATTTCCACAATCTAATAATATGTTTTGATTATTATGTTTTATTAAATAACCTGGACAACATTTATCCTCATAACAAAATGTTGATACTGTTCCTAATGGTTTTATTTCTATCATATTATCTACCTCTCTTTAGTAATAGTTGTTTTTCTACTAGTGGGTCTACATACTTTGATATATCTTTATCCAAGCTTAGTACTTCTTTCACTATGCTTGATGATATGAATTGGTACTCTTTATCTGCAAATAAACATATTGTGTTTACCTTATTACCTGAAATATCCTTATTTATTTGTTGCATTTGTACTTCATAGTCATAATCTGTCAAACTACGTAAACCTCTAACTATTGCTTTACATTCATTTAAAACTGCAATATCTACTGCAGCACCGGAGCCAGTTATTACTTTTATATTCTCATATTGTTTATATAATTCACTTATCATTTCTAGTCGTTCTTTTTGGGTGAACGTTGATTTTTTATTTGGATTTTGTAATATAGCTATAATTACTTCATCAAATAAATTACTTGCTTGTTCAATTATGTTCATATGTCCTTTTGTTATTGGATCAAAACTTCCTGGATAAAGTACTTTTGTCATATTTTTATTCTCCTTAATATATCTTCTTGTTCATTATTTAATATAATATCAAAATCATATTCCTCATATTCAATTGATGAAGATTCTCTCAATACAAATGATTCTTCTGTTATATTATCTCTATTTAATACTCTTTCTTTTCTTATTTGATATGGTATATTCATAAGTATTTTTATATCACATTGTTTGAAATATTTAGTAAGTGGTAACAATATATAATCTAATATTATTATTTTATCTTTATTTTCTTTTATAAATTTATCTATTTCATTTTCCATAAATGTCCATGTTATTTTTTCTAGTTTTTTCATTTCTTCTTTTGATGAAAAAACTATAACACTTAGTTTTTTTCTATCGATTTCATTGTTTGTTAATATTGATGATGAAAAAGTATTTATTAACTTTTCTTTTACTTCTTTGTTTTTATGTGATAAATGTCCAATTTTATCAATATCTAAATGTACCGCATTTTTATGATTGCTTACTATTTGTTTAGCAATTGTACTTTTGCCACTTCCTGATTTTCCACATATACCTATTATCATATTAATTCTTCTTTCTATTTTCTTTTTAACATTAGTCTATTTGTTTCATAAAAAATATCTTCTGGTGAATGAAATTCTACATTTTGATAACCTTCTTCATTTACTAAAAATGATAAATGTTCTCCTTGTCTTAAATCATGTAAATCATTTGCGATAATGTAGTCCATATTATTTTTTATACATAGTTTTCTTGCTACTTCCATTAAATATTCTTTTTCTACATTTTCAAGTAATTTAAATCCTACTAATAGTGATTCTGGATACCACTTTCTTAGATGTGAAATTAGTTTTGTTGTCAATGTTAGTTTTACTGTTAAATGAGGTTCATAACTACTTATTTTTGTGTCATCATTTACCTTGCATTTTGGATTTATAAGTACATTTAGTATTTCTTCATATGAAATTTTACCTTCTTTAATTAACTCTTCTAGTTCTTTTGCTAAATCTTGCATTCTAAAAGAGTACTCTGGTTTATAATCTCCTACTGCTGAAGAGTGTATTACCATATCATAATTATTTGATGACTCTTTTTCTAGTGCTTCATACATATCTTGTGTTGTTTCGATAGGTATTACTTTTAAATATGGATTGTTTATTAAATCATATTTTTCAAATAATCCACTTCTTATTACACTTCTTGTTGCGATAAGTGTTACGTTATTTCCTTCATTTAAATAATTTTTTGTTAATTCAATTCCTAGTCTTCCGGTAGACATATTTGTTATTTTCATAACTTCATCGATATATTCGTTTGTTGGTCCGGCTGTTATTAAAATATTTTTGTTCATAAATTTTTTCCTTTCACTTGTATTATAGAATTATTTTGCATATAATAAAAATATATATTTCTTATATTTGATATAAGTGGAGGTTATATATGAATATTAATTTTGAATTATACAAAGTTTTTTATGAAGTTGCTAAATCAGGCAGTATATCAAAAGGTGCTCAAAATCTTATGATTAGTCAACCTGCTGTTAGTCAATCTATTCAAACGCTTGAAAACGAACTTGGTGGTAAATTATTTGTTAGAACACAAAAAGGAGTTAGTCTTACTAATGAAGGACGAGAACTTTATTCTTATATTAAAGATGGTATGACTTATTTTATAAATGGAACAAATAAATTTATGTCACTTAAGAGTTTAGAGAGTGGTGTTTTAAATATTGGTGCTTCTGCTTCTGTAAGTGAAAATTATTTAATGCCCTATTTAAATAAATTTAGAAATCTTTATCCTAATGTTAAGATTAGTATAGTAAATGATTTAACAGACAATTTATTAAAAGAACTTAGAAATGGTAATTTGGATATAGTTATTGCATCTATAAAAAATGATATCAAAGATTTGAAAGTCGAATATATTTGTGAGCTTCATGATATATTTGTTAGTAATAAAAAGGATAAACTTGATAATTTAAATGGAATACTTTTGCAAAAGAGCCCTTCTGTTACAAGAAAGAATTTTGATAAATATATAGACGCAAATAATCTTGAGTTTGATTGTAAAATGGAAATAGTTAGTCACAGATTACTTGTTAATTTTATTGAAAATGGATTTGGTATTGGTCTTGTTACTAAAGAATATGTTAAAGATAAATTAAATAAATCTTTATATGAAGTTGAAACTAAATATAAAATACCTACTAGAAAATTATGTTATGCGATTAAGGATGATGTTTACCCTACTTTTAGTACCAAAAAATTTATTGAACTATTAAAAAAAGATGATTTTTAAATCATCTTTTTATTTTATCATTTTTCTTTTTATTTCTTCTTCAATTGGTGGGACATATTCAAGTATTTCCATATTATTTTCTTTTTTAATTGATTGTGACTCTTGTTGTATTTTAGTTAGTCTTCCTGTTTTATCAAGCAATATTTTTGATACTTTTAATATGTCATTAAAATCGTATTTTTCATTTTTGTAATGTGATATTCTGTGACATGAAAATGTAACTTTTATATCTATTATATTTATTTCTTTAAATTTTTGAGTTAATCTTTCTATTAATTTTTCTGTTTTAGTTTTATCTGTATAATCAGATAAGATAAAGTCTATTACAATTTCTCCTTTAGAATATTCATTACTACTTGAGCTAACAAGTAATATTGATTCGATATCCCCATCATATAATGTACATTTTAATAAATTTGCTAATTCAGTTGTTAAAAACTTATGTTCTTCTTCTGTTAATTCCATATTTTCTACAATTGGATTATTTTTTATGTCTATGATATTATTGTTTTTTATCATATCTAGTAAATCTTTAAATTCGCTAAATTCTGGATATTTTTCATATATATTTTTGTCGTACCCATACCAAATATCAAATGGAGTTTTTGCTCCTTCTTCAATTAGTTTTTTAGTTAAATCTAAATTCATTACTTTGTTTGTTTCTTGATCGTGAAGATTTCTATGTTGGAAAGTATCTTGATAAAATTTAGATTGTAAATCCGCTTCTATTTTATCGCAGCAATATGAAAATCTTGCTTCATTTGAAAACTTTGATTCAAATAAAGAAAAAAGTTCTAATAATTCTGTTTTTTCTGTAAGATTTCCTAGTAAGTCTTGTACCGCTTTGAATTCTATTTCGGCTTTCTTTTCTGGTGTTATTCCATCAAATGGTGTTATATCTCCAATAATTGTTTCTCCAATTTCATGAATAGAAAGCATTTTAACTATTTCATCTATGTTGATATTTCTATCGAAATCTAACTCATCATTGTATCCCATTTCTGATTCCATTGCGATTGCTAAGTAGATTGTTGATATAATGTGTTCTGCTATTCTTTCTATTCTATCTGATTTTATATTCCAATGATTTTTATCCCATCCGCTTCTTTGTTTATCTTTTAATCTTGAATTTAAAATATAATATTTAACTACTTCTCTATATTTATCATATTCTTCACTAGTTTTTGGATTAAAACATTTTATTGCTTCTTCAATTACTTTTGATTCGATTAATCTTGAACCTCTTACATAAATTAAATTAGTTAATATAAAATCCATCATTCTATACTTAAATGCTAATTTTGCATCATTTGTTTCTAGTCTTCTTGCTTCATTGATTAATTCTTGTAATTCTTTTCCATTTGTTAGATTTTTTTCTATATCAAAATCTGGATTATTTTTATTAAATTCATCTAATAACATCATTTTAATTACTCTAGAAACGTTATGTGATTCTTTAAATTCACTATCCAATGCGATTGCTAATGAAACTGCTCCATATAAACAATCTGATATAGTATAATTATTTTCCTCATCATATACTTTAGTTTTTAATGTATTAGCTGCAAGATAAAAATTTAACACTCTTTTTAATTCATCTGTTTTTCTCATAATTCCCCCTAGTGATTTAATATTATATAATAATTCTATGAAAATTAAAATAGTTTATTTACTTTTTTCTTTTTTTAACATATAATAAATTCTACTTCGGAGGACGATTATAATGAATGAATTTATTAAAGAATTAAATAATGAATTTAAGAAAAATGAAAATAATATTATTGAAAATAAGGGAATTATACATGAATTAAATCTAAAGGATTTTAAGGAGAAAGCAGAAAGAGTTACTTTACTTAGTACTTTGTTGTATTTACCTACTTTACTTATATATTTTTGGCTAAATATACCAAGTGTTATATTCCCAGGTGCTACTTTATTTACATCTTTTGCCCTTGGATATATTGGTAATGCAATAACGGAAAAGAAAGCTAAATGTAAAGAAAGATTCAAAAATATTTCCAAATCTAAAAATGAAAGTGAAAGAATTGAAGAAATATTAAAACTTGAAATTGAAATTGAAAAGTTACATCAACGTAACGAAATTATTACAAGAGTTAATAATAAACAAAATGAAGAAAATAATATGATAAAGAAATTTTCTAAAAATGAAAATTATACTATTAAAAAGAATAAATCTAATTATAGTAGACGTGAATTAGTAAATAAAATAAATGAACTTGAACGCGAATTAAAACAAAAATATATATTACTTGATAATTTATCTAATCAATTAGTAATTAAAAATAAGTCTAATGATTTAAATGATAAATTAAGCCCTATATTTTATAGTATGATGGCTGCATTTGTTCCAATGGCTTTATCAATCATGCCTATATTTTCTTATACTATAAGACCACTTCCTGCTCCTTCTGTCATTCCTTTAATTACAACGTTTGTTCCTGCTATACTTGCTTTTGGCGGGTCTCTTACCTATTATGGTTTAAATAAAAAACATACTAAGAATGCTATTAAATCTATAAATAAAGATAATTCTGATGATAAAAATATACATGTTAATATTGACAAACTTAAGTCACAAATAGCTAATATTATTTATTCGTTAAACTCTTATAGAAATGAACTTGAAAATAATAA
Source organism: Bacilli bacterium (assembly GCA_017473105.1). Next base: position 21,178 of record JAFUNE010000013.1, on the reverse strand, counting down.
TTATACTTATGATACAAGTTATTCTGCTGAGAGAAATCTTGAACCTGAAAAAAATGATGATTTGAATTTAGAAGATGGTCCTAAACTAATATTAAAATAAGAGATGATTTAAATCATCTCTTTTAATCTGGATCTTCAAAATAAAAATCATCTTCTTCTAATTCTTCTTCTTCAAATTGATATTCTTCATAATCACTATATATTTCTTTTTTATTTGTATTTTCTGTCTTTTGTATTTTTTTGTCTTTTTTATATTCATTTATACTTTCAATTAAATATTCTATGTCATCTTTATCAAAATTCATTCTTTTTGCTTTTTCTAATAATAATATTTGTTGTTTTAATGATAATTTTTCTAGTCCTTCATAAATGTAATATTCTATTTCTTGTTCGTCAAAATCATTAATATCAATATCTTTAATTTTATTAAATCTTTTAATAATTTTATTTACAAATGATGTATCAATATTATGATTTAATAATAGATTTTTTATTTTAATTAATTCATCTTTGTTATCAATAATTTCTATTTCATCATTTATTTGTTCGATTATCTCATCTAAATCACTTTGATTAAATTTTAATTGAAGTGATTTTTTATATAAAAGTATTTTTTGTTCTAAAGTAAGTTTATTAAAACCATCATTTATATAATATTCTACTTCTATATAATCTAGATTTTGAATATCTTCATTAGTTATGTTTTCTTGTCTTTTTATTATTCTATCTACAAGAGTTGTATCCATATTGTATTGGATTAGTTTTTCTTTTATTTTTAGTAATTCTACTTTATTATCTGATTCTTCTATTTTTTCATTTATTTGTAATTTTATATTATTTATTTGATTTGTTGATAAATTATATTTTTCTTTATAATAAAGTGCATCTATTAATTCAAGTGCATTTAGTTTTTCTTCATTTATGAATTCTATTAATAAATCATTTACCATTATTCAAACTCGCTTTCATGTTCTTTAAAGAACTCATGATATATTTTTACATTTTCTAATTCAGTCCATTTTTTTGTTTTTACTGGGATTGAATCTAAATCATATATTTTTGCTTCTAAAAGGTTTAATAAAAATGGTGAGTGCGTTGAGATAATAAATTGGCAATTATAAAATCTTACTGAATCTTCTATGAATTTTTTTAGTTTTATTTGGTTTTCTGCTGAAAGAGAGTTTTCAGGTTCATCTAGTAAATATATACTATCTTCTTTTATTTCTCTTTCCCAAAATAATAATGCTGACTCGCCGTTTGATTGTTCTACTATATTATTATTACCTAGTCTATCTCTAACATATCTTGACATTGATTTTGTTTTTGAGTCATATGCATTTTTTACTTCTTCATAGTTATCAAATGAACTATTCTTTGATGAGAATTTTGCTTCCATATATTCTTTACTTAATCTTTCTTTTCTTCTATTAACATTTGAATTAATGCTTCTTACATCAAGTAGATAATCAAATACATCGTCACTTGTTATTGTTTTTATTTCCATTGGTTCTTCAAATGACATTTCATAACTACATTTATCTACATATAAATCAAAATATGAACCTTTATCAATTTTACTTTTTCTTATTGACTCAAGTTTCTCTGAGATAATATTTAATAGTGTTGTTTTTCCACTTCCATTTCCACCATAAAATATTGTTATTCTATCAAACTTAATTTCCTCTAATTCTTTGTTTGTAAATATTCCGATTGGATAATAATTATTAAATATTCGTCTTCTTTCTATATCAAATAGTCCGTGTTCTCTATTTTCATTTAATAATTCAAAACTTTTTAAATATATCATTTTCCTCACCCATACATATTATAGCACATAAAAAGGTGATAAAATCACCTTACTTTTTTGACCAGCTATATAGCCCATATATATTATTTATTAATAATAGTATTGCATTTAATGTCATTGGTAAATACATAATATTTCCTTTAAACGTTGGTATTCCCCATAATATCAATAATATAAATGCATTTATTAAATAAAATAAGAAACTATATTTACTTCTTCTTACCAAGAGATATGTTGCTGTTAAATTAATATTCATTGATATTGTTGAAACTAATAAGTTATTTGTATTAAAGTATTTTAATAAATTGTATAATCCAATAAATAATATGATATTTGTTATAGATAAAATATACCATTCTTTTTGCTTTATTTTATTTTGTTTAACTTTTGAACTTTTTTTATCTTTATTTTTTAACCATGTATAAATTCCTGAGATATAAAGTGGTAATATTACAAATAAATATACTATAACTTCACCATAATAATTATTTGAGTATGACATTATTGAATATAATATTGCCATTAAAACTCCAACTATTTGTCCTATAACTAGACCTTTTGCTTGGTGAAGTGCTGAAAAAAATCCTATAACAGGTACAATTGTTGGTAATAATCCACAATCTAAATATATTCCAATACTTAATAATATAAGTATTCCGGTTACTAATAAAGTTACTTCAAACTTATTCCAGCATTTAAAATAATTTTTCATAATATTTACCTTTCTCTTATATTTTGTTAATGGTTTGTAAATTATCATTTTTATTTACGTTTGCTTGTATATATCATATCTTCTTCATATAAAAGTAAAAATTCTCTTAATGCTTTTTGCATCTTTTCATATCCCTCTTTGCTCATATTATTCACAAAGTTATCATGTGGATAGTTTAAATTTTTTAATGCTAGATGATTTTCTCCAAAATCCCATATTTTATATATTTCTTTAAATTCTTCAAATGTCTTTCCTCTTGAAGCATCAAGAAAACTTTTTGCTGCATCTTTAAATGATCCACCATTTTGTAAAATCCAGTTTTCAACGCCTACTCCTCCAAGTCCTCCTTGAATTCTATCACTTCTGTATGGTTTATAGGCATTTGCTTCTTTTAATACTTTTTTTGCAAGTAATATGTTTGCAATTACATATTTATATTTTTCTTTATCTGTTTCATAAATAGTTTTTAGTCTATCTTGAAGACACATATCAGTTGAATATGTTACCTGATCTGTTTTTTCTACAAAAGTAATATCAATATCAACATTCACATTTGGTTCTATATTTACATCTTTTAATCTAAAATCTCCTGTTGATATAATTCCACCCGCTCCAATTTTATTAAACTTTTTAAGTAATGCACTTTTTATTTCTTCTATTTTTGCTGGTTCAGATAGTATTTTTTTATCAACTCTCATTATGAAATCAAAATCTCCATCACCTGGTTTATTTGTCCCTCTTCCTGTTGAACCAGTATCTATAAGTTCTACTACTCCTGATGTTAAGTCACCATCAATAGTTGTTTTTAGTTCTAAATTAAATTCTTTTAAAGCACTATATATTAATTCGTTGATTCTTTTTCTTTTTTTAGCTACTTCAACATTACTTTCATCTAGTTTAGATGCGATTTCTTCTATTTCTGGATTAACTAAATTATGTGAAAATCTATAACCTTTTTCTCCATAATATGTAAGACCATTCATTTTTGATTTCAAATATAGATAATCTTCATATGTAAAAATAATCTTTCCATCTTTGTCTGCAATTGGTATATAGAATCCGTTTATTACTATTTCCATTGCCACTTTTTCGTCATATTTCTCTACAACTATATAATTAATATCGCTTGATGAAAATCCAGTTCTTATTCCATAGTGTCCTTTTCCTACAACTCCAGTTAGAAATACCTCAAGTTTATCGCTTCTTTTTATGTCTTGTTCTTCAATTTGTTGTTCTCCTCTTGTTACCTGGAATCTATCATCATTTTTTAAAACAAACCATATATTTCCATAAGTTGCTGCTTCTGTTGATAATATTTTATCTCTGTTTGTTCCTTCACTTTTCATTATTCTTGATATATCTGTATCTAGCGGTGTTGCATCACTTCCAGCACTTGAACCTAAATATTCTTTTGATACGCTTCCATTTTGAAGAATACTTCCTAGGTATGCTATACCTCCTTGTATTCCTTTTATATAATCTCCTTCTTCTAATACCATATCTCTTTTTGATGCTTCTATATTTCTTAATTCAGCATTTTTAATCTTATTTTCGATATAGTCTTTTGCTTCTTTTAGCGTTTTAATTCCTGCAAAATGACAAAACATATTTATTACTCTATCTGCTAGGTTATAATCTAGTGTTCCATTTGGAGATAATAGTTTTTTTATTTCTGTTATATCTTTGATTATATCAGTTGTTTCTTCAAATCCATTTAAATCTTGTTTACCTTTTTTTGTATTGTTATATAGAGTTATTAAATGTTTTAAAAATTGCTTTAATTCATTTTGTTCTTCTATTGTTAATTCATCATATTTTATACTACCATTTATTATGTTTTCGTATAAACTATGTGAAACATCAATATTTGATAAGTATTTATTAACACTTCTATTATTTGAACCAAATGATGCTTTTATTAAATCTGAAAATATTATTACTTTTCTTCCTTCATTAGAATTTTTTTTTAATACTGGTGATGTTGTTGAACTTGGGCTAAAATCAAATTTTTCTAAATTAGGATGTAATATTTCAAAACATGAATATATTTTTCCGACTGTTGGTATATTATTTTTTATAAATATACTTTCTATTTTATCTAAACTTGAAAGCGGGTCTTGTGAATTAAGTATTTGTACTGCTAGTTCTTTTCTAAAAGTTATCATTTCTTTAGAATTAGATAAAGATAATCTTTTCATTACTTCTGCAATATATTTTGTTTTTTCTAAATCTATTTCATCTATGCAATCTGCCATATATTCTTTGAATGCATTTTGTAATGATACATCTTTTATTTCTAAAAATTCATCTAATACTTTTAGTCTATTTTCATTTGCATTTTTTGAATTTTTAAACATTGGAATAAGCCATGCGTATTCTGGTGATAAACCGCATATTATATTTGTATCTCCAAATTTATCTAATAGTTCAGGATTATTTTCAAAATCTTCTTTTTTAAATTCTCTATTATAAAATTTATCTTTTATTTCTTGTTCAACGTTATCACTTAAAAACATATTTGGATGTTTATTTTTAAATGATTCACTCATATATTCATCATATTTTGTTTTCCCACTTGTTATTAATTCGTAGACTTGTTTATCCAATTCATCTTGTAAGTCATCTTTTGTATAATTTGATGAGTGGTTAAAATATAATAGTTCATTTGTTTCACTCATTTTTTCTAAGTATTCTCCATAACATAATACTATATCAATTGCTGAATGACCAAATTTTTCTTTTATGTCTTCTATTAGATTTATTTGTCTACTTCCCCCATTTGGTTTAGATGACCAAACTAGTAATGGTCTACAAATAACTTCTGGGTCTATATTATTAAAGTATTCTCTATATTCTGGATGATGAAAAAAAATTCTTCTATCAATTTTTCTGCTATAGAACATTTCTAATAATTCTTTTGGTGCATCTTCTCTCATGAATAACCCACTAAGATTCTCTTTTAGATGTTTCGGAACATTTGGTGTATATGGACTCTTTTTTTCTATAATCATTTTTCTAAATAATTCATCTGTACTACTCATTATGCTTTCATAAGTTGGTTCTGTATCTATAATAAAATCTATGTGAACTCTATCACGATAGTCTAGATTCGAATACATTTCTATTATATCTGCATATTCTTTAATATACTCCATCATTTCATCAAATGTAAGATTTTTACTTAGATGTTCATATAGATTGATATATTTAAAATATCCACTTTCTAATTGCGTTCTTGCGCTTTCTTTTTCAAAGCAAGAATGCAGATTTTTTCCTCTTAAATATTCTATATATTCCGGATGGTCTTTTAATAATCTTGGTGTTATCTTTTTTGTATAAAATGCATCTTGTAATTCTTGTGGTGCATCTTCACTTAAGAACATTTCTTGATATCTTTTTCTAAATTCGCCTTGTAAGTCCGAATAATTTGGTGCTTTTTCTGCGTAGTCATAATTCGTTGGACCATTTACTATCATTCTTCTTATAGTTTCATAGAAATCTTCTTTTCTATATGGTATTTCATATAAATTACCATTTTCATCTCTTGGTTGTATTATATAAAATTTTAATCCGTCTTGTGCACCATGTGCATAATGCATATATGTTTCATACATTATTTTTAATATTCTAAAATTATTTTTAGAAAAGAAATTACCACATTCTCTATCAAATTCTATTGTATTTTTTAAACCATATATCCCTACGAAACCTAAAACTCCTGGATCTTTGAATAACTCAAATGGAAATTCTGTTTTAAATATATAATTTGGTGATAGTGTATTTAATTCTTCTAATAAATATGTTCCATAACTACTTTGTATATTTTTCAAAAATTCTTCTAAAGATGAATACTTGAATACTTCCATATATTCTTCATTTGATAATTCTATATTTTGATATGACCATTTTTTTTCTTTAATTAAGTCATCCGTAAATTTTTTTATAAATTCTTTTTGTTCAACTTCTGTTTTTAAAATATTATGTTCATATATAAACTTATATATATCATTATGTTTTATTATTAATGATACTAGATTACCATATTTATTTTTAAAATTTCTTAATTCTTCTTCTGTTATTTTATATGAATTTTTATTGTCATTTGATAAACAATAATCCAATTTTTTATCTTTATATAATTCCCAATCTTTTAGTATATTTTCAAGTGATACGTCTCCTTCATTATATCTTTCTTTTTTTTGTTTAATATCTTTTGTATCATCTTCTTTAATTAAAAATATTCTATCAGGATATAGTTCTTTCATTTTAGACGAATATTGACTTGGTCTTATTTTTGTTTTTAATAACTCATATAATATTTCATTTATATCTTCAACTTCTTTTGGAATATTTTTTAGTATTAAATTTAAATCTATTTCATCATGAATATAGAAGTTTATATTAAAAAGTTCCCAATCTAATGATAAAATTTTTTCAAGTCCAAATTTGTCTAATATTTTTCTATCTTCTTCTAAAAGACATTCTAGTGGTATTTTTCCATATAGTTCGTATTCAATATACTCTTTTAGCGTAACTCTATTGTTGTACACTTTTGAAAGTATTCTCTTTGGTACATTTAATTTTTTACTAAACAATTGGTATATTTTATGTCTATATTTCATATTATCACCTTATTTTTATTTTATCATTTTTTCTTTATAATTACTTTATTAATTAATGGTAATTTTGTTTTTTTATTACTAATTATATTTTGTATTCCTTGTACTGATAAAAATATATTTAATAGTATTATTAAAGAAGATATTATATCTGATAGTCTCCATAGTATTTTTATTTTACCTATTAATAATGTAATTATTAATAATATTGATGTATATATAAATAGTCTTATTGCTTGTTTGGAATGAAATGTTACATCTTTATTGTTTGCAAATAAATATACTACTATTGATAATGGTCCAATATATGAAACTATAGATTGTAGTTTTTCTTTGTTATTCATAGGTCTCCTTATACATTAAAAGAAGACATTAATTTGTCTTCTTAAAATATTTTGTTAATATTTTTTCAAGATCACTTGTATTTATTGGTTTTGATAAATATTCATCAAATCCTTCTCCTAAGTAATGCTCTTTCATTCCACTAACTGCATTTGCAGTTAATGAGATTAATGGTGGTAATTCATAACCATCTAATCCTCTTAATGCTTTCATTGTTTCAATTCCTGACATATCTGGCATTACTTGGTCCATAAATATTATATCGAATTTTTCTTCACTTTTTACTTTATAAATACAGTCTTGTCCACTTGATACTGTAACTACTTTAAATTTATATCTTTCTAGTAGTCTCTTAATAACTTTGTTATTTAATTTATTATCATCTACTACTAAAGCTACTTTATTCTCGCAGTCAATTTCTGTTGATTGAGATACATATTCTTCCTTGATTAATTCTTTTAATGGTGTTGGATTTATAACTTTTTGTGGTATTTCTATGTAGAATGTTGTTCCTACTTGATACTCACTTTCAAACCAAATTTTTCCTTCCATTAAATCTAGATACTCTTTAGTTATTGATAGTCCGTATCCGGCTCCTTCAATTTCGTTATCTATTGAACTTTCTAATCTTGTTCCTTTTTTAAATAATTTATCTTGGTCATCAGGTTTAATTCCATTTCCTGTATCAGCAATTTTAAATAATAATTTTTCTCCTAGTGGTAGCTTTGTACTTGTAATATCAAATGTTATTTTTCCTACTTCTGTATATTTAGCAGCATTTGTTAAGACATTTTGTAATACTTGATATATTTTAATAACATCTCCTTCATATACACTTGATAATTCTCCAGATAAGTTTACTTCAAGTGTTACATTCTTTTGTCCTAATTTTGATTTTACTACACCAGAAATATCATCAATAAGATTTTTTATGTTATATTCATTTTTTATAGTTATTTCATTTCCACTTTCAATTTTAGAAATATCCAGTACATTATTTACAATTTCTAATAAGTTGTTTCCTGATAAAATAATATGATTCATTGTCTTTTTGACTTCATCAACATTATATTCTTCAAGATTTTCTAGATTTGTACATAACGATGTTATATAACTAACTGGTGTTTTTATTTCAGATGTTACATTTGATAAGAAATCTGTTTTTGTTTTTGCACTATCTTTTATAGTTTTTTGTGCTTTTGATAATTCTCTTGTTATTTCTATATCTGGATTTGCATATGTTAAATATACAATTGATGTTATTATCGCAGTTGAAAAAGCATATATTGATATAGAAGGCATTAATACTTGCAATATTACAAATAGTGTACAATATATAATCATATTAATACTTTTTTTATCATCTTCATCTAATTTTTCTTTGTTCTTTTTCATTAAGACATTTATAATCACAATTATTGATAGTGAAATTAATATACTTAAAATCGATAATATTAAACTTGTAAAAGTGATATTTCTAAAATCAAATTTTTCATATATTGAAACATGTGGGAACAATAATAATATAACCTCTAAAATTGTAAATACTATCAATATTACTCTTACTAATATATTTGTTTCCCATAAGTCTTTCATTGTTTTATTTTTATATTTTTGAATTATAATTATTAGAAATAAAAGTAATATTTCCCAAAATGCTACAAATAGTAAATTATATGTTCTCCAAAATACCAAATTAATTATAAATGAATTTAATGATACTAGCATTGTCGAATAAAGAAGTGTTATTAAGCAAAATAGAAAACTTGTATATGTTAATGTATTAAAAAGCTTACTTTGTAAATTATTTATTTTTTCTTTTGTATCATAAATCATGAATATTATCATTAAGATTGATAAGCTTACTATTGCTGGTGATAATCCATTTTGCATATTTCTCCTCCTTTACTATTAATCATCTTCGTTTTGTGCGAATATTTCTTTCATCACCCTATTTAATTCTTTAAATACAATTGGTTTTTGTAAATAATAATTAAATCCTTGTGCGATATATTCTGTTTTTAATGCGTCATAATTGTTTGCTGTTAATGCTACTATTGGTGGTATTTCACATCCTGTTGAATTTAATGCTTTTATAGTTGCTATACCATCCATTTCTGGCATCATGTGATCTAAAAAGATTATGTCTATTTTTTGATTCTTAACTATTTCTACACATTCTTTTCCGCTTTTAACTGTAATAATTTTTAAGCCATATTGCTCTAAGCTTTTTCTTGCCATTGCTAAGTTTACTTCTCCATCATCAACAACCATCGCTGTTTTATCTGGTAAATAAAGTAAGTTTCTTGTTGTAGCAAGTCCGTTTGTTACGTTTTCAAATATATTTCCAATTGGTAATTCACTTACTATTTTTTGTTTAATTTTTATAATATATCTTGTTCCTTGACCTTTAGCATTTATAAATTCAATATCACCATTTAATAGTGTTATTAATTCTTTTGCAATTATTAATCCTAGTTTTATGTTACTAAGTTTTCCCTCTCCAGTACTTTGTAATTTTACAAAATCTTCAAAATCTTTTTCGAAGTTTTCATTACTCATTGTATGACCTGTATTGTAAATTACAAATTTTTGTTCAAAATATCCATTTTCTTTTTTCTCTCCAGATATTTCAAGTTTTACTTCACCATATGTTGTATTATCAATTGCATTTAATAATATATATGATAATACTTTGAATATTTTATATGCGTCTCCATAGTATTCTCTTGGTATATTTTGATCAATATCAATTGTGAATCTTAATTCATCATTAGTTATTTTAGATGGTATTAAACTATTTATTTCAAATATTAAACTTTCTAAAATATATTCTTTTTCATTTAATATTAATTCATCTGATTCTATAACTGATATATCTAATATATTATGTATTAAACTTGATAATGTTTCACTTGCATCAATTATATTTTTTAAATCTTTTTGAAAATGTTCTCTGTCAAATGTTGGTTCTTCATTTATTATTTGTGCAAATCCTATTATTGTATTTAATGGTGTTCTTATTTCATGTGACATATTTACTAAAAATGCAGTTTTTGCTTTATCTTCTTTTTCGGCTTCTATTTTTGATTCTTTGTATTCATCTATTAATTTAAAATCTTGGCTTTCTATTGTGAAATAGATAACTGTGATTAATAGTGAACCGAAGAATGTTATTTCATTTAATTCAATATTTAACGCTATTTGAGCTATTATTATTAAAAAGTAAAGGGTTAAAACAATAATTATTGGTTTCATGTAAATGTTTTTTATAAAATCAATATGAATATTTATATAATATAGAACAAATATACTTGCTAGTACTATATCTAAATACATATAGAATGTTGGCATTCCTGTTATAGCATAATTTGTTACGTGCTTTCCACCACTATATTCCATATCCATAAATATAAATGACACTATAAAAAATAACATAAGTATTGTAGCGATAATCAAAATTGGATATCTTACTAATTTATTTTGTTTTCTATCTCCATTATAAACTAGCGTATCTATGTAAAAAACAAACATAAATTGCCATATTGCTACAAGAGATAAAAATAATTTTGAAACTATATTCGTAAATGCATTTGTTTTTGATATAGTTATCGCAAATGGAATAATAATTTCTAGTAATCCTATTACAGCTACAATTATCATTAATGCTATAAATAAATACTCTCTTAATCCTCTTTTTCTATTCTTTAATATATATATACTTAAGATAATTATTATAAATATAAGAGAAGGTAAACTAAAACCAATATTATTAAAATTCACTTAATCACCCTATTCTATATTCTAATATATATTTTATCATTTTTATTCATAAAAAAAAATGATTTTGCAATCATTTTTTATTTTTGTGTTTTATTTTTCTTATTTTTTCTTAGTAGTTGTTTTAGTTGTTTTTTTAGCTGGAGCTTTTTTAGCAGCAGTCTTTTTAACTGGAGCTTTCTTTTCAGCAGCTGGTGCAGCTTTTTTAGTCGCTCTTCTTGTTTTTACATTTTTATAACCAATTGCAAATCTAATATAGAAGAATAATCCTATTAGAGCAGCAATTCCACCCCACATGAATAACATTTTTGAATATTCATAATAAAAACTATCTGGATTTAGGAATCCTGTTCCTTCTGCAGCAACTTTGTATGTTTCAATTAGTAATCCTACTAACATTGCAAAACATGCAACAAATGTTAATGCAAATACTATCTTTCCTTGAGAAGTTTCTAAATATGCTTTCTCTATTTTTTGTTCTTCTTTACAACTAAGTACAAGTTTTCTATCTTTTGCCATTCTATTCTTCCTCCTACTATGTGTATAGTATATCATACTTTTTTCGACAAAAAATATCTTTTTTTTATATTTACATTTTGTTTGTCATTTTTTGTGTAAAATAAAAATGACATTATTTTGTCATTTCTATTAATTCTTCTTCAGTTATTATTTTTATACCTAGTTCTTTTGCTTTTTTATTTTTTGATGAAGTAGAATTTATATCATTATTTATTAAATAGTTTAGTTTTGATGAGACACTACTTACTGTTTTTCCTCCAAAACTTTCTATGTATTCAACCATTTCATCCCTATTTTTAAAATTATTTATACTTCCTGTTATTACAAATGTTAAGTTTTCTAATTTTAATGTTTTTGTTTCTTCTTTGATGAATTCTATTTCTTTTAATAAATTATTAAATTCATTTATAAAACTTTCATCTTTAAAAGTATTTATCCAATTTAATGCTATTATCTCTCCTACACCATCAATATTACTAAGTTCTTCAAATGATATATTTCTTACTTTTTCAATATCATTGTTGCATGATGAACAAATTAATTTTGCTCTTGAAAGTCCTATATCCTTTATACCAAGTGCATATATAAAGTTAGCTATTTTTACATTTCTAGATTTATTTATGCTATTTATCATATTATTATATGATTTTTCTTTAAATCCTTCAAAACTTAATATTTTTTCTTTATGGTTTTCAAGTTTATATAAATCTGAGAATTCATTTAAAAGATTTTCATTTATTAGTTTTGTTAATATTTGATCTGATATACCATCTATATTCATCGCATTTCTTGTTGTAAATAAACTTAGTCTTTTTATCAATTTTGCTTTACAGTAATCATTTGTACAATAAAGATAACTAACATTATCATTTGAAACTATTTTTGCTTCATGGTTACATACATTACACGTTTTTGGTATTTCATAATCATCTTTACATGTTAGATTATTTGCTACTTGTGGAATGATCATATTTGCTTTATAGACTTCTATTGTATCTCCTATACCAAGTTTTAAATTTTTTAATATTGAAACATTATGTAAGGATGCTCTAGAAACTGTAGTCCCTTCTATTTCAACTGGTTCAAATACTGCTACTGGATTAATTAGTCCTGTTCTTGATGTTTGCCAGTCTATATTTAATAGTTTTGTTTCTACGGTTTCATCTTGCCATTTAAAAGCTAAAGAATGTTTTGGAAATTTATTTGTCATTCCAAGTGATAATCCATATTCAATATCATCAAATGTTAAAACAAGTCCGTCTGATGGAATATCATAATCTATGATTTTATCTTTATATTTTAATACTTCTTCTTCAATATTATTTTTATTAACAATAATTCTCTCTACTGTTTCAAATCCTAGTGTATCTAGCCAATTAAATTGTTCATTTTTTGAATTTGATATTTTTTCAGAACAATCTACAAGTGAGAAAATTATAATATTAACATTTCTTTTTGCTGTTATTTTACTATCTAGTTGTCTTACTGAACCAGAACATAAATTTCTTGGATTTTTATATTGACTATCTTCATCAAGTTCTTCATTCATTTTATTAAAATCAGAATATTTAATTACAGCTTCTCCTCTTACAATTAAATCTCCTTTAAATGGTATGCTTAATGGAATATTTTTAAATTCTTTTACATTTTTAGTTACAACTTCCCCAATTGTTCCATTTCCTCTTGTGACTCCACTAATTAGTTTTCCATTTTTATATGTTAATACTATTGTAAGACCATCTAGTTTCCAAGATAGTAATGCTTCTTTATCTCCAACAAAACTTTCTAAATCACTTATACTTTTTGTTTTTGCAAGCGATAACATTGGTTTTGCATGTTCTACTTTTTCAAGTGTTTGTGATATTTCATGTTCTATATTTATTGTTGGACTATCTTCATATGTAATTTTTGTTTCATTTTCTAGTTCTACTAATTCATCATATAATTTATCATATTCATAATCAGTCATTATAGGAGTACTATATTGATAATATTGAACTGATGCTTCATTTAGTAAATCTATTAATTCTCTCATTCTTTTGTTTTTGTCTTCCATAGTTTTCTCCTTGAATATATTATAACATTATATAGTAAAATTATGTCAAAAAACTAGATTTTATATTCAATATTGTTTTATAATGTTTTTAAGGTGAAGGATATGAAAAATATTATTTTTTTAGATTATGATGGTGTTATTAATACTAAGGTAGAAGATTTTGATGGATACTTTGATAATCCTGAAGCAATCAGATATTTAAATAAATTATGTAAAGAATTTCATTTTGATATTGTTGTTACAAGTTCTTGGAGACACCATAGTGGTTATAAAGATTTTTTATATCATTCTGGTTTAGATCCTGAAGTTAATATTATCGGATGTACTGATATATCATATAAAGGAAGAGAATTTGAAATAAAGAAATATTTAGAAGATAATACTGATATTGATATGTATATAATTATAGATGATGCATTTTTACCTGGAGAATTATGTAGACATTTAGTTCAAACTACATATAGTAAAGGTTTTAATAGAAATAAATATATAGAAGCGGTTGCTAAAATTGATTCATTATATAATAAGATAGCAAATAATTAATATTTGCTTTTTTTGTGAAAAAAAAGAATATTTTTCAATATTCTTTTTATTTTAATATGTATGGGCTAGATGATGAACCATTTCCATTTATAACTTTAACACTATTTTTTAAATAAACTGATGGTCTTACTCCATGAAGTCCATTAGCAGATGCGTCTCCCATTTGTGTTGAACCTACTTGATGAATTGCATCTGCATAATATGTTGAATGTCTATGAGTTATTGTCCAGTAGTTTTCCCCTTCTTTTGAAAGCATCCAGTTATTTTTTTGACATTTTGTATTATATGCAACATCATAGTCATAGCAATCTTTATTTGATGAAGCAAATCCAAAGTCACTTGCATATATTAATCCTACTGCGCCTGTCCAAGATGATGTTCTATCTACGTAATCGCCTTTACAATGTGGCGTTGATGCATAATTTTTACAGAAAGGTTTTTTTTCTCTTCCTTGTCTTTCTCTTTCATATGCTTCTTTTGCTGTATGAATTCCATCTCCGGCTGCACTTTCGTCTCCACCAAATTCTATTCCACCAAGATACCATACTGCATTTTCAATCATATTTTTTGCTTCATTTGTCATTTTACTAAAATCACATGTTTTAATACACGTTTGTTGATTTGCATCATCACAATATAAACATGATGTTGTTCCACTATAATAGTAGTCATTTAGCAATGTTTTAATACTTGCTTGTGACCACTCATCTTCTCCATTTCCACCATTTACATTTGAATTTGATGAATCCCATGATGCATCAATTAAATTTGTTGCTCTAATTAATTTAATTCTATTTGACGTTGTTTTTCCATTACTTACATTGAATACTCCTATCATTCTCCAAAGTTCCCCATTAAATTTTACATAGTTGTTTGGATTTGAATTATAGTATCTTATATTTTCATCTTCAGTATTGTCCTTTATTAAATTATTATCAGAACTGTGATTATTATAAAGATATGTAACGTACGAAGATAAATTTGCTTCCCAATTTGCTGTTAATTTAATATCTTGATTACCCATTGTTAGTGTGTTTCCATTCAATTTTGAACTTGTGTTACTAAGTGTCCATCCTTTAAATGTGAAACCTTTTGCTGTTGGTGCACTTATTGTTTTAGTTTTAGTGTACTGAGCACTTGTTGGCGCATTTTCTCCAAGACTTGAATATTGAACTGTTCCTAAGTCATAGGTAATATTATGAATAACTGGTTTCCATTTTGCGTACAGTCTTTGATTGCTTGTTATTGTAACCAAAGTATCTTTCGTAATTTCTTCTCCTTCTGTTTTTTCAGTGAACCATCCATCAAAAGTATATCCTGTCCATGATGCTGTTGGTAATGTTCCATAATTTTTTGCATATGTTACACTTACTGTTTGTGTTGAAGGTGTTCCACCATTTGCATCAAGGGTAATATCGTATGATTCAGCTTTCCATCCTGCGTATAAATTAATTATTTTTTTATTTTCTGTTTTATAATTTTTCAAGTTTGTATTTTCAGAATATCCTGTACCTGTTTGTGTTTGATTTAAATACCATTTATCAAATTTATATCCTGGTCTTACAAAACCATTTGTTGGTAATTTGCAATCTTTATCATATTCACATATTATTTCTTCTGTTTTTCCAGAAGCATTACCGTTTCCTTTAAATATAAATTTAAATGTATGTGCTTCCCATACTGCATATAAATTTAAATCATTGTAATTTAAATTTTGTTCTTCTTTTTTTAAGATTTCTCCACCATTTGTAAGGCTCCATCCTTTAAAATCATAACCTGTTCTTGTTGGTTCACACAAATTATTAAAGTTTTCTTTATATTTTATTCTGCCTTTATCGCAACCTGTTCCACCATTATTATTATATTTGATATTAAAACTTTCTCTTTGATATACAAGTTCTACTTGTTTATCTTTTTGGCCAATATCTATATTATTATCAAATGGTAGTGTTCTTTTATTTTCATCTACATATGCAGCATACAATATGTATTTTTCATCTTGACCGTTTATTTTTTCTGTTAATTCTTCTGGAGCATCCACACTAACTGTTTCATAAGTAAAACCTGTAAGTGTTGTTTTTTGTTTTAATGTTTGTGTTGAATGTTCTCTTTCTGATCCAGGGGTGTATTTAAAATAATTTGTCACTATATTATGTTTTTCAACTGAATAAACCACATTAATTATAAGATTTTCTTTTGGTAATTTTGTTACATCATATATAGTAACTCCATCTTCTATTCTTGAAGTTAATTCTATATCTTTCCCGCCTTTATTTAGGCCAGTATTATATGTATTTCCATTTTTTTGATGAAGTGTTGTTTTAATTGATATTATAGTTTCATTCTCATAGTCTTGATTACTAAGTAAAAATGTATCTCTTGGTTTTATTTCCATTCCGCCTAAATCATTTTCTACATGTTTTACTGTTACAGTAAATGTTTTATTGTAATCATCTTCTGTTTTAATTTCATCAAAACAGTTTTTGAATAACTCTTCTATTTTAATATTTTTATCTTCTGTTTTATATGAATCATTACATTTTATATATGAATATGAGTCACTTTTCATATTTGTTTTTTTATCAATTTCATAAATTACTACACCATTACAAGAATTCCCTGAAAACTTTAATTCTTCTGTATAGTATTTAAGACTTTTTATATCATCAACACAAATATATTTATATATTTTTTCATTGGATAAAAAATCTTTATTATTTTCTTTTTCTATATCTGTTAATACTAGCTCTTGATAATACATATCACATTTATCTTTATTATATTTGTTAATCGAGTCTTTACAATAATCATCTAGTAGTAAGTCACCTGATTGCACTAGATTATTTTCTTGTATTTTTATAGAATCAATTTTACTGTTATTAAAACTCTTTATAACACCAGGAACTGCTATTAATCCAACAACTGCTATGATTACTATTGTTGCAATTATTTCTACTAATGTAAAACCCTTCTTACTCATTTTATCACCTATTATACGTAATTATTATATCATAAAAAAAAGAGTTATATACTCTTTATTTTTTATTTTGTTTTTTTAATAAATCTCTAATTTCTTCTAACAATAACACTTCATCAGATTTTTTAGGTGCTTCTTCTTTTTTAGGTTCTTCTTTTTTTCTAATTATCGAATTTATTAATTTAATAAATACAAATATACAGAAAGCTACTATTAGAAAATCAATTACTGCTTGAATAAATAATCCATATTCTATTTTAGTATTATTTATGGTTAAACATAATTTTGAGAAATCTTGTTTTCCGATTACAACAGCAATTAAAGGTGTCATAATGTTATTTACTAATGATGTTACAATTGCATTAAATGAGCTTCCTATTACAACTGCAACTGCCATATCAAATGCATTTCCCCTTTGAATAAATTGTTTAAATTCACTAACAAAACCTTTTGATTTTTCTTTTATTTTCATATTGTTCCTCCATTACGCATATTATAACATTCTTTCAATTTTTTTTAAATGTTTTATTAATATGTTATAATAATTTTAGGTGATGATATGTTTAAATATGAAAATGATTCTAGAAAAGTTAAAGAAGGACAAACTTTTATTGCGATAAAAGGACTAACTGTAGATGGTCATAATTATATTGATAAAGCTATTTCGAATGGTGCTTCTCATATAATTAGTGAAATTGATTTAGATATCAATATTCCATATACAAAAGTTAATGATACAAGTGAATATCAAAGAGAAATATTAGTAAAAGAATATGGCGAGATTATAAATAAACTTAAAATTATTGGTGTTACTGGTACAAATGGTAAAACTACTAGTTGCTTTTTAATATATCAAATGCTTAGAAATTTAGGTATTAACGCCGCATATATTGGTACAATTGGTTTTTATCATAACGATAAATTTATTGAACTTAATAACACTACTCCTGATATTTTAGTTTTATATCAATTATTATATTCTGCATATAATGATGGATGTGAAGTTGTAGTTATGGAAGTTAGTTCACAAGCTTTAAGTTATAATAGACTTCATGGAATTAATTTTGATATTATTGGATTTACTAATTTTACTGAAGATCATTTAGATTATCATAAAACAATGGAAAATTATTTAGAAGCTAAGAAATTAATTTTAAATCATTTAGATAAAGACGCTATAATTTGTGTTAATAAAGATGATGCGTATCACAATTCATTTAATACAAATAAGCATAAGTTTATAACTTTTGGAAATGATGGTGATTATAAAATTGTAAGTTACTCTACTACACCAAAGGATACTGATTTAGTTTTTGAATATGATGGGACTTTATACAATGTTACAATTCCACTAACAAGTAAATTTAATGTTTATAATTTTTTGACAATGTTATCTATTTTAAATCAATATGGATTTGATATTAATTCTTTACTTGAAAAAACTGAATTATTAAAAGCGCCAAAAGGAAGATGTGAAACAATTTCAATAAATGGTGCATATGCTATTGTTGATTATGCTCATACTCCCGATGCTGTAGAAAAAGTAATTTCCACATATAACGAATTAAAAAAAGGAAAAATTATTACTATTATTGGTTGTGGCGGTGATCGTGATCCAAAAAAGAGACCTTTAATGGGAGAAATCGCAACGAGACTTAGCGATTATGTTATTATTACTAATGATAATCCAAGAACTGAAGATGAGAATAAAATTATTAGTGACATTTTAAAAGGTATCAAAAAGGAAAATTACGAAGTTATTACAGATAGAAGAACAGCTATAAAACATGGTATTAAAATGTTAGAAGAAAATGATATTTTATTAATACTTGGTAAAGGACATGAAAACTATCAAATAATTGGTAAAGAAAAGTTTCATTTTGATGATGTAGAAGAAGTTTTAAATTATAAATAAAAAACTAGTTTGAATGCTAGTTTTTATTTTTTTATTTTTTAAATAATGATATACTATTTATAATAGAGGTTGTGTTTATGAAGAAGTGTTATAAATTAACAGTCATATTATTAACATTATTATCATGTTTTACTTTTGTGTATGTTAAAGCTGATAGTGGTTGGGATACTGACTATGACTATGACTACGACTTTGATTATGATTATGATTTTGATTACGATTATGATGACGATGACTATAGTTATAGTGGTTCAGGTAGTTATAATGGTAATTACGATGTTGATATTGATTCTGATTCTTTTGAATTAATTGCTTTTCTGTTATTTGCTTTCTTTGTTTTTTATTTTATTTATACATATAATAAAAAACCTAAACATATAACTTCTCCAGTTAATAATGGTAATGTTACTGTAAAAACACTCAATTCATATGATAAATATAAAAATATTGTTCCTTTCGATGAATTAATTATTAAGAAAAGTTTACCTCATTTTAATAAAAAAGAATTTTTAGATAAAGTATATAATGATTTTATAAAACTACAAAACGCTTGGATGAATTTTAATTATAATGAAATGAAACCTTTATTAAGTGATGAATTATTCAATACATATAAAAGTCAATTAAAAGTTTTAGAACTCAAAAAACAAAAAAATATAATGAGAGATTTTACTCATCATTCTTATGAAATTGTTGATTTTTCAAATGAAAATGGTATTTCGACAATTAAAGTTATTTTGATGATTTCATTTTTTGATTATGTTGTAGATCAAAATAATAGAATTGTTCGTGGTGATAATAGATATAGAGTAAGAAATAAATATGAATTAATCTATGTTATGAAAAATAAACAAAGTATTTCTGGAAAATGTCCTGGTTGTGGTGCCGAATTAGAAAATAGTCAAACAAGTATATGTCCTTACTGTAGAATGAAAATTACTAATAATAATCATGATTGGGTTTTATCAAAAAAAAGTGTTATTTCAAGATTTTAGGAGGTTAATATGATAGAAGAAATTAAAAAATATGATAAGGAATTTAATGAAGATGTTTTTATAGGAAAAGTTGATAGAATATTTATAATGATACTAGATGCTATAATGGAAAGAAATATTCTTAATATTAAGCATTATATAAATGAAGAAATTTATAATCGTTATACTGAGCTTGTTAATTCATATAATGAAAAAAATGTAATAAGAATTTTTGATGAAATGAATATTAAATCAACAAAAATTGAAAATTATGAAGTTAAAGATAACTGTATTTATGTTGATGTAGTTTTAATATCAAGATATATGGATTATTATATTGATGCGAAGACTGGAGATTATATTAGCGGTGTTAATACACATAGAATTGAAGAAGAACATAAAATAAGATTTGTAAAAAAACTTAATTCAAAAAGTATAGGTGTTACTATTAACTGTCCTACTTGCGGTAATTCATTAAATGTTAATGATTCTGGTTTATGTTTATTTTGCAAAAATGTAATTGATATGTCTGAATATGATTATGTTATAGATGAAATTGATTTATAGAATTATTATTAATAATAATTCTTTTTTTTACAAATTAAAACCTCATATTAATGAGGTTTATTTAATATTTTGTTTACAATATTTTTTTATTATTAAATCAAATTGATTCATATCAAATGGTTTTGGCATGTATTCATCAAAACCTTTACTTAAATATTCTTCTTTGATTCCATTCATTACGTTTGCTGTATATGCAACTACTGGTGGTATATAGAATCCTCCTATATTTTTTATTATTTTTATTAGCTCTAATCCACCTATATCTGGTAGTACATCATCTAATAATATCAAATTGTATGTTTCTCCCGATTTAATTTTAAATATGCATTCTTCTCCACTTTTTACACTATCAACTTGTATATTATAT
>JAFUNE010000012.1 GCA_017473105.1 Bacilli bacterium | reverse complement strand
TTTCATCAAAGCAATACTCAATGCTGCATTTTGCATAACCCTTTTTCTCATTTCTATAATTGCATGGGGATTATTAACGTCTATATCATCAATTTTTTGAATACGTTTTCTAAACATTCTTCTCCATTCTTCTATATTCCATTGACCATTATATTCTCCCCATAAATACTCTTCAAGTTTTCTTGAAGCTATTATAACCTCTCTGATTTGTTCTTCTTCATCCGTTAACATTTTTATCACCTCAATTTATTATATTTATTGTTTTATAACAGTTTTCATTAAGTCTCTACTACACTAAAAAATTAATTTTTTTAGATAAAAATCATTGTAAATTTGTAAAAAGAAATCCATGTTTATTCCTTTATTTATAAGGTATTGGAAGTATTTTTCATTAAGTCCCCATTTCCCATTATATTATCTTACCTTTATTTTTATTCATTTGGATCAAATCCTTTTTTAAATCATTAAAATTATAGCATAAAAAGACAGATTTTGTACTAATCTGTATAAATTTATATTATTTATTATGGGTTAAATGCGGTGTAATCTATTTACAACTCTACATTACCAGGTCATATGGCCAGCCTATCTTTTTATTAATTCTTTTCTTTTTATTCTTTCATCATTTCTAGCACCAGTACCTAAAGTAGATATATCAACACCAGTTTCACTTTCAAGCCAATCAAGATAAACTCTTAATGGTTTATCAAAATATATATCATCATAATTACCGTTTAAACCTTTGTGAGCATAACTTAAATGTTGAAAGAAATTTAAATATAAACTAGATGGTGTATTAATTCGACAGTTATTAATTAATTTTCTTATATCTAAATCAAAGATTCTTCTTTCCATCTTTGTAACAGTAGTTTGCTCAGATAAATCATAAATATATGTAGGACAATCTTTTGATTCAGTTAAAGGCAATTCAATATAGTTACTTTCATATTCTCTTTCACAGATTGATTTATAATATAATCTTTGCATTTCTAATGCTTGTAATAAAGTTACATCTTCAGGATTAATATCTTTATATTTATCTCCAAATATTTGTTTTAAATATATTTCAGGACATCTTGATATATCTTCTCTTACATATTCTAAAAATTCATCTTCTTCATATTCAATTTTAAAATCTTCTAACATTCCTTTATAAGGATACCATCCAAATTGAGCCGCAACATTGATTTCAGTCCATGTAAGTTCCTTACCAGTTCCATAAGCTCCTGTATATATAATATCACCGGTTTTAGTAATATTACTTATTCTAATAGGAAAAGGCCTAACTACCATTATTGTTTGTAATAATCTTTCTGGTGATATTCCCGAGTCAGCTAGTAATTGAGATGTTGAAACATTTCTACTTGTGACATATGGATAATTACCACTATGATTTAAATCTAAATCACAACCTTGTGCTCCTTCTAAAATCACATACTCATTTGGATTATCAAGATGAGAATATAATCTTTCTAACCATTCATCATTGGAACAAACAACAGCATCTCTAAAAGTTTTAAAAAATTCTAACTTTTTATCTCTTATAACTTTTTCTTGAGTAACTGCTCCACAACCTTTAAAAGTAGATCCACTTTTTATATGTTCTCTTTCATATTGTTTATGTCTTTCTTCTATTAAAGGAACCATTTCGTGTACATATATTTTTCTACCATTTAAAAGATGTTTTACTCTTTCATATTCATCCATAAATACTTCCATATCAATTGCACTTCCAGGTCCAATAAATAATTCGGTATTTGGATTAACACTTGATACAGGTATATTTCTAAATACAGTTGCATTTCCCTTTTCATCAACAAAAGTATGTCCTGCATTAGGCATACAATTAGTTACAGCAGCACCTAGATTAATTGTTCTATCAGTAGCAATTTCACCTACTACTTTTGCTTTACCGCAACTACCCGCAGCTCCATCTATTACACTTATAACATTTTTAATCATACCTATCCCCCCTAAGTTTGATTAATTTTTTGTAGGGATTAAAAGGTATAATCACCTTATTAATTCCTACAACTTTTTATACTAAAAATAGTCATTTTTTACTAATTTTTATCTTTTTTAACATATTTTTATATAAAACATGCAAGATGTTAATTCTCGCAGAACCTTGTAAATAAAGGATTTCTTAAAGGAGTTAAATAAATCGTAATCAACCAGTTTATGTTTGTTTTATTTTCATTCATAAAATCACTTCCTTAAGATTTCAATCCATTCAATTATATCATAAAAAAGATAGATTTTGTATAAATCCACTCTATTTTTGCGTCAATTATCATGGGTTAGTTTTTTACAACATCAACCTTTAATATATAGTTGCCAGGTCATATGGCATTTCTTATATAATAAAAAAGAATAGATGTTTTCCATCTACCCTATAAATTGTAATTTGTTTAATCTATTTTATATAGATTAATATAAAAATCATAAGCATAAGAACATTCTTCATATGATAAATCTGTTTCTTTCATCATAAAATTTACTGCTTCTTCTTTTGTTGCGAATGATTTTAATATTGTAAATGCTTCAGACATCCTATCTAATGCATTTCCAAATTCATTAAAAGTTATACTTTTATCACTTAAACAATATAATTTATATTTTAACATCTGCATTAAATTTTCATCAGCTTCTTTTTTATAATCTTCATCTTTTATTTTTTTACCTTCAAACAATTCACTTATTGTTATTTCTAAAACATTACATAAAGGTTGATATAAAGATGAATCAGGTAGGCAGTTACCATTTTCCCATTTTGAAATTGATTTATTTGTAGTATTTAATACTTCTGCAAGTTGTTCTTGTGTTAAATTCTTATCATTACGACATTCTGCAATGAATTTTCCTATTTTAATTTGATCCATAATATTGCTCCTCTCGTAATTCATTATATATTTATATAATTAGTTTTAACACCCATCAAAAGTAGAATTCAATAAATTGTAATTTGAATTATAATTGATTCAATATGCAATCAATATCTTTTTGTATTAAAGGTTTCATACTATCCTTATATTTTGATAAATCCATATTTTTCAACTTACTTTCTATTTTATCTGATAAATCAGGTTTATATAAAAGTAAACTATTAAGTGATGCTAAACATTGCCTAACAATCGTTGGCTTTTCATCATCTAAAACATTTAACAAACTTTCTATTGCATTGTCAGTTTTATTATCTCTGTCCCATTTAGATAATTTACAAATAATTCTAAAACCACGCATTCTAATATATGATTTTTCATCTAACAACATTTTCTTTATATCATCAAAATATTCATATAACATTTCAGATTTATCAATACTACTTTCTATTTCTTGAAAATTTCTCCATATATCCCATGTTTCTTTACCATATAATATATTAAGTATTTCTTCTTTATTCACTTAATCACCTCAACAAATTACTATTTATATTTCTATTTAATCATATTATATCATGTTTTTTTAGTATATTTTTCAATAAGGGTTAGCTTGCAACATCACTTTGATAAATATATACAAAAAAGCACCTTATTTGGTGTTTTTTGATATTTTTTACTAATTTTTAAGTTCTTTTTATTAAAAAGATGTAAGATCTAATTCTAGTTTTCCCTTATTTTATAAAACTTTTTAGAAGGGGTTAGATAAAACAAACTCAAGCATTGTATTATTTTACCTTTATTTTCATCTTCCTATATATATTAAACTATTTGTTTTAATAGTCTGATTCTCTTTCTAATCCTAAATTTATATCACTTTTAGTAATTAAGTATTTTAAAAATATTCCTTGTGCTATTGCCTCACCTGCTTTAAATTTTATTGTTTCTGTTCCTTCATTTTGAATTTTTACAAATATATGTCCTTCATTATTCTTGTTATTATAATAATCAGCATCAATTACGCCTACTTGATTTACCAATCTAATATTATATTTAAATCCAGCCGAACTCCTTACAACTATTAACAAAACTTCATCATCTTGAAAATATGCTTTTATTCCAGTAGGTAATTTTATAATTTCATTAGGTTTCAATTCTAAATCTTGTATCAAATAAATATCATAACCTGCTGTTAATTTTGAATCTCTTACAGGTAATTTATAATTATCATATATTTTTTTATCATTGCATACATCTTTACAAAATTGTTCAAAACTAATCTTTTCAAAATCTCTCATTTTCCATTTCCTCTCTATTAATCACTTTTTAATTATCTTTAAAGATAATTTGTAAGATCCATACTATTTATAAATACTTTTAATATCACTTGTGATAGAATCTTCTGCTTTTTTATCATTATTGCAAAATTCAATTTTCACTAATCTACCATTCACTTTAAATATATAAGGATTTTTAGTTTTACTTATGAAATCATAATTCTATTTACAGGATTCATTCTTGTATTTATTCTTATGGATGATAATTCATCAACATCGTCAGGATTAACTTCATCTAAAGATATATTTTCTCTTAATTCTTTAATATTATACTTGTTCATAAATCACATCCTATTTTCATTTTAATTTAAAGTTATTACTTTTTGGTTGTTATTTTATTCCCTCAAGTTTCTTTTGTTCTTTGTTTTCTAATTGTTTTTTTCTCTTTCAAGTTCTTTTAAACTCTTTTTAGGTGTTGGCATTTCTTCTGACATCATTCCACCAATATCAGCAATTGCTTTCCTAACTTTCTTACCAACTTCATAATGTACATCTTTTGCTTGTTTTTCACCTTGGACATTATCTCTTATAAGTCTTTGCTTAGTTTGGTTTATCCTAAATAAATTAGCAACTAATTCATCCTCATTCATATTATCTAAAATGTCTTCTCTATAACGTAACTTTTTTCCTTTAAAAATATCATCAGCAGTCTCTCCATTATATAATCCTTTATATATTGCATTATGAAATTCAGCCATATTTTTAACACCAGCAGATGATACAACTTTTTGTAATGTATAATTGCCTTGTTTTGTTAATTTTCTTTGATAAAATCTTTTTTCATCATCTGATAAGGAGTCATATTCTTGCTCTGTTATTTCTTGTTTTCTGGTTTGTATAGCAAAATATGTTTGTCCTAAGGCAACAACTTCTTTACTTGGATCAGCATTTTGTGCTATTAAATAACTTATATATCTTAAAAGTTTATAGTCTTTAATAATTTCTTCTTTAGCTTTTCCTGTTTTTATTGGCTTGTTGATCTCAACAACCCAATCTTCTGCACTTGAAATACTATTATTTGCTGATAAAATTGCTTTGTCTATTACTTTTTGATATTGATTTATTGTTTTCACACTTCTTTGTTCTATAGTAGTTAGAACAATAATAACCGGAATATCCATCATCTATATAATAATCAACTAACTTATATTCATTATGTTCTTTTAAATAATTATCTACAATTAATTTTTAATTAGTTATACTATTAGATTCTTTTTCATTACTAAATCCTTCTTTTGATAAATGAAGATATGTTGCTGTTTTATATCCAACCATAATATTACAACTTTCTATAAAACTTCACAAAGAAGATTTTGTTCTTCTTTTTTTATTTCATTTTCAATTATCCATAAGATATCTTCTATTGATTTATCAATATTGAATATACCGTTACCAACTGGATAATAAACAGGATAAACTTTATATTTATTTTTATTAATTTCTATTTGATGACAGATTTTCCTATTTTCAGATACTGATATCTTTTTATTTAGAATAATAGAACTAACTTGATTACCAAAAGTGATAATTACTTTTGGTTTAATTATATCTATTTCTTTAAGCAGTAAATTAAGATACCTTTTTAGAACTTCATCTGATAAAGGTCTTGCATCTATTTGTGTACACTTTCCTAAATTAGTAATAAACAATTTGTTATTAGCAATTTCTTCATAAACATAATCACAAAATTCATAATCCCAATCTTTTGGTCTCTTTTCTTGAATCTTGTTAAATGTTTCTTCACTTAATAAATTAACTTTATAGAACAACTTCCAAATATTTTTAGTACCTAACCATGGAGACTTTCTGCCTTTCCAAGTTTTATCACTTGCAATATTTTTACCAGTAGGATTCATAAAAACAAAACAAATTTCAGGATTTTCTTCACATCCACCATTATATATAGAATCTAATTCCTTAGCACCATATTTAAATTGTAATTTATCATAATCTTTTTTTAAATCTTCTATTTTCAAAATATTCACCTTCTAATATAAAAGTTTTCCATAAGTCGTTATTACTCTATTTTCTTTAAAATTTTATCATTTCTTATCTATAAAATGTAAAAAGAGAGAAGATTGAAAGACTTTATTTATAAGCATTTATAGGAAGTTTTCCATAAGTCGTTATTTCCCAGTTGATGTATGTTTTGTTTTCATTCATACTATCACTTCCTTTTCAATTAAAATAATTATTAACTTTATTTAATAAATTTTCTTTATTTTTTTCAAATTGTTTTTTTCTATGTCCATTTGCACCAGATGGATGAGGAAAACCAAGTAAGCATTGTTCTTCTTTAATTAATTTTTCACTTATCATAAATTCTAGAACTTCTTCAACAGCTTTGCCTAATGGAATAATTAAAGTATTTTTCATATTTTCAACTTCTTTATAAAAATACTCCTTCATATAAAATAGTAAAGCTTCATCATCCAATATTTTTGGATTTGAACCTGTATAGTTTTTATTATTAATAAATACTGGATATGGAATTATAGAAGTTGTATGTAACAATTCATCTTTATCTTCAAATAATTCTAAACAAGAATTAATGTTTAATTTTTCATTTAGTTTTAATTCATCTAACATTTCTATTAAATTTTTTCTCATACTTCCAGCAAATCTAGAATTTCGTTTACATTCTTTCTTTATTGTTTCATCATCCAAATTATTCATTAATCCATTACGTGCTGTTTTGTATGCAATACTAGTTTGTGTCCATCCAGGAGTAATACCAACTATAAATACTCTGGCATTATTATTAATAATTTCATTATGAGGAGCATAATATATTTGCATATTATTTTTACTAAATAATAAAAATTTTTCATTTAAAATACTTTTTTTGTCAAAACTATCTAACTTTCTTATTTCTATAGAATATTTATCAAACACATAATCACCTCATTTTATATTTAAGGGGGATGGCACGTCGTTATCAAGCCACTAATTCCTACAACAAATAGTACTTTTTTTTACAAAAAATAACCAATTTTAGGTAATTTTATCTGACTTTTATATAAAGCATGCAAAATCAAAATCTTTGCAAACCCTTTATTTATAATACTTTCCTAAAGTGGTGGCAAAAATCGTTATCAGGCATTGTATTATTTTACCTTTATTTTCAACCATTTTTATCATTTCTTTACTATATTTATAACATTTATTAGAAGCATAAATCATTATGTTTAATTTTCACTTAACAAATCTTTTATTTCTTTCCAACAACTTACAGTTTCAAATTTACTTGGACCTTCTTCATGACTCATAAATTTAATACACCTCACTCCAGACTCGCTTAATGGTATTAACGTTTTTTCTTTGTCATCAATAAAAATATCAATTTTTTCTTTTAAACAAACATCTAATTTATCTGGAGTTCTTAAATAAATGTTATCATATTGAATATGATTATCTTTTAAATATTTAATTGTATCTTCTTCAGTGTCAGCACCACTTTGATATGCTCTAGAAGTAACAAAAATTATTTTATGTCCATTACTATGAATCCATTCTAATACTTCTTTTGCTCCATCGTAAAGTTCAGAAGTATAAACAATTTCAACAAAATATTTATGAATAAAATCCGATAAATTTTCTAATTGTTCATAATAAGTAATATCATCAGCTAATTTTTCAGCCTTAATAATTTCAAGTGCACGTTTATTTGTTTGTACAAGTGTATCATCTATATCTATTCCAATTGTCATATTCTTACTCCTTTCATTACAAATATGTCAATATTTCTAAACTTATTTTTCCATAAAATCCCTGATTTATAATGGTTTGTGGTACTTTTTCCAAAAACGGATTTCAACCATTGTATTATTTTACCTTTATTTTCATCCATTTTTTTCACTTCCCCACAAATCCACTACATTATAACATAAAAGAGTAGATTTTTCATCTACTCTCAAAATAAATATTTTATTCAAATACTTTTTTACTCACCTATCAAAACATTAAAATTATTAATATGATTGCTAAAATATTAAATTGATAATGTTCTTTTTTTTGCTTTTTCACTTTCTTTTAATAATGATTCACGTGTTGCAATTAATATAGAAGCATCAAAGTTAATTATATAATCATCCAATCCTCTTTCTCCACCATCCCAAAGATCAGCTGTTACACAAATACCATTTTCACTTAACATTTCATTAACTACATTAAAATTAATTCTTTCTTGAGCTATAAATTTAGGAAGTCCATCAAGTCTCAAATTACTATTTCTTTTATAATGTAGATAAATTGACGCTACTTGTTCCTCATCATTAATATATGCACTTATATTTTCAGGTGATCCAATTACTTCAGTTAAATCTTTTTCAATAGAGTTAATATTGAATGAACCATTTTTATAATCATATGCTTCAATAAATGATAAAACTAATTCTAAATACAAATCAGCATATTTTTTGTTCTTCTCGCATTCAGCTAAATATTTTTCATCTAACTTTTTATATACTTTAATTGCTTTTTCATTTGCTTCTTGCACTCTTTTTAAAAATTCTTCAGTCATACACAACCTCCTCATTTTTCGAATTATTATACACTCTTTTTGATATTTGTCAAACTGTTCAATTCATTTATATAAACTTTCTATAACATTTATTTAACAATCTTCACAGTTTGACCATATCATTTATTTTAATATTCTACTTCTCACAAAAGAATTTGCACTTATTTTACCATCAATACCAAGAGAATTTAAATATTCTATATATTTCACTCTATCTTGAATAAATATAGAATCTAAATCTATTATAACAAACTCACCTTTACCAAGAATTCTTAAATTATTATTGCCTTCAATTGAACTAACACTGTCATTTGTAACATCAAAATTTATTTCATCATAATTAATTCTATTATCATTAAGTAAAATCCCTATATTACAAAAATGTAAATCTTTACAATAAAGTCCAATAGAAAATAATTTTTCTTTTAATTCTTCTAACTTTTCTTCAAAAACTTTATTTTCACAAAAAATTCTATTTTTAATAGTATTTTCTAATGTTTTAACTTTTTGAGTAATTTCAATATGAATTGGATAACCATCAAAACTAAATGTTCTATTAACTATAGGCTGCAATAAATATTCACAATAAGGAATAAAACTGCATCTTCTAGGTTTACCAATTTTAATAATTTTATCACCAATTTCGTATATTAAAGATGTTTTACCACAACTAATAAATTTTATTTTATTATCCATTCCCTTTTTCTTTGCATAAAAAGATAATTCATTTACAATTATTTTAAAAAATAACTCAAATTCTTCCTTTTGCTTATCTGAAAAAAACAAATCATCATATTTAAAATTAGAAGTTTTAGAAATATATTTTTCAATCAGTTGTTCTCTATCATAATAAGTTTTATAAAAATCACCATCATATTCTTCATCAAAGATTACTCTATTCATTTCAAAAAGCATTTTATTATTTAACTCACAATTATTATGAGAATTATAATAAATAGGAATAGCACTCCCATCAATCATTATCGACTCAATAAAAGTATCTTTTCCTAAAAAATTTATATTTACATATTCTCCATTTTCATTTATACCAAAAATATATAAAAAACCACAAACATTTAATAAAGTAATATTACTTTTATATCTACAACCATTTTTATAATAAACAACCTGAATTTCACTATTAGTTCTTAATTTAATTTTTGTATAACTATCTAGTAAAGTATATAAATTAAACATAATATTCCTTTCTTATATTATCTAGACTTTCTAACATATTGATAATCACCATTACGCGTTTCAATCATTTCGTCAAAATCAATATCCATTTCTCTTGTTGGCATAGCAGGTATAACACTATAAAAACCTTTTAACCAAGGAAATAATTTATTACTTATATTTAATTCTTCAAAAGAATTATATTTTATTTTTGATTTTTTTTGAATACAATATCCATCATATAATTGCTCTTCAAATCTTTTATGACAATCATTTTGAGCAGTAATAATTATCTTTTGACCAGAACTTTTTATTAAACTGTAACCACAATATCTAATCAAAAAATCAGTAACTAATTCTCCAAAAAACATAGCACTTTCTAAATCTACAAACCTATCATCGCATTCATCTAAATCACATTTCATTTTAAATTGAAACTGATGCATAGCACATTCTAAGACAACACTTCCTACAACATCACTTACTTTATAATCTACCCATTTATAATCCGGATATATTTGAAAAACATACATTGCAAATTTCTCAGCTAAATCGTTATCTCTTTCAATTTCAGAAATTAATACATTTATAAAATACCACTCATGAGCTATATGTGAATTTTTATTTAAAGCAACAAGTTCTAAAACTTTATTAATCATATCATGAAACACTTCAGTTCTATAATATCTTTCTTCTAAATAATCTAGTGCCATATTTTTCCTCCAATAAACTAACTAATTTTATACACAAATTAATATATCTCCCAATTTGGCATATATTATATACTAAAATTAACTTTTTTCAATAAAAACTCAAATTTTTCAAATAAAAAGAACTGATCAAATTAATCAGTTCAATATTAATCTCAAATAATTATTCAAAATTTACATCAAATAATTTCTTATACTTAAAATTAACTTATCTTTTTAAAACTGGACCACTTTGTTCTTGTTCTAATTTATTATCTTCTTCAGTAATAGCTTCAAATAATTTATCTGCACTTATTCCTTTTATATCAGCACCATTATTATTAATAAATCTATTAAATTGTAGTATAGCATCTTTTAATTGATCATTAAACACATAACAATTTATATCACCAATTGCATCAGAAGCTTTTAATCTCATATATTCTACACCATCAGTATGATAATAAAAAGGTTCAATTTTTTGAGGAGCAGAATTATTAGCTAAAACTATTAATGAAGTTCCACCTTTTATTATATGTGTTGTTTTTACTCCAAGTTTACTATCTGTATAACAATTTTCAGGTAAATTTTCATCTAAAACATCTTTTTCACCAATTATCCAAACTTTTCCTAAACTTTCAAAAAATACTCTATCACCTAATTTAGTTTCGAATGATGATAAATCAGTAGTAAAATACTTTCTAAGAACGTATCTTTCCCCATTTTTATTAGCAAGTTTTAATATTACTCTTAACGCTAATTCATGATCACTAATTAATTCTTTAGAATATTGTTTCATTAATGATTCTGCTTGAATATTAAGATAATATAAAAATGATTTTGCTGCAGATATTTTTTCTCTTATTTTAACACTAAGTTCATTTCTACCAGTAACAGCCATATCATATTCTGTTTGTAATTTCTCAATTTCTTGATATAACTTACAGAATTCTTCAATGTCTTTTACTGTAATACTTTTTATCCCCTTTTCATCAATTAATGCTCCATAATGTCTCTTTTCTATGTTTTCTATAAAACTACTCATATTTTTTCAACCCCTTTTTTATTAATTTGCAAGTTCCATCGAAAAGTGGCTTATATTATACACTAAAAACTCACTTTTTGCAATAGTTATCTAAATTTTTTAAAAAAACTGATTTTAATAATCAGTTCTAATAAATTATTTTATACATCAAAAGTTCAAATATTAAATTATAAATTTTATTTAAATAATAAACTATCTTATCTTAAATAAATTCCATTTTTATTCATGTAATTATAAATGTATGTTTCTAATTTTTTATCATCAGGATAATATTCATCATTAAATTTAAATATATATTTATTATTTTCACCCATTTCAACAGCAAATCCACCATATACATAGCCATAATTAGCAAAATCTATAGCAAATGGAAGAGAAGAATTAAAACCAAAAAATTTATAATCTAATCCATTCACATAATCTAAGTAGCTATTAAAATAATCAATAACAAAATTTAATTCATCTACAGTTCTAACTTTAAAACTTTTTTGTGAATCAATTGATGTGTCATAAAAATCATAAGAATAATTTTTTAATTTATTATTAAGATCAAATTCTTCATTAAATCTTTCAATATGATATTTCCCCGCTTTATCATAATAATCATTCCCATTTAAATAACATGTATAATCATTACAAGAGCCATCTATACTCATACCATCAGTACATGCATAATGAGATATTATGTCAAAAGAAAAACCATCTTCTTTATGTTTTAAAGTATAAGTTCTCACTGGATCACCTTTATAATCTGTTTCATCATTAGTATCAACCAACTCAAACTTACCGTTAAGATTGCAAGATACATGTTTATCATGTGAACCACATTCCATATTATTTACAAAAACAACAACTTCATCATATTCATGTATTTCTCCATGCTTTCCACAACCAGTAATACACAACATTAAAAACCCACTAAATAAAACTAGAAATAATCTTTTTTTCATTTAAAACACCGCCTTCAAAATATTAAATATATAATCTATTTATTAATAAATACTCTTAGTTCCTTATAATAACAATAACTACCTATAGAAAAAGATAATATTGTAAATACAAGAGAAATTAGAAATGGTGGTGACCACAAACAATTAAATTTATTAAAATACAAAAAGAAAATTATTGTAATAATAAAACCAAATATAAATGGAAGATAACAAGATAAAAATATACATTTACCATACACAGTTTTACTAAAATCCCTTAGCTTTTCTCTAAATTGTTTATTATCTAATTTATATATCATATAATTCACCATATTCATTATAACATTAATACAAAAAAAAGAATAGTATAAACTATTCTTATGAATTTAAAGATTCAGTTTCATACAATGTTTTATAAATCTTACTATTCTTTAATAATATGTTATGTTTTCCAGATTCAACAACCTTTCCTTTTTCTACAATATGAATAATATCCGCATCAATGATAGTAGATAATCTATGAGCTACAATTATAACAGTATGATCTTTAACCAAGTTATCAATAGCCTTTTTAATAAATTCCTGTGATTCATTATCAAGAGCACTTGTTGCTTCATCAAATAGAATAATTTTACTATTCTTAGATAAAGTTCTTGCAATAGATAATCTTTGTTTTTGTCCTCCAGATAGATTTACTCCACCTTCCCCCAAAATAGTATCATATCCATTTGGTAAACTCATAATATAATCATCAATATACGCCATTTTAGCATACTTTCTAACTTCATCGAATGTTATATTTTCATTAACTAACTTAAAATTCTCCATAATTGTTTTATTAAATATAAACGGTTCTTGTCTAATTATAGAAACATTGCTTCTTAAAGATTCTTCATTAATATCTTTTATATTTATTCCATCAATTGTGATTTTCCCTTTATTAATATCAAAAATTCTTGTTATTAAATTAAATAACGTACTCTTACCTTGACCAGATTTACCAACTATAGCAATTTTCTTATTTGGTTCAATTTTTAAATTAAAATTTTTAAGTGTAATATCCTCATTCGGATAACCAAAATTAACATTTTTAAATTCTATATATCCCTTTATATCTTTAATATCCTTATTCCCGAACTTTTCATCTTCATATAATTTATTTTCAAGTATCTCATTTACTCTTGAAATAGATACACTTACTTTATTATATGTTTGAGCAAGCTCATTTAAATTCTCAATAAACCACATATATCTATATATGTAATATGTCATAGAAACAAAAAATGTTAACGATATTTTGCCGTAATATAACAAGAAAGTACATGATATAAATACACCCACTTCCATTAACGTTTTAAGAAGACAAATAATAATATTAAACTTCTTACTTATATCTATTTCTTCTGATGATTTATCATATATTTCCCTTATAATAACCTGCGTATTTTTAATTAAATTATTTTTAATACCTAATGTTTTTATTTCTCTTATACCTCTAATAGATTCATTAACCAAAGATGTAAATTTATCTTGTACTTGCTTTCTCTCACTATGAATATTTTTTAATTTAGGATTAAATATTTTAATAACAACAAAAATAATACAAATCATAACTACAATTTCTAAACCAATTATATAAGAATTCATAAATATATAAACAATAATAATAATTGATGCAACTAACATAGAAATCATATTTAAAATTCTGCCAAATGCAAAACTTAATGTATCAGCATCACTTGTTATTCTATTAATAATTTCACCACTTGATTTTTCTTCAAATGCAACAGCCGGTAAATTAAGTGATTTCTTATATGTAAAATAACCAAGTTTCCTTGTTAAAGCACTTTCTATTTTATATAAAATTGACTTAGCATAATGCAAAAGTTCACCATCAATAGTAAGTTCTAACATAAAATATATACCCAAAAATTTTAAAGCGTTAATTATATCAAGATTAGTAATAGCTTCTAACGCAGCACCATTTAAATATCCAGTAAAAATTTCAGATAATCCTGATAAAAAAATAATAGCACTTGCAATAATAAGCTTACCCTTATCTTCAGATAATAATTTAATTAGAGGTTTAAATTCACTGAACTTTTTCATTTATCCCTCCTCAAAAATAAAAGACTACTTAACAGGTAGTCTTTCTTAAATTATTACTTTCGATATGTGAAAAACAAAGAAGTTTCTCACAATCACAACTTCTGACTACCATAACATCATTAAAAATTAATTTTGAATTTAACTTCTTCATTGTTTCACTCCTCTCTCTTTAAATTCAAATCAAGAATAACATACAAAAAATAGTTTGTCAACCTTTTTTTGTTTACTTACAAAAAAAGACAGATTATGAACTGCACCCCTTAGAGTAGACACAATAAAAAAAGACAGTTCGAATTAAAAGTGATAAAATACGCTTCCGAAAGGAGGTGTATTTTTAATGACAAAAAAAGGATTAAATCATAATAAGTGGGATAATAATATAGTGACAATAATAAAACAAGAATTAGAAAATGGGCATTCTGTACGTGAACTTGCTAGAAAATATAATTTGACAAGAGGTACCGTTTCTAATTGGCAACAAAAACAAAGATACCCTGAAAAATATCAAAGAAAAGAAAAATTACCTAAACCTGTAACCTTAGAAGATTATAAAGAAAGATATGAAATATTAAAAAAATACCAGGCCTTCCTCA
>JAFUNE010000011.1 GCA_017473105.1 Bacilli bacterium | reverse complement strand
TGTATCCCATTATTGTATTTAATGGTGTTCTTATTTCATGTGACATATTTAATAAGAAGTTTGTTTTTTGTTTATCTATTTCTACTGATTGTTGTCGTGCAATTTCATATTCTTCACTCATCTGTTTGTCTTGACTTTCGGTTGTATAATATAAAACTGAAACAAATAATGAATACATAAATATTGCATCTTTTATTGCATACCCTATTGCTCCTTCTAAGTATAAATTTCCAATATAAAGTGCAAATATTATTAGTGAATAAATAACTAAATCTTTTGATAAAATGTTTCTATTTTTTAATATAAATAATAATAATGCTGCATCACATACTATTGCTAATCTATTATAAACAGTATTTAATGCTCCTGATAATATCCAAAAACCATATTTATCATAAACATATTCTACTGGAAATGATAAAACAATTGTAAAAAATATAAGTATTATACATAATACTATTGTATTTAGTATTTTATGTATTTTCCTTGATTCAAGTTTATTCTTTTTCTTAAGATATAATATAATATAGTACATTAATACTATAAAGTTCCACAATAGTCCTATAAAGACATATATTTTTGAGGTTATCAATGTGTAAGTCGGATACTTAAATTGCATTTCAAATGCATGATGTAATATAAATTCATTTATTATTAATAACAAAGTTAAGATATATAAAAAAATAAATACTTTTCTCGGTTCATCTATTTTTGTACTTCGGGTATTATTTTTAATAAAAAATACGATACCTATCATTATAAGTGAGAAAAGCGCACACCATACCAATCCAGTTGCTGATAAAAATACATCTAATCCATTCATAATCCGACTACCTCTCTATTATATTTATTATATTATATTAAGAATAATTATGCAATTTCAATATAAAAAAAGAAGAATATTTCTATTCTTCCCATTTCCAATTTTTAATCATAGGCATATCTTCACCATATTCTTGAATATATTCTTTATGCTCTATTAATTTATCTTTACACCACTCATTTAATGTTGCCCTTGCATCTCCTAATTGTGGTAAATATTTTAGTGCATCCATAACTAAATTAAATCTATCTAATTTGTTTTGCACTTTCATATCAAATGTCGTTGTAATTGTTCCTTCTTCAATATATCCGTGAACATGTAGATTTTTATTAGTTCTCTTATATGCTAGTTGATGAACTAAATGTGGATAACCATGGAATGCAAAGATAATTGGTTTTTTCTTTGTGAATAAGTAGTCAAATTCTTCATTATCTAATCCATGTGGATGATTTTCTGGACTTTCAAGTTTCATTAAATCTACAACATTTATAACTCTAATTTTCAATTTAGGGAAATTTTCTCTTAGTATTTTAGTTGCAGCTAGTGTTTCGATAGTTGGACTTTCTCCTGCACATGCCATAACTAAATCTGGCTCTTTTCCTTCATCGTTACTAGCAAATTCCCAAATACCTAAACCTTTTGTACAGTGTTTTATTGCTTCATCCATATTTAACCATTGAAGTCTTGGATGTTTTGATGCAACTATAGCATTTATTAATCCTTTACTTCTGATACAATGATCAAAACATGAAATTAATGTATTTGTATCTGGTGGTAAATAAATTCTTGCAGTGTCTGCTTTCTTAGTTACAATGTGATTTAAGAATCCTGGATCTTGATGTGTGAATCCATTATGATCTTGTTGCCAAAC
The DNA here is from genome assembly GCA_017473105.1 of Bacilli bacterium. The sequence continues at coordinate 7,711 of JAFUNE010000011.1, read as the reverse complement.
ATATGAAGATAAAATAAAGTTTAATGATGCAATTTCTCTTCTCCATGGTAATTCTTTTGTTACTTTTAACCATTTAGCATGTTGTGATACCATTGAATCTATTACTCTTGAGAATGCTTCATATGTATGGAAGAATCCATGTCTTCCTGTTAATAAATATCCTTCTAGCATACCTTCACAAGTATGTTCTGATAACACTGAATCTATTACTCTTCCGTATCTATTTAAGTATTCATCATGAGGTAATGTAATACCATTCCATTGTCTACAAGTAGACTCAAATACATGATTTAATCTATTTGAAAGAGCTTCATCTGGTCCAAATATTCTAAAATTCTTTTTATGCTCATTTAATGTAATAATATCTCTTATAAATTTTCCAAGTTCCATCATATCTTGAGATAATATAGAACCTCTTTTTTCTAATTTAATACCATATTCTCTAAAATCAGGTACATTTAATTCTTCTAGCAGATTTCCACCATTTGTATGAGGATTCATTCCCATACGAGCATCTCCTGTTGGAGCGAGTGCTTTTAGTGATTTGATTAGTTTTCCTTCTGAATCAAATAATTCTTCTGGTTTGTAGCTTCTTAACCATGCATCTAAAATGCTTAGATTCTCTGGATGATCTTTTAATACTACAGGTACTTGATGTGATCTAAAGTTTCCTTCTACTAATTTTCCATCTATTTTCTTTGGACCTGTCCATCCTTTTGGTGTTTTTAATATTATCATTGGATATACTGGTCTTTTATTTATTTTTGATTTTGATTTTATTTTCTTAATGTCTGAAACACATTTATCTAATGTTTTAGCCATTAATTCATGTAATTTATTTGTTGAATTAGATTCTACTATGTATGGTTTATATCCGCATCCTTCAAAATATTTCACTAATTCTTCTTCTGGAATTCTTGATAGAATTGTTGGATTTGCTATTTTATAACCATTTAAGTGTAGAATTGGTAATACTACTCCATCTGTTAATGGATTTGTTATTTTATTTAAATGCCATGATGCAGCTAATGGACCTGTTTCAGCTTCTCCATCTCCTACAACACATGCTGCAATAAGAGTTGGATTATCAAGTACAGCTCCATATGCATGAGCAAGACAATACCCTAATTCTCCACCTTCATTTATACTTCCTGGTGTTTCTGGTGCTACGTGTGAACTTACTCCACCTGGGAAGCTAAATTGTTTGAACAATTTTTTCATTCCTTCTTCATCTTCAGTAATTTCTGGATAAATTTCAGAATAACTTCCTTCTAAGTATGTATTAGCTACCATGGCTTGACCACCATGACCTGGACCTGAAACATAAATCATATTCAATTTATATTTTTTTATTATTCTATTTAAATGAACGTATACAAAATTTTGTCCTGGTGCTGTTCCCCAATGTCCAACAACATTAGGTTTAATATGTTCCATTGTTAATTCTTCTTTTAATAATGGATTATCTTTCAAATATAATTGACCAAGTGATAAATAATTAGTTGCTCTAAAATAAGCATCTATATTATATAATTCATTGTCAGTTAATGTTCTCATCTTAAACACCTTCCTATTCTATTAATATTCTACTATAAAAACTTATAAAAAAAAAGAGTTTATAAAACTCTTTCGCATAAATCTTCATACTTTGTTCCATGAGGAGTTATTACTATTTGTCTAGTATTTTCATCTACCATTCTAAATTTCATATTCAATCTATTTTTAGGTAAAATATCTTCAATTAAATCAGACCATTCAATTATACAAATACCTTTTTTTGTAAAGTATTCTTCGATTCCAATGTCTTGTTTAATATCATTTAATCTATATACATCCATATGAAATAATTTCATATCTCCTGAATATTCTTTAATTATATTAAATGTTGGAGATGTTATATTATCAGTAATTCCCATAGCTCTTGCAAATGCTTTTGCAAAAACAGTTTTACCACAACCTAAATCTCCTTCTAAACATATTACCATATTAGCAAACTTTTCAGATTCTATATTTTGCGCTAATTCGATTGTCTCACTTTCATCGTATGATGTTATTTTGTATTGCATAATATTATCACCATATTTATTGTATCATTAATACAATTTTATATACAAGTTATTTTGTTCACTTTACATTTTAAAATAATCCACACCATTTTTGAATTCATTCATAATATACTTTAGGAAGGTGATAAGATGTATTTTGATCAAAGCAATAATTATTTTGAATATGATAATAGTAATACTATAACATTTGACAGAAACAATAACATTTATTCTTTAGATGAAGGTTTTAATAAAGGTAACATGTTTAAAGATATTTATTCTAAATACAAAAATCATGTTTACAAATTAAAAGTTAATAATGAAAAAGATAAATTACTTTATAATATTCAAATGTATACTTTTGCTTTAAAAGATTTAGTTTTATATTTAGATATATTTGATGATGATAAAAATATTTTAAAATTGTTTAATGAATGGTCTTCTGAACTTGAGAAATTAAAAAAACGATATGAAAAATCATATGGTCCATTATGTTCTTTTAGTTCAAATGATGAAAATAAATGGGAATGGATAAATAATCCTTGGCCTTGGGATAAAGGAGGAAATAAGTAATGTTTAAATATGAAAAAATGTTAGAATACCCCATTAATATAAAAAGTAAAAATTTAAAACTTGCTAAGTTACTTGTTACTCAGTTTGGTGGTCCAGATGGTGAGCTTAGTGCTTCGCTTAGATATCTTTCACAAAGATTCACTATGCCTGATGAGAAAGGAAAAGCTTTGCTCTCTGATATTGGTTGTGAAGAACTTGGTCATGTTGAAATGATTTGTACTATGATAAGACAATTAATTAAAGATGCTAGTATTGATGAAATTAAAAAATATGAATTAGAGCCATGGTATGTTCAACATAATAAAGGAATTTATCCTATGGATGCAAATGGTGTTCCCTACACTAGTGCTTACATAGCTTCAACTGGAAATCCTATAGTCGACTTACATGAAAATATGGCTGCTGAAGAAAAAGCTAGAGCTACATATGAAAACTTAATGGATTTAACTGATGATGAGAGTATTTTGGCTCCTCTTAGTTTTTTAAGACAGAGAGAAGTTGTTCATTATAATCGTTTCAAAGAATTACTAGAGTACTATAAAAATAAAGGATATTAATTTTTAATATCTTTTTTTATAAATATGGTCATCCCTAACATATATATTAAATAAGTATATATTACATTTATTATTATCCCTTTATTTATTGATAAGTTTATATTATATATTTTATTCATTGCTTCTAATGTTTTCATATCATTAAATAACGAAAAGTCTAAATATGGTAAAAATGTATATTGTATTATATTTAAATTTATATCTAATAATAATTGCGTTATCAACATTCCAAATGTTAATAATGATATTGATATTCCTACAGATACAGACGTATTTCTAAATATAGTTGATAAAAAAATAATTATGCTATTTGTTATTAACAGTGAACTTGAATACTTTACAAACTTTACAAAATATTCCTTGTCAATATTTTGACACAATACTTTGTAAATATAAAAAATAAATGTTAATAAACAAATGGTATATATCATTATTGTTATTAACTTTGATTGATATATTCTCTTTCTTGATACTGGTTTAGTTAAATAAAATCTAAACGTTCCTGATTCGATTTCACCTGAAATAATCCCAGAAAATAATATGCTTGTCATTATTCCTACAAATGGTATTAAACTAAATATTGTATTTTTCATATTATCACTAAATTCATATACAATAATTATTACTATTAAAAATATAATAAATGTTAATATTATTTTAATTACTCCTATTTTTTTTATTTCATTTAGTATTAGATTTATCATTATTCACCATTTTAAAAAATTCTTTTTCTAAAGTATTTTGACTTTCATATATTCTATATACTTTTATATTGTTAAAAATCAATTCTTGGTTTAGTCTACTTATTGTTTCATCTGATTCATATACCTCAAGTTCTTCATTTATACAATAATTTTTTAATAATAATTTAGCTTTACTATAGTCATCTACCTCAAACATTACATTTTTCTTTTTTATTGTTTTATCTATTTGTTTTATATTTACTACTTCACCATTATTTATAAATATAATTTTATTGCATATCCCTTCTATTTCTGTAAGCATATGTGAAGAAATAATTATTGTAGTATCTTTCATATTATTAAGTATTTCTATTATCTTTTTAATTCCAATCGGATCAAGACCATTTGTTGGTTCATCTAATATAAGTATTCTTGGTTTATTTATTAAAGCATTTGCTATTGCAAGTCTTTCTTTCATACCAAGTGAATATGTTTTAAATTTTTTACCTAAGAATTTTTCCATTTCAACTATTTGTACTATTTCTTTAATTGTTTCTTCATCAATTCCCTTAAACATTGTTTTAAATATTTTTAAATTATCATATCCTGAAATATTTTTATATAAATCAGGTGTTTCAATAAGAGTTCCTATTATTGCCATACATCTTTCAAAATCGTATTTCATATTATAATCAAAATAAAAAATGTCACCACTTTCTATCGAATATAATCCTGTCATTAATTTTAACAATGTAGATTTTCCAGCTCCATTAGGTCCTACTAATCCTACTATTTCTCCTTCATATATATCAAAACTAATGTTCTTTAATATTTTTTTACCTCTTATAGTTTTACTTAAATTTCTAACTTTAACTGCTTTATTCATTTACTTTTCCTTTCTTGAAGAAAGTATACACATATATATAAATATATTCAAATTGGAATAATTGATTTTTCAAATTAAATTCATAGTTTATTTTTTTATTTTTGTATAGTAAATATTTAATTTTATACAGAAAGTATTAATTAATTATTTATTTTTAAACAAATAAAAAAACTTACTTTTGTAAGTTTTTATATTACATCTAAATCTACATTTTCTTCATTAATTATATCTTTGAATAATTCTTTAAATCTTGCGATTTCTTTCACTTTTGAATCATCGTAAATAACTTTTGTTCTTTTTATCGCTTTGTAAAAATGTTTAATTCTTACTTCTTCTGCATTTTCATATAGTGCCATTGAGAACGCACTCATAACAATTGTTAGTGCTACATCCGGATATCTGTTTCCAATTTCATAAATTCTCTTATATTCATCTGTCATTTCAACAATAAATCTAAAAATCTTCTCCTTTAAGAAATCAGTATATCCCATTTTAATACCAGTTCTCTTCTCATATTTTTTATATGTTCCCATTAAAATTTGAGTACATTGATCTTGTGTTGGCTCTAATACATCTACTCTTAAGAAACGTCTTAAGAATGCTCTATCTCTTAAAATATATGCTTCATATTCTTCATCAGTTGTTGCACCAATCATTTTAATATCACCACGGTCTAATCCCGGTTTTAACATATTTGCAAAGTCTATACTCATATTTGCTGTATTTCTATTAACAAGTAAGTGAACTTCATCTATGAATAATAATATATTCTTTTTAGTTTTCAATTCATCGACAAGTAATTGAAGTCTATTTTCGCTGTGACCTTCACTAATTGTTTCACCAAGTAGACTAGAAATATTTACTTTAATAAGTTCATATGGTTTTAGGGCATTAGGAATAGTACCATTTACCATTCTATAACCAATACCTTCTACTATTGCAGTTTTACCTATACCAGCTTTACCTACTAATAAGGCACTCTTCTCTGGAGTCAATAATATTTCTATTGCTTGTTCGATTTCATAATCTCTACCAATTGCTGGATTAGTAACATATTCTTTTTTACTTAAATTTTCTCCGTAAGTTTCAAGAATACTAACTTTTTTCATTTTCTTGTCAACAACTTCTTCTTGTGCTACATCCGGTGTAGGTTCAACCGCTGGTGTTGTTTCGACAATTGGAGTTGCTTCTACAACTGGTTCTTCTTCAGATAAATCTAAAACTTCCATTACAGGTTGTTGAACAGGTGGTACTTCATCAATTTGTTGAACTGGCTCTACTAATGGTAAATTTTCAACTTTTTCTTCTAAATTATTGTCAAATTCTATAATTTCAAAATTATTATCCATAAAATCCCTCATCATTCTACTTAATTTTATCAATTTTAGTAATAAAAGTCTATATTTTTGTTGACAAATGGAAATTATTAATTTATAATTAATCATGTAGTCAAAGGAAATGCCCGATTAGCTCAGTCGGTAGAGCGCACGGCTGTTAACCGTTAGGTCGCAGGTTCGAGTCCTGCATCGGGCGCCATTTGAATATAAACTCAGATTTATCTGAGTTTTTTATTTTGTAAAAAAACATATAGTTAATTATGAATAATAGTTTCAATGATATATTTAATACTAATCCAAGATACTCTACTTCACTTGCTTTTATACTTGGATTAATTCTTGTTGATAATTTAAATTCAGCGGAACAAAACACTATTGGTAACTGGATTATTTTATTAGGTCAAACTATTTTAACAAATGCTGCAAGTCAAAATATTATTGAATCAAGAATTCTTGGAACTAGAATCAATATAAATTCAAAGGAAGTTAAATCAATTTATAATCCTTTTTATTATGATATAAATAAAGCAAAAGATATTATAAATAAATTATATCCAAACAATAAAAGTGATTTAGATTTAATTTTAAAATCTATTGATGAATTACGTACCAAAATAGAACAAATTAAAAAAGATTAGTTTTCAATTACTAATCTTTGATAATCTTTTTCATTTATTGTAATTTTAACAATGTATCTTGCAAGTTCATCTTTATTGTATATTTTATTTTCTTTAAAATCATCAATATATGCGCTAATTCTATCTCTTGAATCTACACTTAATGATACATATAAATTATTTGATGATTTTTTTAGATTGTAATCATAATAATTTTCATAGTATTTTACTTCTAATTTAAATTTGCCTTCTAAATTATCATCATACTTCACCATGTATTGAGTATCATAATTACTATTAAAGAATATATACATTTTCTCTTTTTCATCACTTGGCAATAAATATGTGTCATATTTTGTTGTCATTGTGTATTTTTGTGAAACATCAGATTCTATTTCTAGTTTGGATGTTTGGTATATTAGTAATGCTATACCAATTGCGATTACAAATACTGATGATATTACAATTATAAGGTTTCTCTTATAATTATTTTTTTTCTTAAATATCATTCTATTAATCATAATTGTAATCCAATATGAAAGAATTACCAATCCTAATAGTGCTATACTTAAACCATATAGTTTTATACCATCTAAATATGCAAATAGACTTGCCAAAAATAAAACGCTTATCCACATCCATATAAATAATAGTATTGTGATAGTTACTACACCTATCATTTCTATTATTATTTTTTTAGTCTTGTCTTTTTTAGACATGTGGATAGGAGTTTCAGTTACTATTTCTGTTATATCACATATTTCTTCAATTTGATTATTGCTTTCATCATCAAAAATATTTTCTTTTTCTTTCTTTTTGAATTTATCTTTTAATTTTGAAAGTTTATTTTCTTTTGGTTCTTCAACTTTAGGTTCTTCTATTTCTTCTTTAATTTCTTCTGTATTTGATACTTCTTCTGAAATAGATTCTTCTTTTTCTTTCTTTTTGAATTTATCTTTTAATTTTGAAAGTTTATTTTCTTTTGGTTCTTCAACTTTAGATTCTTCTATTTC
>JAFUNE010000010.1 GCA_017473105.1 Bacilli bacterium | reverse complement strand
GAGAAAAAGGGTTATGCAAAATGCAGCATTGAGTATTGCTTTGATGAAAATATTAGATACAAAAGGAATACCAGTAGAAGAGTGTGATATACCATCAAATCTTCCACAATATGCTGAAAAATAATAGTAATATTTAGATAGGAGATCAATATGAGTAATGAGGAAAAAAGTTTTCATAAGAGTTCCATTAACTGGGAAATAACGACTTATGGAAAACTTTATAAAGGAGATTTGAAATGGATATTGGAAAAGAAATGTTTGATAAAGCTTTAAACTTTTTGAATTATAGATATGGACAAGGAAAAGCAGGAGGAGTTGCTGTATTAAGAATAGAAACAGGTGAATATTTAATTAGTATTTGGCCTGAATGTTTCAACTCTAGTGCAGATTTATGCGCAGAGGTTGGTGCAATATGTGAAGCGCATAAATTAAATAAAAAAGTAACTCACTCTTTATGCATATGTAGACAAAAGGATAATGAACAATATGAAATTTTATCTCCTTGTGGCATATGTCAAGAAAGATTATATTATTGGGGGAAAGATGTTAAATGTGCTATTTCAACAAAAGATAATAGTGTAATATTTAAAACATTAGAAGAATTACAACCCTATTATTGGTTGAATAAGCAATAAATTATAAAAAGGAAGTGATAATAATGAGTAATGAAGAAAAAAGTTTTCCTAAGACTTCGATTAACTGCTTGGGCTTGATTTATCTAACCCTTTATAGAAACTCTTATAAAATAAGGGTAAATTAATAATTTAATCTTACATCTTTTGATATAAAATACTTAAAATTTTATAAAAAATATCTAAAAACGTCGAAAAAGTTTCTTTTTTTTGTATATATTTATTAAGGTGATGTTGCAAGCTACCCTTATTGAAAAATTAACAAAAAAGTATGATATAATATGATTAGATAGACATATAAATAGTAAATTTGAAAGTGAGGTAGTTTACTTTGGTGGATGATATAATAGTCATGATGAATGATATCAAGTATGGTTATGTTGATATTAAAGGTGATATACACAATGATGTTGATGATAAATTTTCAGAATTTTATAAATTACAATCGCCTGATGAAGTTTTAAAAAATAAAATTGGAGTGTGCTGGGATCAAGTTGAATTAGAGAGGGATTTATTTGAAAAAAAGAACATTGAATTTAAAACTTATTTTATTGTTCATTATGATAATGACAAATGTCCTACACATACATTTTTAATATACAAAGAGAATAATAAATACTATTGGTTTGAACATTCTTGGGAAAAATATAGAGGTATAATTGGTTATGACAGTGAGTTGGATGCTTTAAAAGATATTAAGAATAAATTTGTAAAAGATGAATTAAATAATGAATATAATTATATGAATTTATGTATATATGAATATTCAAAACCAAATTACGGAATAGATGTTTTAGAATTTTATAAACACTGTGAAACAGGAAAAAATATTATAATTAAATAACAAATTACAATTTATAAGATAGATAGAAAACATCTATTCTTTTTTATTATATAAGAAATGCCATATGACCTGGCAACTATATATTAAAGGTTGATGTTGTAAAAACTAACCCAAGATAATTGACGCAAAAATAGAGTGGATTTATACAAAATCTATCTTTTTTATGTTATAATATGCTTGAACTTTAAAAAAGGAGTTGATCCAAATGAATGAAAATAAAGGTAAGATAATACAATGGCTGAAAGTTATTTTTGGAAATAGTGTCACAACTCCTTATAAATCAAGGGATTTATAGAAAAAGATTTTTACATTTTATTAGTAAAAATGATAATTTTTTAAATAAAATATAGATAATTACGATTCAAGGAAAATTTTAGAAAGGAGAAATAATATGGCAAAAGATTTAATAATTAGAAGTAGTACTGAAGAATTTATAATATTTAAATTACAAGAAAAAGATAAAGGAATACAAGTAAGATATGAAAATGAAACTTTATGGATGACTCAAAAAGCTATGGCAGAATTATTTGATGTCGAACAACCAGCTATTGCAAAGCATTTAATTAATATTTATAATGAAAAAGAGTTAGATAAAAATTCAACTTATTCCAAAATGGAATTAGTTCAAAAAGAAGGTAATAGACAAGTAAAAAGAAATGTTGAATTTTATAATTTAGATGCAATTATTTCAGTAGGTTATAGAGTTAACTCTTTGAGAGCAACTCAATTTAGAAGGTGGGCCACCAATGTATTAAAAACTTTTACAATTCAAGGTTATGTTTTAGATAAAGAAAGAATGAAAAACGGTTCTTTTATAGATAAAGATTATTTTGAAAAACTATTAGAAGAAATAAGAGAAATAAGATTATCGGAAAGAAGATTTTATCAAAAAATAACTGATATTTATGCGACAAGCATTGACTATGATTCTAAGTCTCCTATATCAATAGAGTTTTTTAAAAAAGTTCAAAATAAAATGCATTATGCAGTATCTCGTCAAACTGCAGCAGAAATTATATATAACAGAGCGGATTCAGAAAAAGAAAATATGGGACTTACTTCTTGGAAAAAATCTCCTAATGGAAAAATTATGGAATCAGATGTAATTATTGCTAAAAATTATTTATCAAAAGATGAATTACAAGATTTAGAAGGTATTGTAAGTGCTTTTTTAGAAATTGCTGAAAATAGAGCAAGAAGACATATTCCAATGACAATGGAAGATTGGGCAACTAGGATAGATAAATTTTTATTATCTGACGATAGAGATATATTAAATGATGCAGGTAAAATATCACACGAAATAGCTTGCGATAAAGCATTAACTGAATTTGAAAAATATAGAATAAAACAAGATAAACTATATAAATCAGACTTTGATTTGTTATTAGAGGAAACTGAAGGATAGCAGAGGTATTAAGAAAATGGGAATTATATCAAGTGCAAGTGGTTCATCATGTTGGAGAGGATTAGATTACTATAAAAGCAAGAAAATAAGAGACATTAAAAAAATTAATGATATAGAATATACTAGTATTGTTAGTGGAACTAAAGAATATAATGTATATTTAAATTTGAAAAATCCAAGGAAATCAACTTGTAATTGTCCTTTAGCAAATGGAAAGAGGATAATTTGTAAACATATTGTTGCTACGTATTTTAGTGTTGTTTCGGGAAGTGCTAAAGAGTTCGAAGATGAACAAAATAGATTACAAGAAGAGTATGAAGAATATCAAGAAAATGAATATAAAAACGCAGTTAAGTTTATAAATAAAATGTCAAAAAAAGAATTGGTTGAAGAACTAATACACGTTTTTGACTATGCTCCTGAATGGGTATATGATGATTTTATAAAAAGGAATGATATAGAAGGTTAATGTAATAAACTTATTTTTTATGTTATAATAATATGTGTTCGAGTCTTGAAAAAGGAAGTGATAAAAATGGATGAAAATAAAGGTAAAATAATACAGTGGTATCCTGGTCATATGGCTAAGACTAAGAAGCAAATAGCTGAGATAATATCTATGGTAGATGTTGTTATTGAGGTTATTGATTCAAGAATACCATATTCTTCTAGAATACCAGATTTAAAAAAATTAACTCGTGATAAACAAAATATAATTGTATTTAACAAATATGATCTTTGTGATAAAGATGAAACTGGTAAATGGATTGAAAAATATAAAAGAGAAGGTAGCATTTGTGTAACTTGTGATTCTAAAAATTCTAATGATTATAAAAAAGTTATTAATGAAGTTAAAAATTTAATGACTGAGTTTAACAAGAAAAGAGCTAATAAAGGGCTTCTTCCTAAAAAAGCTAAGTGTTTAGTAGTTGGTGTTCCTAATGTAGGGAAGAGTACTTTAATTAATAGACTTGTTGGTAAAAATATAGTTGGTGTTGGTAATAAGCCTGGTGTTACAAAACAACTTAGTACTATTAAGATAAATGAATTTATGGATTTGGTTGATACTCCTGGTATATTATGGCCTAAGTTTGAAGATCAATTTTGTGCTTTAAATGTTGCTAGTATGACAATAATTAAAGAAGAAATTCTTACTATAGAAACTGTAGCAATACATATTCTTAAATTACTTAGTAAATTTTATCCTTCTATTTTAATGAATGAATTTGGTATAGAGGAGTATATTGATGAAGAAATAGAAGAATGCTTTGAAAAAATTTCTAAGAAGAAGAATGTTCCTATTAGAGGAGAAGTTGATTATGAAAGAGTTAGTTTACTTATAACTAATGCAATTAAACAAGAAAAAATAAAAGGTATTACTTTTGATAGAGCATAACATGTGTTATGCTTTTTTATTTGATAAAATAATTTTGTTATGTTATAGTTATATGGATAGTGGAAGGAGTGATGTTATGGACACAAAAAAAGTAGTACTTATTGGTACTGGTTTTGTTGGTATGAGTATGGCTTATTCATTTTTAAATCAAGGTGGTATAGATGAATTAGTACTTATTGATGTTGACAAAGATAAAACTGTAGGGGAGGAAATGGATTTGAATCATGGATTACCTTATGCCCCTGATAAAATAAAAATTAGAGCAGGAGAGTATTATGATTGTAAGGATGCTGATGTTGTAGTAATAACAGCAGGGCTTGCGCAAAAACCTGGTCAATCTAGATTGGATTTAACTATTGAAAATGCTAAGATTATGAAATCAATTACTGAAAATGTAATGGATAGTGGTTTTAATGGAATATTTGTAATTGCTTCAAATCCAGTTGATACGATGTCATATGTAGTATATGAAACATCTGGATTAGATAAGTCAAAGGTTATTGGTTCTGGTACGATACTTGATACTGCTCGTTTAAAACAATTACTTGCTGAATATTTTGAAGTTTCTAGTAAAAGTATACATGCGTATATTTTAGGTGAACATGGAGATTCTTCACTTGTTCCATGGGAACATTGCTATATTGGATGTAAAAAACTAATGGAATATGCTAAGGAAAAGGGGTGTTCAGAAGAGGAAATAAAAGCAATACATGATGCTGTATGGCAAGCTGCTTATGAAATTATTGCTAAGAAAAAAGCGACATATTATGCAATAGGGATGTCATTAAAAAGATTGGTAAGTGCAATAGTTAATGATGAAAATTCAATATTAACTGTATCTGCTTATCAAGAAAATGAATATGGTCAAGAAGGTATGTATATTGGAGTTCCAGCAGTTATAAATAAAAATGGGATAAAAGAAATAATAAAACTTTATTTAAATGAAGAAGACCAAAGTAAATTTAATCAAAGTTGTGAAATATTAAAAGAAAATATTGAAGAGAGTATTAAACCTATTTTAAGAAAAAAATAGATATTTAGATGAAAAAAAATATTTTTTCATCTTTTTTTATTGATGTTTTAATTTTTTCTTTTTATAATAAATACTTATATATAAAGGAGGCTAGACATGATTAAGAGTAATTTACCTGTTATTTTACTAAAGAATTTAGTTTTGCTTCCTTTTCAAGACATTAGGATTGAAATTAAAAATGAGATTAGTAAAAAAGTAGTAGAGATATCAAGACTTTATCATGATGGTGAGGTTCTTGTTGTTTGTCCTTTAAATTCACTTGAAGAGAATCCTGATACTTCTGATTTACCTAGAGTTGGTGTTGTTGGTAAGATTAAGAGTAATATTGATTTGCCAAATGGAAATATTAGATTAATAATAAGTGGTTTATATAGGGTAAATATATTAGATTATGTAAATTATTCTAGTGATAAAGATATTCTTGATAGTATTATAACTAGTATAGATGATGTTGATGATGAAGTAGAGCAAATTGCTTATAATAGAAAGCTTACTTTAGAACTTGAAAAATATATTGATAAAAATCCTTATGTTAGTAATTCTATTATGAGTGAATTAAAAGATAGTAATTCTCTTGATAAGTTAACTGATTTAATAGGTGGTTTTCTTGATTTATCTTTTGAGAAAAAACTTGGATTGATGACTGATGTTTCTTCTATTAGTAGAAGCAAAACTTTAATACGTGAAATTGCGATTGAAAATGCTGTTCTTGATTTGGAAAGTAATATAGATTCTAAAATTAAAACTAATCTTGATAATGAACAAAAAGAATATTTTTTAAAAGAAAAATTAAAAATCATTAAAGATGAGCTTGGGGACTCTTTAAATAGAGAAGATGATATTGTTGGTTTAAAGGACAGAGTTAACAATGTTAATTTACCTGTTAGAATAAAAAATAAAATATTAAAAGAAATTCATAGGCTTGATTCTACAAGTGAAATGAGTCCTGACTTTAGTGTTATAAGAAATTATATTGAATATTTACTTGATATTCCTTGGGGAAAAATAACAAAAGATGAAAAAGATTTATTAAAAATTGAAAAGAGATTAAATGCTTCTCATTATTCGTTTAAAAGTGCTAAAGATAGAATTATTGAATATATTGCTGTTAAATCTATTAGTGATGATGTTAATACTCCGATTATTTGTTTAGTTGGTCCTCCTGGTGTTGGAAAGACAACGTTTGCTTCATCAATTGCTCATGCACTTAATAGAAACTTTGTTAAAATTTCACTTGGTGGGATGAGTGATTCTTCTGATCTCGTTGGTCATAGACGAGCATATATTGGATCTAGCCCTGGTAGAATAATTTCTTCATTGATAAAATGTGGTAGTATGAATCCTGTATTTTTACTTGATGAAGTTGATAAATTAAAGAAGGATTATAAAGGAGATCCTGCTAGTACTCTTCTTGATATACTTGATGTTAGTCAAAACACTAAGTTTATTGATAATTATATAGATGAAGAAGTTGATTTAAGCCAGGTTTTATTTATTTTAACAGCCAATGATATTAGTAGTATACCAAGTGCTTTGCTTGATAGGCTTGAAATTATTAATTTAACTGGTTACTCATTTAATGAAAAAAAATATATTTGTGAAAATTATTTGATTCCAAATATATTAAAAATGCATAATTTGAGTAAAAGTGTTATTAAGTTTGAGAGTGATTCAATTGATAAAATTATAAAATATTATACTAATGAAAATGGTGTTCGTGAACTTGAGAGATGTATAAATAAAATTGTTCGTAAAATTATTACTTCTCATATAAAAACATCACGTAAAATAGTTAGTGTTAGAGTTCGTGAAAGTGATTTAATAAATTATTTAGAAAATCCGTTATATGCTCATCTTAATAATGATGAAGTTATTTATCCTGGTGTTATAAAATGTGTTGCTTGTAGTAGTGTAGGTGGTATTTCTTTAAATATAGAAGTTTCTTCTTTTAGTGGAAATGGTAAAGTAATTTGTACTGGATCTTTGAGTGATGTTTTGAAAGAAAGTATTAATGTTTCAATTAGTTATATAAAAAGTAATTATAAGTATTTTGGAATAGATGAAAATTATTTTTCTAATCGTGATATTCATGTTCATTTTACCGAGAATGCTACAAATAAAGATGGACCTAGTGCTGGTGTTGCTATTACTAGTGCAATTTTATCTTTAATTAAAAATAAAGTTATTAATGGTAGTATTTCAATGACTGGAGAAATAACTCTTAAGGGTGAAGTATTAATGGTATCTGGTATTAAAGAAAAAAGTATTGCTTGTGTTAAAAATGGTATTTCAAAGTTATTTATACCAAGTAATAATATTAGTGAGATTTCATATATAGATAAAGATTTAACTGATAATATTAATTATATTGCTGTTAATGATTATAAAGAAATATATGAAATGATTTTTGATTAAAAATATTCTCATAAAGAATATTTTTTTTCATATATTTAAGTGAAAGGAGAATATATGAATGAAATTATTCCTTTGAAAAAGGATATTATTTTTAAAACACGAATTGGTGAGATTACTAGTATTTCTTTAGAACATGATTACAAAATTAATAATGATATTGTTGAAGGATTTGTTGAAGTTAGTGGTAGTTATAAAATGACTGAAGCTAGTGTTAATTATGAAGAGTTTTTGTATACTATTCCGTTTTCAATAGCTCTTAGTAAAAAAATAAAAGAAGAGTCTTTAAAAATAGAGATTGATGACTTTAAATATAAATTTAATAAAGATGTTTTAAGTGTTAATATTGAACTTTTATTGTCGTGTGAGGAAATGAAAGAAGAAGTGTTTAATATGGAGGAGTTTTTTGAGAAAAAGGATGATGTAGTTAATGATATTGAATTTATTGATATAGATAATAATATTGAAATAAAAGATAATGAGATTGAAATAGAGAATAAGGATATTGAAATTAAAGATAATGATATAGAAATAAATAATATTACTAATAATATAATTAATGAAGATAAAAAATATTATAAATATAAAGTATATATTGTTAGACAAAATGATACGATTGATAGTATTTGTAATAAATATAATGTTAATATAAATGACATTAAAGAATATAATGATATTTCTAATATAAATATTGGTGATAAACTTGTTATTCCTTATGTAAATGAGTAAATATAAAAATAATGTTATTTTATGTGATGATTGTGTTTTAAAAAAATATAATCAAAATGTTTTAGAAATTTATTCTATATTTGATATGTGTGGTTTTGATAATTATTGTAATATTCTTTCTTATGATGAAGAGTATATTAGATATGAATTATTAAAGTGTAAAAATTGTTTTGAGAGAATTCGTGGTATTGATTTTATAAATGTTGTTGCTTTAATGCATGATAAGACTCAAAAATATATAGATGTTGATTCTTCTAAATATAAAAACATATATGATTTGATACTTGGTAACATTAATTATTTAAAAGAATACTATGATAATATGATTGAATCTATTGAGTTTGAAAAGTATATGAAGCCTTCTAGTTATTTAATTGCTAGAAATTATAGTATTATAGTTCAATCTCTTGATTTTGCTTCTAGTAGTCTTGAAAAATGGTTTAAAAGTGTTGAAAATAATTTGAGTGATAGAGTTTGTGTTGTTCATAATAATTTATCTCTTGATCATTTTATTTTTTCTGATAAACCTTATTTAATTAGTTTTGATAGGGCAATGGTGGATACTCCTGTTCTTGATTTATATATATTATATAAAAAAGAATTTAATAATTTAAATTTTGATTTGTTATTTAATGAATATAATAATATATTTGCTCTTAATGATAATGAGAAATTATTATTTTATGTTCTTATTAGCATAACTCCTAAAATTGAAATATATAATGATGAGTTTAATGATTGTATAAATATAAATTATATTTTTAAATATATTTATAAAACATTAAAATTTATTAATAAAAATAATAATTTACAAGTGTAGATTTTTATTTTTATTTGTTGTATAATTATTTCATAATAAGGAGTTTTTAATATGGAAAATAAAAATGGATTTATTTCTACTGCTTTAGTTTATTCTTTCCTTGTAATATATTTATTTCTAATGGTTTCTATTATAAATTTGTATTTACAAAAAAATACTTATATAGAAGCTTTGGATGAACAAGTAGCAGAGGATATTGGTATTACTAAGAATACTAAAACAAGTTTACTTACTGCGATTTTAAGAGATAATGTTGCTCTTGAAACAAGTAGAATTGAATGGGATAAAATTTCTGGTTCTGCTTTAAATAATGGAAGAGGTCTTTTTTATATTGATGAAAATGGACTAGATGAAACTGAAGAACCAAAATATACTGATGAAGATAATAATGGATTTGGTGGTAAAATCTATTTTTTCAGAGGAAATGTTGAAAATAATAATGTTGTTTTTGGTTATCAATTTAAAAGAATTGGTAATGAAATAGATGATGCTACAGTAAAACAGATGTGTTGGCTAGTACTTAGAACGACAGAAAATGGAAGTATTAAACTTTTATATAATGGTATTTATAATGATGGTAAGTGTGATGGCACTAATAATACTATAAATAATTATGTAGAAGGAAATACATATAATACTGTTGCTGATTATAGGGGACAATACAATAGAAATAATAATGATAATGCTTATGTAGGTTATACATATGGTACTGCTGGTTCTACTAGTTTTGATGCTACTCATTATGATACTCAAAATAATAGTGATATTAAGTCAGCTGTTGAAGATTTTTATTTTAGAAATACTTCATTATATAAGTATACAGAATTTGGATATGGGTATGATGCTGGCGGAGTAGATACTGGAACTTCTACTGATGATATTCTTTTAGCATCAAGATATGAAGAAGTTGAAGATGTTGTTTATTGTAATGATAGACAATATGAATGTGTTGAGGTTTCAACTATACCTGATGAAAAACCTTGTGGTTATTCAACAAAAAGTACAAATTATGGATATAAAACACAAAAAGATATGGTTACTTATATTTGTCCAAAATTTTATGATAAATATATGTTAGATGATGGTTATGCCGGTGGTTCTGATGATGTAACAAATTTAAATTTTGCGGTTGCTCTTCCAACAGCTTCAGAAATTATTATGGCTGGTGGTTCTTTAAGTGAAAATAACGATGGATATTTTTTGAAATCAGGTTCAGGTTATTGGACAATGTCTCCTTCAAGTTTTGATGGAACTGCTAAAGTTTATAGTGTTGATGGCAATGGTAAAGTTGTTCCTACAGATGTTAATACTCAACTTGGGATTAGACCTGTTATTTCTATAGAATCAGAAGTTGGAGTTAGTTATGGTTCTGGTTTAGCTGATGAACCATATATGCTTAATTAGGGGTGAGTTATGAGAAAAAAAGGTTTTGTTTTTTTAGAAACAATTATTATTTTAATGCTTGTAACAGTTGCTTTAACTACAATGCTTGCAAGTTATACATTGGTTACTACTAAATCATATGAAAAACAATATTATGATAGAATTTCTGATAAATATTTACTTTATGCTATTACTAATTTAGGTACTACTCAAAAAGATAATTATCAAAAAATTGTTGATCAATTAGTAATTAATACGAGTAGTGGTGCTAATGATTATGAAAAATTAGGTATTTTAAAATTTGATATTCCAAATGATGACTGTACTTCAAAATGTCAAGAACTTACTCCTAGTGCTCATCGTGATGCAATAGAAACTTATTGTAATATATTTGGTAATACTAATGGTACTACAAATGTTAATTCAAGTAGTTTTGATAAAAAAGTTACTGGTGAAGGGAACTGTTCAGTTGTTTTTGAACAAATGCAATTGAATAAATTATATATTGTTAAAGATATTGCTCATACTTTAAAACAAGATGAAGCAACAAAATATATTGATAATGGTACTATTG
Source organism: Bacilli bacterium (assembly GCA_017473105.1). Next base: position 103,237 of record JAFUNE010000010.1, on the reverse strand, counting down.
AGTATATGAAATCGTTAAAAAAATGTCATACAGAAAATGTTTATGTTCAATTTGAAAATGTTGTTAGTGATAATTTAGATGATTGTATTGTAGAAACCCCTGGTGTTTGTATGTGTGTAAGAGATGCAAATGGTAATTGTAAAGTAAGACGCGTTGTTAAACAAGGTTTGCATGATGATAGTGATCCAAATTTTAAATGTGAAGAACCTGTACAATATATGATAGGTGTATTTTATAGAAATGAAGATTATTATTATGCTTCAATTGAATTATAGGAGGAGTTATGAATAAGAAAGGATTTACATTAATTGAAGTTATTGTCAGTATTATACTTGTAAGTGTTGTTCTTACTTCAATGCTTGCTTCTTTAGTCAAATTGAGAAATGCTTATGAAGATGCCACTAAAAATACAGATGCTTTAGTTTTTAGTTCTTCTTTAGCGAGGATAATAAATAATGATTTTGCTCAAAATGGTGGAATCCGATATATGGATTGTACATATTATGGTGATTATTGTGATATTACTTTAAATAATAATCAAAAACGTAAAATTGAAATTTATCCTGTTCAGACAAGTAAAACATGGGGTTATTATTTATCTCAATATGAAAATAAGTTATCTAATCTTGGTTTAAATCCAACAGATGATGAATATAAAAAGAAAAAAACTGATTATTTAAAAAATATAGTTATTAGATATACTGAAGATAGTACTAATGCTCAGTATATCAGTCTAGCTGATTATTTTAAAACAACAGGTGCTCCTGCAAATGCTACGGCTATTAAAAATCTTTTACTTGGTACTGGTAGTACTCCAACTACAAGAGGTATTTCAAGTCAAGTTTATTGTGAAGAAATGCAATCAGGTAATGATGTTTATTTAAGTGGTTTATGTGAAGTTAATAAGAGTGGTTCTGATTATTCAGCAAGCTGCGAATGCTCACAACAAGAAATATCTACTTCTTTAAGATATTCTGATGTAACAAATGGAGTTAGAGAAAATATTTATGTTAAAACTTTGTCTTTATTAAAGGAAAAAGATTTATATTTTGAAACTGCTGCTGGTACTTTTGTACAAGGAAGTAATAAAATAAGAACTACAGGTTATAATTTTGGTAAATTAACATTTCATAATATTTTTTATGAAAATACAAGTAGGTCTAGTGATTATATTGATAGTTTATCATTGATTTCTATTGAAATAAATGATGGTATAAGTGTAATGGATAGTAGTTATAATATTAATTTATCTTCTACTTCGTCTTACGATAAGAATTCTACTCAAGTAGGAAATATGATTTGCTTTGATTTTGATAACTTTTCTGGTTCTTCTAATATAGAAAAAGTTAATCAATTAATTGATGAATTTTGTGTAAGATATGGTGTTGGATTTAGCATTAGAAAGGGTAGTTATTATACTAAAATTGATAAGTTTAATGTTTCTTCTTGTGACTTAAATGATCATTCAAATAATAAGATTAATTCGGATGCAGTTTTAACAGAACTTACAAATGTATGTCATGCTCCTGTTGATGCTAAGACTGAACCTTCTAGTTATGTGTTTGATGGATATTATTATGATCCTGATAGTAATCATACTAACGGTAATGAAATAGATGTTATTGATGCTCTTGGTAATATTAAAATTACTTCAACATATTTTGATTCATCTGTTGATGAGACTTCACCTAGATTATATGCAAAATGGAAATCAAGATAATACTTGTAATTAGAGAAAATATTAATTTTATAATTAATATTTTTTTTATGTTTAATTTATAATTATTTAATATTGTAAAACTTTGAAATAATATAGATAATCCACTAAAATTTAATGAGAATGATGTTATGAATAATTTTAAATATAAATTTATTTCTATATTTTTTATTATGTTTATTGTATTTGATAATTCTAAAAATGAAGATATTATTAATATTATTATATTATTTGGTTTTATTAGTTTTTTTATTAAATTTAGTATTATTGAAAATATTATTATTACTCCTAGTATAATGTATAAATTATTAATTGATTTTATTATTGCGTTTTTAATTGTATTTATTAATGTTTCTTTTTTGTTTATGTTGTTATGTTTTGTATATGTGATTTTTTCTTTTTTTAAATATAAAGCTATTAATATATTATTTAATATACAATTTAAATAAAGAATTATTCCGATTTTTATGTTATTAAATATAATTATTCCAATTGTTGCTATAGTAAATAGTATTGATGGAAAATATGTGAAACATAAAATATTTGTAGCATCTTTTTCGTTTAATTGTTTATTGTCTAACATTGTTTTTATGTATACTGCGTTATTTGGGTTTGATGAGAAGATACTAAATATAAATATAGTTGTAATTATTTCGTTTGAATTAAATAATTTATTTAATATTTTTCCTAAAAATGTATTTTTTATGAATATGTGATAGTCAAAATAAAATAGAATTTCACTTAATATCATGAATGGAAATAGTGATATAAATATATTGTTAAAAAATAATATTGATGTTGATTTAACTGTGTCTATTATTACTCTTGAATTTATTAAAAATATTATTAGAAATATTGATATTAATATGTTTTTCTTCATAAGAAAGTTTATTCTTTTTGTAGTGTTTTGATAACTTTTTTACTAATAATAAATATGGAGGAAATATGTATTTATTGAAAATTAAGGATATTCCAAATAATGAAAGACCTAGAGAAAGATTATTAAAGCATGGGGTTAGTTCTTTATCGAATGAAGAATTGTTATCCATAATATTAAAAAGTGGTACTAAAAAGTATTCTGTTAAGACTGTTGCTATGATTTTACTTAATGAAATAGGTGAAATAAGTAATTTAAAAAATATTAGTTATAATAAACTTATTAAGATTGACGGAATAGGTAGTGTTAAAGCTATAGAACTTATTGCTTGTGTTGAGATTGGAAAACGTATTTATAATTGTATTGATAAGAGTGATGTTTTGCTTAATAACTCTAATGTTATTTTTAATTATTTTAAAGATTTATTTTTAGATAAGAAACAAGAGTATTTTTACGCGATTTATTTAGATTCGAAGAGTAAGTTAATTTCTTATAAAATGTTGTTTAAAGGTACTTTAAATTCATCATGTGTACATCCAAGGGAAGTCTTTAAACATGCTTATTTAGAAAGTGCTAATTCTATTATAGTTATTCATAATCATCCATCTGGTGATCCTAGTCCTAGTAAACAGGATAATGAAATAACTAAGTATTTAATGGAGATTGGTAATATTATGGCTCTTCCTGTTGTTGATCATATAATATTTGGTAATGAAAAGTATTTTAGTTTTTATGAATATATGCATAAATAATTAATATAATTTATTATGACATATGAAGAATATAAAAATAAAAATAATACTAAAAAGAGTAGTGTTTTTAAAATCATTTTATCTAAATTTTATACAGTTATTATTTTTACTATGATTGTAATTATTATAAGTAATAGTAATTCTACTTTTAGAAATTTTTTAATTAATGATGTTTTGAATAATACGATGGATTTTAGTAAGATTAATAATTTTTTAGATAAGATTTCTGGTGTTTATAATAAAAAGGAAGAAACATCTGTTTTTAATGAAATGGAATCTGTTATTGAATATAAAGATGGATATAAATATTTAGTTAGTGAAAATGAAAATATTATTATGAGAGATTCTGGGATAATTACTTTTATTGGTGAAAAAGAAGGTTATGGTAATATAGTTATGGTTCAGCAAAGTAATGGATATTATGCTTTATATGGTAATGTTAGTGAAGAAATTAAAATATATGATTATGTTGAAAAAGGAGAAGTTTTAGGAAAAAGTTTAAGTGATTTTTATTATTACGTATTATATAAAGATGATAAACCTGTAAAAAATGAAAATTAAAATACATGATTCAACATATATATTTTTATTATTATTTTTTCTTGCTGGTTATTTTGAATGTATTTATTTGTTGTTAATAGTTATTTTAATTCATGAACTTGGACATTGTTTTTTTGCTTCATTGTGTGGAGTAAAAGTATTAAATATTTTAATTTATCCTTTTGGTGGTATTAGTATTTTGCAAACTGATATTAATTTAAAAATATATAAAGAGTTTTTATGTTTAATAGGTGGTATTTTATTTCAAATTATATTTTTTATTATAGTTAGATATTTATATTTAAATTCTTATGTAAGTATTCATGTTTTTAGTTTGTTTAAAAGGATTAATTATTTTTTGATATCATTTAATTTTTTACCAATTATTCCTTTAGATGGGGGTAAACTTTTAAACTTATTTTTTGATTTGTTATTTAATTATAAATTATCTTTTAAAATAACTTGTTTTATTTCAATTTTATTTTCGTTTATATTTTTGATTTATAAATTATCTTTTTTATCTTTTCTAATTTTTATCTTCTTTATTAAAAGTATTTTATTTGAAGTAGTTAATTTTAAATATAAATTTAATAAATTTTTATTAGAAAGATTATATAAAGAATTACATTTTAAAAGATATAAGTTTATTAATAATGTTAATTTATTTAAGAGGGATTGTTATCATATTATAAATAATGAATTTGAAAGTAGTTTTTTAAAAAAATATTTTAATTCTTATAATACTGGAGTCTAAGTTTATTATCTAATTCATTGAAATCTACTTCTTTTAAATAGAATTTAAATTCTTATGGAAATACTAATAATGATTTTACAACTCAAATGTCTAGTTTATTAGATTTAGGAAATTAATAATAAAAGCTATATCTATTGATATAGTTTTTTATTTATAAAATATTTAATTATAGTTTGACAGTTTTAAATATATGTGTTAAAATATCCATGTTTGTAGAAATCTTTCTCTACAACCGCATCGAAAAGGTTTATAAATAAAGTGCAAACTTTTACCTTAAAAGCGAGTCTTATTGAAGGAGGAATAATATGAAAGCAATATTTGTAACTGGTGGAAAACAATATATGGTTGAAGAAGGACAAGAACTATATGTTGAAAAGTTGAACAATGAAGTAGATAGCGAAGTTGTTTTTGATGAAGTTTTATATGTTGATGGTAAAGTAGGAACTCCTACTGTTAAAGGAGCTAAGGTTGTTGCTAAAGTATTAAAACATGGTAAACAAAAGAAAGTTTTAGTATTTAAATACAAACCTAAGAAAAAATATAGAAAAACTCAAGGACATAGACAACCTTATACTAAGATTCTTGTTAAGTCTATTAATAAATAATGATTAAAGTAAGAATTAGTAAGAATAATAATATCATTGATAAGATAGAATGTATTGGTCATGCAGGATATGCTGAGTATGGTAAAGATATTGTTTGTGCTTCTTTTAGTACAATGATAGTTACTACAATTAATTCTATTGTTAATATCGATGAGGATGCTATTAGTTATACTGATACTAATGATTTGAAAATTGTTAATATTAAGAAAGATAATATAACTAATAGTTTACTTAATACTCTAGTTGATCTTATGTATGAACTAAGAGATAGTTATGATAAAAATATTGATATTAAGGAGGAAAGCCATGATTAAAATGAATTTGAATATACAATTATTCGCATCTAAAAAAGGTGTAGGTTCTACTAAAAACGGTAGAGATTCAGCTGGTCGTAGATTAGGAGCTAAGCTTTCTGATGGACAAACTGCTAAGGGTGGATCTATTATCTATCGTCAAAGAGGAACTAAAATCTATCCAGGAACTAACGTAGGTATGGGAAAAGATCATACTTTATATGCTAAAGTTAGCGGAATCGTTAAGTTTGAAAGAAAAGGAAAAGATAAAAAACAAGTTAGTGTTTATGAGAACTAATAAGTTCTCTTTTTTTTGGGCAAATTTTATCACTTTATTTGATAATTATACATACTTTATAGTGTAAGATAAAGGAGTGATTGTATGTGTAATAATTGTGATAATAATAGTAATTGTATCCAAGAAATATTACAAGTTATAAATGTGCTTCAAAATAATGCTTGTCCTGATAGTTGTTTGCTTTCTTGTGATAGACCTGCTCTTGGTGGTGGTCCTAACTGTATAATTTGTAATACAAGGCCTATAATGATTTATGCTTGTGGAAGTAATGGCGTTGCTTGGAGTATGCCAACAAGTAGAACTGAAACAGATGATACTAGTAATGTATTTAGAGTTGAAAAGATTGATGGATGTTGTGCAACATTTAGAGTTCTTACTACAAATCCTGATACTACAAGTGTTTATCCATATGTTGCAACAGATTCAATATTTACTATGAATATTAATTGTTTGTGTTCTATTAGATGTTTAAATGATACTTATATAGAGTGTATATAAAAAAAGAGAGTTAATTCTCTTTTTTTATGTTAGAATAGTTTGTAGAGGTATAAAATGAAAGATTTTGAAAACGAACTTTATAAAAATGGTATAACACTAATAGGTGGAGTAGATGAGGTTGGTCGTGGTCCACTTGTTGGTCCAGTTGTGTGTGCATGTGTTGTTTTGCCAGTTGATTATTACAATGAAGAAATTAATGATTCAAAAAAAATTAGTGAAAAAAAGAGAGAAAAACTTTTTGATATTATTATGAAAGATGCTTTAGGTGTTGGGATTGGTATGTCTAGTGAGAAAGTTATTGATGAAGTTAATATTCTTGAAGCAACTAAACTTGCAATGAAGGAAGCTATTGATAAATGTAGTATTAAACCTGAACATGTTTTAATTGATGCTGTTAAACTTGAATTAGATATTCCAAGTACATCAATTGTAAAAGGGGATGCTAAGAGTCAAAGTATTGCAGCTGCAAGCATTATAGCTAAAGTCACTAGAGATAGAATGATGGATGAGTTAGATAAAAAACATCCAGAATATTTATTTAAGAAAAATAAGGGTTATGGAACTAAAGCTCACATAGAAGCAATTCGTAAATATGGTATTATAGAAGAACATAGAAAAACATTTGCTCCATGTAGTGAATATGTAAAATAAATATGTTGTAAAAAAAATGTTTTTTAGTTGAAAAAAATTTTTTCTTATAGTATTCTTAAAATAGGTGATGATAGGAAAGGATGTGAATAAATATTTTTGTGATTTATTTACATCCTTTTTTTCGGGAGGTAATATGTCAGTTAAAAAGAATAAAGAAAAGAATTCAAATCAAGAATTCAATTCTGATGAAATCTTGTCTATTTTATCAGAACGTTTAGCTAAGGGGGAAAGTGTTAGTAACTTATCTAAGGAATTAAAAATTAGTAGTTATGATTTATTTGGATATGTTAAACAATTAAAAGATGGTGGGGTTAATATTACTTTTACTGATGTTGGAGATGATGTTAAATTATCAATTTCACATCAACCAGATTTTACTAAAGAAAATGTTTATAGAATTAAAACAGACGATAATCATACTAAGATTGGTGTTATTTCTGATTTAAGATTTGGTAGTAAAAGCGAACAAATTGCTATGTTGAATGACATTTATAGAAAATTTGCTCATGAAGGTGTAAGTTATGTTATAGTAGCTGGTAATTTACTTGAAGGTAAATATAATAAAACTGAAGAAACTAAATTTGGAAAAAGTTTGATTTCTAATGATGCTTATGGTCAAGCTGATCATTTGATTAAATATTTTCCATGTGTTGAGGGAATTCAAACTTTATTTATTACTGGTGATACTGATCATACTTGGGGAAAAGAGTTGGATGTTGGTAAATATATTGCTTCTAAAAGAGAAGATATGATATATTTGGGTCCTAAAAATTGTAATTTACATTTTAATAATGTTTGTATTAAAGTTGAAAGTTTAAAGAAAACAGGAGAATCATATACGATTGCTTATTCTCCTCAAAAATATAGTAGAAGTATGTCAAGTTATGAGGATTATGATGCGATTTTATTAGGTGGTACTCTTACTGCTCAGGAGTTTCCTCAAATTAGAGATACTAGAATATTTGCTATTCCATCTGTTGTTGAGAGAACTCCTAAAATGAAAGCTTTAAGTCAACAAAATACAATGGGGTCTTATACATTTGATATTAATTATACTAAAACTGGTAAATTGTCTAAATTGAATTCGTTTTTGTCTCCATATTATTTACCAAGTAAGGAAAATTATTTAACTGTTAAACCTTTATATCTTGGTAAAGGTGAGGAAGATGAGTTTGTATATAAGAAAAATAATAGAAGACGTGGTGGTAGCGAGCTTTTTGACAGACTTGATAAGTTATATAGAATGATGAAAAAAGAAGAAAGTTTTAATTCTTTAAAAGAACGTCTTGGTATGAGTGAAAATGAACTTTTTGGTATTATAGATATGCTTCAACAATATGGTCGTGAAATAGAAATTGTTGAAATTAATAATGAACTTGTAGTTCGTAAATTTTTTCAAAAAAGACGTCATTATGAAGTTAAACCTCCAAAAGAAGAGTTACATATGAGAGAGTTTGGTGTTGTATCTGATACTCATTATGGTAGTATTTGGTGTCAACCTAGCATGGTAAATACTTTTGCATATGAAGCATATAACAGGGGAATTACTGATATGTTTCATATTGGAGATATATCTGATGGAGATTATTCAAGAGTTAGACCTAATCATGTTGGTGAAGTATTTTTATTCGGTGCTACTGCACAGGTTGATTATACTGCAAAAAATTTACCTAAGTATCCTGGTATGAAATGGAAAGTTATTACTGGAAGTCATGATCAAAGTCATACATTTAATTATGGTCCTTTTGTTTTCGGAGAAGAACTTGAAAAAAGACGTAGTGATGTTGAATTTTTAGGTCAAGATAGAGGGTATGTTTATTATGATAATTGTAAGATAGAATTATTTCATCCGGGTGGTGGGACTTCTAGAATATTATCTACAAAACCTCAAAATGGTATTGATCAAATGCCTAGTAATACAAAACCTAATTTATCTTTGAGAGGACATTACCATAAAGTTTATTATATGTTATATAGAAATATTCATTTGCTTTTATGTCCGTGTAATGTTGATCAATCATCATTTATGATGAAAAACGAACTTCCTAATTTGATGGGAGACTATTTTGTTAAGATTTGGTACGATGATAATGGTGATATTCAATATATAGAAACAGAACCTATGATTTTTACGCATGAAGATGTTCGTGAACGTGATTATGAAAATCCAAAAAAATATATTAGAAATAAAATTTTAAAAAATAATAAAAAGCATTAAAATTTAATGCTTTTTATTTATATTAATGATATAATTATTATGATAGGAGAGTTGTATATATGATATTAGATGTTATTAATCAAACCTATAATTTTAAAATATTTATTAATAGTACAGGTTTTACTTTTTGTGTACTTTTATTTATGATAATTTTAAGTATTATTTATTATCGAAAAAGGAAGAGTGGTACAAGTACGAGTTCATTGTTTTTTGCATTGATGATTCTTGTTTTTTTACCTTTAATATTTGAAATATTAAGCTATGCTTCAGTTTGTTTTTTGCCACTTGATTTTACTTATAGAAAGTCGATTATTGATATTTGCTTTTCAATTTATATAATTTCTTCAATGTTTTGGTTGTCTATTTTTACTTTCTATGTTGTTGTTTTAGTTATTAAAAATATTTTTAAAAAGATGCAAGGAGATGATAATAAGTTATTAAAATACAGGATTATTGCGTATTGTCTTTCTTTAGTTTCTTGTATTATTTTGGGAATGGTTTTGCCTTATGATATTATGTATACTGGTGAAAATGGTTTATTATTTTTATATGGTGGAGCATACTATTTTATTAACTTATTTTTAATGATTGCATTTATTGTTCTTTGTCTTCTTTTATTTATATATAAGAAGAAAATTCCTAATTCGTATTTTGTTCCTTTTGTTGTGATATTTATTTTGTATATGGCGTTAATGCTTCTTGCAGTTTTTTATAAGTATTATTCAAATAATTTAGTTTCTTTCTTTGGATATTTAACAGCTATTTTGTTCTTTACTATAGAAAGCCAAGATATTCAAATTTTAACTAATTATAAGAAGAATATTGAACTTGAAGAAATAGCCCGTAAGAATAAACAAAAACTTTTAACAAATATGTCTCATGAAGTTAGAACTCCTCTTTATAATATATCTGGTTATGGAAATTTTATAAAATCAAATAATTTAACTGAGGAAGATAAAATTAATTATTTTAATAATATTAATTCTTCTGCTTTAGTTCTTAAAAATATTGTTCAAAATTTATTAGATGTAGCAAATATTCAATCTAGTCGTGATAGTGTTAAATTGTCTGATTATAATACTAAGGATTTATATTTAAATATCAATAATTATATTATCCAAAATAATAAAGAAAATATTATTTTTACATTTAATTATAATCATGAAATTCCATGTATGTTAAATAGTGATTATGATAAATTATATAAGGCTTTAACTAATATTTTATTGAATGCATATAATTGTGTTGAATATGGTGAAGTTAGTCTTGATATAAATGGAACAAAAATAGATGATCAATATTATGAAGTAGTTTATAAAATTTCAAATTCTGGTCATGTTATGAAGCAAGAAGAATTTGAACTTAATATTCAAGATTATATTTCAAATGCTAAAAAGATTGATTATGTTAAACTTGGATTTATTATTGCTAAAGAGTATATTGATATGCTTGGTGGTAATGTCGAATTTATAAATGAAAAGGGAAAAGGTACTCAGTATATTATTAAATTAAGAGAAAAAATTATTGATGCTAATCCTGTTGGCAATATTATATAGAAAGGAGTATTTATGGAATATGGTTTATTGCCTGTAGAGGCAGCAATTTCTTTTATGTTAGTTTTATTGCTTATATATAATAAGAAGCAACAATTTAAGACTTCTAAAACAATTCTTTACAAATATTTTTTGTATAGTGGGTTAATGTATGGTGTATTGTTATTTGTTGGTATATGTTTACTTAAATATACTGGTAAAAATCCTATCTCTGTATTTGTTTGGAGAAGTCAAGGAATGACTTTATTTGCTACATGGATTATGTTTTATTTTTATTGTTTAACAACTGTCTATGATATCAATGAAACTAAATTTTTTAAAATTATATCTTCTAAATTAGAATTTAAACTAATAAGTTTATTTTTAATAATATATTTAATTGCAATATTTATGCCATTTTATATTTCTTTATTTGATAATATTGATGTTAATAATATTGAAATATTTACTAAAGATTCTTCTACAACAATATTAATATTACTTATTATTTCATCTATATCATTATTTTCTAGAATTATTCCTAGAAGAAATAAATTATCAAAGGAATTTATATTTTCTACGATGTTTGGTTGTTTAATTTGTTCAGCTGTATGTGTATTTCATTTGTTTTATCATGCAAATACATTTTTACCACTTGTATTTGTAGTATTTGCATATGTTTTATATTTCTTTGTAGAGAATCCAGATATATTACTTTTACAAGAAACTGTTAAACTTCAAAATAGTACAAATATTGGGCAAAATCGTCTAGATTTCTTTGGTGGACTTGATAATAGTATTAATAATCCAATTGATAATATTTTGTTAACTTGTAATAATGTTAAAAATAGTAAATATTCATATACTAAAGAAGAAGTTGATTCTATTTTAAATAATTCAAATGAACTTTTAGATAAATTATCTTCTATTTTTGATTCTTCTGTTATTAGAAATGAAGTTTCTCTTAATAATAAGAATTATGAAGTATCTGATCTTATTCATGAAATAACTGAAGTTTTAAAAGAGAAAATTGGTAATAAAAAATTAAGATTATGTTTAAATTTTTCACCTAATTTATCTTCTAAATTACGTGGTGATTATGATAAAATTTCTCAAATTTGTTCTATATTAATTTCTAATGCTTGTAGTAACACAACTTTTGGTAAAATTATGGTTACTTTAATGAGCAATAAAAATGGAAATAAAGAATTACTTACTTTTAAAATTATGGATACTGGTGAAGGATTAAGTTTAGATGATCAAAAGAATTTCTATACTGATATTGATAAGTGTTCTGCTTATTTAAAACAAACTAAGAATTTAGTAAATAAACTTGGGGGTAAATTTTGGTTTAAAAGTACTGAAAGAATAGGGTGTACATATTTTGTACAATTTGAACAAAATATTGTTGATGGTAGTCCTATTGGTAATACTTTAGGTAAGAAGAGTGTTATTTCAAATGGTCCTGTTGATTATTCTAAATTTAAGTTATTAATTGTTGATGATGATGAAATGAGTTTGAAATTAAGTGAAAAAATATTTAAAAAATTTGGATTTAAAGTTTCATTGTCTTCTAATGGTAATGATTGTATTAATAAAATTAAATCAAATGAAAAATATGATATGATTTTTATGGATATAATGATGAGTGATTTTAATGGTGTAGAAACTCTTAAAGCAATTAGAGTTCTTGAAGATTATGAAATTCCTCCAGTAGTTGCTTTTACTGCTAATGCCCTTGCTGGTGTTAAAGAAGATTATTTAAATGAGGGATTTGATGATTATTTAGAAAAACCTCTTGTTTATAAAGAATTATCAAGGGTATTAAATAAGTATTTTAATAAATAATTTGACTTTATTAAAAAAATGTGCTAAATTTATTGTACGAGCGAAGAAAGTGTTATGGTAACGCACTGAGGCTGTATAAATAGAGTGATTCTTCTAGAATAACTAGGGTGGAACCGTCCGATTGGACCCCTAGGAGTTCTAGAAGTTTTTTTTAGGAGGGAATTATGGATAATTTTAATGAGAATAATTTTATTTATATTTCTAATAGTTCTATTTCATTTGATCGTAGAAATGTTGATACTAATGAATCTGAGTTATTTAGAGATTTAAATTATGATGAAATTGTTTCTTTAATTATTAATAGGTTTATTAATAATGGTAGTATTGGCGGCGTTGCCTACGGCATCGCAATAAAAGAAGGTATACAAAGAAATGTCATTGAAATGATAGATGGCAAAAGAATGATAATAGATAAAGAATTATCTATTTCAGATTTAAATAATATACTTAATAAATATCAAGAAGACAGAATTAATACTATTAATAATGGTTCTTATAATATGATAGAATTAATTCCTGGTAATATTTATTCAAGTAAATATCAAATAGTAGGAGATAGATTAAAAATATATTTATCTCGTAAATTAAAAAATAATGAGTTTGAAGAAACAGAATTTTATTTTTTAAAAGATTTGATTGATGAATTATTTTATGGAGAAATTGTTAGTATAAGAGGTATGGAAGATAAAAATATGTTAACCTTTTATTTAGGAAGTGACAATAGTGATCTTAAAATAAAACTTACTAATATGGCTAATTATAATTCATTAATTTATGCTTTAATTAGTAATCATAATATTGAAGTAAATGAAAATATAAATAGAAAATTGAAAAAAGAAGGAGAGAATTAAAAAATGAATGATAGTAAAATAACAATGGAAGAACTTACAAATTATTGTAAGAATTATGGATATATATTTCAAGGAAGTGAAATTTATGGAGGACTTGCGAATACTTGGGATTTTGGTCCTTTAGGAGTTGAACTTAAAAATAATTTAAAGAAAGCTTGGCTTAAAAGATTTGTACAAGAAGATGTTAATAATGTTGGTCTTGATAGTGCTATTTTAATGAATACTAAGACTTGGGAAGCAAGTGGACATTTAAAGACTTTCTCAGACCCTCTAATTGATTGTAAGTCTTGTAAAACTCGTCATAGAGCTGATAAATTATTAGAAGAAGCAGGGTTTGAAGATGCAGCTGGTTTATCAAATGATGATATGGTTGCTAAAATTAAAGAGTTAGGAATTGCTTGTCCTGATTGTGGAGCAAAGGATTTTACAGATATTAGAAACTTTAATTTAATGTTTAAAACATTCCAAGGAGTTACTGAAGATAATAAAAATGTTGTTTATATGAGACCAGAAACTGCTCAAGGTATTTTTGTTAATTTCAATAATATTCAAAGAAGTATGAGACTTAAATTACCATTTGGTGTAGGACAAGTAGGTAAGAGTTTTAGAAATGAAATTACTCCAGGTAACTTTATTTTTAGAGTTAGAGAATTTGAACAAATGGAACTTGAATTTTTCTGTAAACCTGGTACTGAACTTGAATGGTTTAAATATTATAAAGGTGAATGTAAAAAATTCTTAATGGATTTAGGTATTAAAGAAGAAAGATTAAGACTTAGAGATCACTCACAAGAGGAATTAAGTTTCTATAGTAATGCAACTACCGATATTGAATATTTATTCCCATTTGGTTGGGGTGAGTTATGGGGAATTGCTTCTCGTACAAGTTATGATTTAACTCAACATATGGAACATTCTAAACAATCTTTAGAATATTTAGATCCTGAAACTAATCAAAAATATATTCCTTATGTAGTTGAACCATCATTAGGAGTAGAAAGATTATTTTTAACAGTTTTATGTAATGCTTATGATAAAGAACAACTTGAGAATGAAGAAAGAGAAGTTTTAAGACTTCATCCATTCTTAGCTCCAATGAAAGTTACAGTTTTACCTTTAGTTAAAAAATATCATCAAGATAAAGCAATGGAAGTATATAGAGAATTAAGTAAATATTTCCCAACATCTTATGATGAAGCTGGTTCTATTGGTAAGAGATATAGAAGAGCTGATGTTGTTGGTACTCCTTTCTGTGTTACAATTGATGATAATACAATGAATGAAGGAACTGTTACTGTAAGACATAGAGATTCAATGGAACAAGAAGTTGTTAAACTTGAAGATCTTGTTAAATTTGTTGAAGATAGAAATAAATTTTAATAAGAAAAAACATATATCAATTTGATATATGTTTTATTTTTCTTCTAGTTTTTTTGTTAATGTTAATCTTATTAATGGATTTCCTGATATTTCATAATCATTTTCTATTTTTTCTGGATTAACTTTAATTTCATAATTTTTTCTTATAAAGTCAGTAGTTATATTTAAATTTATTTTTGACATATCGTTGTATGCATCAATATCTAATATATTAACTGCTGCTAAAATTGAATTATATAAATCATCTTTATTTGCTGTTTTATCTGTACAATAAATTATATATTTATAATCTGTTTCAACTACATACATTGATAAATTTCCTTTAGTGAAAGAAAATTGTTTTTCGTCTTCTAATTTATATTTCATATTTTTTAAGTCATCATATGATATGTATGTAATTTTTGTTTCTTCAAAGAATATATCTTCGATTTGATCTAGAAGATTAACATTTGTTGAAATTGTTGCTGTTATTTCTCCTAGGTTATCTCTTAGTGTAAATCCGTGTTCTGGTTCTGTTGTATAAAAGTTTTCATATTTATATTTTGAAAATACTTCATTTTCATAATTTCCATTTATTATTGATACTGCATCTACCATATTTTCTATTACTTTTTTAGCACTTTCTTCAATTGATTTAGGGTAGGTAGTAGATATTTGTATTGTTTTACCAATTTCTTTTGATTGAAATTCAAATGTTGTATCTATGCTTTCGCTTTCGTATTCTACAATTATTTTTTTATTTGAATATTTTGCTTTAATTGGAAAAGGCGAGTTTTTAATAGATTGTAGACTGTTGAATTTTTCGACAATAGGGGTTAGTTCTTTTTTGATTCTTCCAGATTTTCCATATCCCTGATTATATTTATTTAATCCTAATGCGAATAATACAAAGCATATAATGCATAGTAATGACCATATTATTAGATTCTTTATTTCCTCTTTTGTCATATCTTTTCTCCTATTATTAATTATATTCTAAAATAAAAAAAAAGTAAATATGGTTATTTACTTAATTTATATAGCTCTCATGTTGTCTTGATTTTTAAATGGATTTTTTGGATCTATTTTATCTGTGAAAAGTATGCCTTCTAAGTGATCCATTTCGTGTTGAAAAGCTACGGCTATTTCTTCACGCACTCTTTTAGTTACTTTGTTTCCATTTTCGTCATAGAATTCTACTGTTATTCTTGCAAATCTTGGTACTATTCCTTCAACGTATCTATTAACGCTTAAACATCCTTCACCTTCTTCTACGTAAATTAATTCTTCTGAATGAGATATTATTTTAGGATTAACTACTTTGTATTCTTCAAATGTTCCATCATCATTTTTATATGATATTACAAAGTATCTTTTTGGAATCCCAAGTTGTATTGCAGCTAGTCCCATACCAGCTCTTAAATTGTGTTCTTCAGCGTATTCTTCATCTTGGCTTATTCTTAAATACATTATCATGTTATTTATTGTTGTTAAGTCTTCTTCTGATAGTGGGAATTTTACATCTTTGCTTTTTTGTTTTAATATTTTTATATTTTTTTCATCTAAAATATTTAATTGTTCTATCATAATTCTTTCTCTCCCGTGAGTATTTTATCAAAAAAAAGTATATATTTCAAATATAATTGATTGATTAATAGTTATGAGTAGTTTATAATAATACAACTGAGGTGGAATATGAAAAAGGAATTTGTTGAATATGAAGGAAATACTATACCTTATAGAGCTAGTGATATATGTTTTTGCTTAAGTGATTATGCTAAAAGTTATATTTTAGAAAATCGTAGTGTTATTAAAAATATAGATAATGATGTTAGAGATGCTGTTTTAGTTGATTTAATTAATTATCTTGGAATGATTGGTTGTATTGATTTTGGTATTTATTCTAGGGATTTATATGAGAAACAAGATAAACAATGTTTTGTAGATTCACAATGTTTGATTAGCGGTATTTATAAAAATTTATCATATTATTTGTATTATACTAATCCTAGTAATTCGATAAAACTTAATAATCATATGAATAATTGCAAGAGAGAAGTTAGTTTTGAAGATATCTCATTTGTTGTAAATGACTTTTTAAATTATTTATTAGAAGTTAATGGATATGAGAGAGTTTTTTCTCTTTTAGAAATGAAAAATATTGCTGATGAAATGAAACATAATATGGAAATGAAAAGACTTAAAGATTTTTTAATTAGTACTGAGGAATTTAATAGTGCGTTATTAAATGGAGAAGATATAGTTAAATTATATAGAAAAGTTTCTGATCAAAATAAACTTGATTATATTGATAAAAATGGTGTTTATCATTATAAATCTAATATTGCTAAAAAGTTAGGCAGAAGTGAAATGTTTTCTTGGGATGTAGCTCCTGTTAAAGATAAACTTTATTCTATGATGTATGCTTATGGTAAAATTAATCCTTCATGTAAACCTAAAAATGAATCTTTGGTTAGAATTTTAAAAGATATGAGAACTAGATAATAGTTCTCTTTTATTATATTTTTTATTGAAAAAAAAGCATAATAGTTATATAATTATTTTATAATATTAGGAGAAAAATATGAAAAAGCATACTGTATTTTTAATATATATAGGTATTATTTGTTGTCTTGTTTTTATTACTAGTGCTACTTATACTCTTGTAAATACTGAAGAAGAAGTTGTTATTAATAATAATGAAGTTAAGATTCAATTACTTGAAGCAAGATATGTTGATACAAGTAATATTTCACTTGTTAATTCAAGAGTGGGAGACTCTTTAACTAAAGTATTTTATGTTAAGAATGTTACTGATAATGATTTGTATTACAATATAAATTTAGTAGATGTAGCAAATAGTTTTGTTAATAAAGAGGAGCTAGTTTTTTCTTTAAAGTCTGATAATGGTGCTTATATAAAAGAGAAGGTTGTTCCTAGTACTAATACTACTATTGCTTCTTATGTGAAAATTGGTAAAAATGAAGAGCATAAATATATTTTAAATATTGATTTTTTAAATACTGGAAAAGATCAATTTGAAAATGAGCTTAAGACTTTTTTTGCTAAATTAAATATTGTTACTTCAAGTGATGTATTTGAAGATTATAGTGAAAATTCACTATATAAGATTATAGAAAATTCATCTTATGGAAATGAAGAACTTATATATGGTGATACTACTATGTCTGGTCTTGTTTTTAGTACCAATACTACTACTAATGGTGAAACTGTGTATATTTATAGAGGTAGTAGAGAAATAAATAATAATTTAGTAGTTGCAGATAAGTGTTACAAAATAATTAGTACTACTGATTCATTTGATGTAAAGGCTATTTATAATGGAAATTTTATTGATGGAAAGTGTAATGATAATAATGTTCTTGTTGAAAAATCAAATCAATTCAATAAAAATTCTAATTATAATGCTTATGTTGGATATATGTATGGTAGTGCTAGTAGTGGAGATTATGTCAATGAGCATTCTAATATGAGTTCGAGTTCTATTAAAATATTTTTAGATAGTTGGTATAATACTAATTTGTCTGATTATAGTAATTATATTTCAAATAATGGTAGTTATTGTGCTAATCGTAAAACTGCTGAATTTAATTATAATAAAGTAGATTTTGATAAGAATGGTTTTGGTAATAGTAATAGTGGTTATACTCCAATGAATAGACATCTTAATAATTCGTATAGTTTAATATGTGAATATGAAAATGATAGGTTTAGTGTTCTTGAAATGTATGGAAATGGAGAACTTTCTAATTCTATTGGTCTTATTACTTTAGATGAATTATTTTATACTGGATTTTTAAAAGATCCTAAGAATAGTTATTTATACACTAATGATTCGTATTGGACTATGTCTCCTGCATATTTTCTTAATGGTAATGCATATAATTTTGTAGTAAATAAAAATAATATTACTCAACTTAATGTATCTAAGGAAAGTGGTATTAGACCTGTAATTACTTTAAAGGGTAATATAGATGTTCTTGAAGGAAATGGAAGTATTGATAATCCTTATGTTATTACTAAGTAGGAGGTTTTATGAATATACTTGATGCATTAATTATCATATTTTTATTAATAGGTGCTCTTGCTGGATTTAAAAGAGGTTTAATTAAACAAGGTGTTTTATTAGTTGGACTTATTGTTGTTTTAGTTTTATCATTTTATATTAGAATACCTGTTTCAAATTTTTTCTATAAAAATTTACCATTCTTTAATTTTGATGGAATATTTAAGGGAATGAGTGTTCTTAATATATTAATATATGAATCCATTGCATTTTTAATAGTATTTAGTATTTTGTATGTTGTTCTAAGAATTTTAATTAGGATTTCTGGTTTAATTGAAAAAATATTGAAAGCTACAATTATATTGGGATTCTTTTCTAAAATAGGTGGTATGATTGTTGGTGCTATTGAAAGTTATGTTATTGTATTTGTAATATTATTTGTAGCCAGTCAACCTTTTTTAAAAGTAAGTGGAATGGAAGAGAGTAAATTTACTCCTGTGATAGTGAATAAAACTCCATTTTTGAGTACTGCTGTTGAAGATTTTAGATTTGTATTTGATGAGATTGAAAAGATTGTTAATTCATATAAAGATGAAGAAGTAGATTTTAATCAACAAACAATAGATATATTTTTGAAATATAATATTATTACAAAAGAAAATATTGATGTTTTAAAAGAGAAAGGAAAGGTAAAATGATATATTTAGAAAAAAATAATTTAGATGAACTTATTAAGGAAGGAACACATTTAGTTGATTTTTATGCTGAATGGTGTGGTCCTTGTAAAATGTTAACTCCAGTTTTAGAAAATTTGGAAGATAAAATTAATGTTATAAAAGTTGATATTGATAAATTTGAGAAATTAGCTTTTGAATATAGAATTATGAGTGTTCCTACATTAATTTTCTTTAAAGATGGAGAAAAGAAGGAAGAGTTAATTGGATTTAGAGATGAAGAAGAACTTCTTGAAGTAATAAATAGTTTAAAATAGTTTATTTAAACTATTTTTTTTGATATAATGTATTATAGAGAGTGATTATATGAATGATAAATTTGTTTTTAAAAAGTTATTTAGAATAGAATATAATAATAAGAAATTTGATGTTTTTAGTGATCAATATAGGAGAAAAACTTTTCTTGAAATAAATAATGATGGTAAATATATTTATCCTTTGTTTGATGACTTTATTGTTCTTTATCGTGCTTATAACCAAAGAAATCCATTTATAGTGTATGACGGTGAAAGGTTACCTATTCATCATAAACCAAAAGGATATAAATTAAAGGAGTTTGTAAGAATTTATATAGGTAGTCTTTCAACTATTTGTATGGCTTTTCCTATTGCTGCTTTAATTACTGGCTATACTTCTAGTAGTTATTTGACATTAGAATATAAGGATCATGAGTTGAATATAAAAAAGGTTCCTGTTAGTGGAACTGTTATTAATCATACTAATCAACTTGATGGTATCTTAGGTAGTAGTGTTACAGTAGAAGAAGTTATTAATACTATAAATGGTAATGAAAAACTTAATGATTATTATAAACAATATGCTATTAATTTTGTTCAATTCATTTCTAATAAATATCCTGATGCTGATTTAAGAATATTTAATGATAATATGAAAAATATTTATGTAGATGTCAGAAAAGATGAAAAAATGAGTAAAAATATTGCTGGTTCATATAATAGCATTATAAATGAAATAGAATTAAGAGAAAGTTATCGTGAAAATGGTATGACAATTACTCATGAATTTGCACATTCATTTCATCATTGGATAGAGGATGAAGTCGGTTTTCCAAAGGTTAGAAGTGAATTTGCTGGTTTTTCATTGGATGAAGCAATGACTAATGTTGTGATTAGTGGGATGTATGATACAAAAACATATAAAAGAGAAATGAAAATTCTATCTTATTTGATGTCTTTTGTTGATTATAGTTATTATGATTATGAACGAGAAGGAATTGCAAAATTAATTGATATGTTAAAACAAAAGTTTCCTCAAGTTGATATTGATTATATAATAGATGTTTCAGATGCTATGACTAATTCGAGTAGATATTTGGATAATAATTTAAAAATAGAAAGTAATGAAGATTTTTTAAATCAATTATTTAATTTAACTATTTTATCAATTGATTTTGAAAGTAATAATATTTATCATCCTTTTATTAATTATATGAAACTTTTTGATATTGAAAAGAGTGGTGAAATATTATCAAAATATTTAGAAGAATATAATGATATTCTTCGTTTAAATGGTATTGATGATGAATTAATTATAAATGATGTTAATAATTTTTCTAGTATGATTTTAGATTTTGAATCATTTAAAAGCAATTTTAAACAATATTTAACAAATAAGACTAGGGATGATATTGATAAAAATGATTTATATGATACTTTTAATTCTTATTTAATTTATGGTGGTACTCCGTATAGAAGATATACTAATATCGAGGAAGTTAAATTATTTTATTTTGATATGTTGGATATTTATAATGATTTTCTATATCGTAATGGTTTTAATAGAAGTGATGTCATTACAAGAGAGGAAGCTGCCAATAAAATAAGTAGATTTAATAATATTTCTATTTTAGGATATGATATAGATAAAAATGATGTTTTGCATCCGGTTATTGAATTACCTGTTAGAGATAGAGTATATGGGGAAAGTAAGATTGCTTCTATGGATGATGATGGTAGAATAATTTTACTTGATAAGGAAGATATGATATTTAGTTATCGTGATTATCCAGATGAATCTAATTATTATTTTATGACCTCTTTATTTGCTAATTTATATAGAAATGATGTTACTTATAAAGAAACTTTTTGGCAAGAACATTTTGATATATATAATAATGAATATAAAAAAATGGATTTTTTATTAGATGGTATTAAAGTAGGTGAAGGATATTTATTTGATGTTATGCTTGAGATAGGTCAAAAAAATAATGGTGATAATACTTTTTCTTTGTATTTTCTTGAAAACGGTGAAAAAAAGTATATTTATAAAGAAGATGGTGCCATTTTCGAACAAAGTGTAGAATTTGTAAAGTTTATGGGTGATGATCCTTATAAAGATGTGGATATGACTTCTTTAGAATTAAGTCGCTATTTTAATTTTGATTATTTAAAACAAAGGGTTGCAGGTCATAATTTAACTGAAACTTGTAGTATATATTATGATTTTCTTACATATAATAAAGAAGATGATGTTGTTTTAGTGCATGAACCATGTTATGTGTATATCGAAGATTTGGAATTTGAAACTACTTTAAATAGAGTTATGCTAGATATTGGTCCTGGATATGCCGATATATGGTGTGATGGTATAATTGATAGCGCAAAAAGTCATATTTCAACAGATATTGAGACAAGGGAAACAATTTATTTAGAAACAGTATTTAATCATTTTGGATATTTAGATGGAAAAACTCATAATTTTTCTTTATCTAAAAATCAAATATTGGAACTTTATAGTATGTATGTTAATGATATTTATTTAAATAATGCAAGAAATAGTAGAAGTAAATAATAGTTTATTTTTACTATTTTTTTTGTTATAATATGCATGCTTTTTATTTTTTGGGGGTTGTATGAAGGAAAATTTTGATTTAAAAAATAATAATATTTTTTTTGATTCTTTTGTAGATCGATATAAAAGAAATATGTTTTCTAATGTAACTAATGGAAAATATAAATATCTTTCGTATGAAGATTATTTATGTTTATTTAAGGCTTTGTGTGAAACTAATTCTTCTTTTTTTAATGATATAAAAAAATATTATTCTAAGATGAAGGAGAAATTAAAATTAAAGAATATTTTTAGATATTGCACTGAAGAAGTTTTAACTTTTGTTGTTTCTTTTCATCTTATTGGTATTATAACTAGTTATTTTTTGAGTGCTTATTTAACATTAGATTACAAAAATGGTGACATATTTTTAAAAATGGCTACTGTTAAAGGTAAAAATATAGATAAAGTTTGTGAAGCAAGTGAATTTTTAGGTGAAAAAGTTTCGCTTGATGAAATTATTGATACTATAAATAATAATGATAAAATTGATAGTTATTATAAACAATATGCTATAGATTTAGCTAAATATCTTTTTAATAAATATCCAGATGCTGATTTAAGAATTTTTAATGAAAATATGAAAGATATTTCTATAAATGTAGTTGATGATATTTTTCTTCTAGGAAATGTTGCTGGTTTATATTTTCCTTTAACTAATTCTATTCTATTTGGTAAAACGCATTCAATAAAAGAGGAAGTTATTACACATGAATTTATGCACTCGGCTCATCATTGGGTAGAATCAGGTGTACCTCTTCCAAAAATCAGATCAGAATATAATGGAAAATCTTTAGATGAAGCAATGACAAATTACCTTATTAATGGTTTAGTGAATACTAGTTCTTATTTTAATGAAATGTCTGTATTAAATTATCTTATGTCGTTTGTTGATTATGATTATTATGATTATGAACAAGAAGGAATATCAAAATTAATTAATTTACTTAAAGAAAAATATCCTCAAGTAGATATTGATTATATTGTTAATGTTACTAATGGAATGACAAATGTTTTGAATATTCGTAGTGGTAATTTTAAATTTGAAGATAATGAAGAATTTGTAAATGAATTATTTGATATATGTATATTGTCTATTGATTATGAAGATGATATTTATTATTCTTTTAATAAATTTATTAGATTATTTGATTCTAATAACTGTGAATTTCTACAAAAATATTTAGATAGATATAATACTGTTTTGCGTTCACGTTATGTTGATAGTGAATTAATAATTGATGATGTTAATTATTTAACTAATATGATTGATAAATTAAATGGTATTAAAAGTGGATTTAGAAATTATTTAAATTCTGATAGAGTTCAATTAGATAAAAATGATTTATATTCTGCATTTCGCGATTATTTTAAAGATGAAATTTATTTCAAAGTTGAATATAATGATAATAATGAAATTAAATGTTTTTTCTTTGATATGTTAAATATATATAATGATTTTTTATATAAAAATGGAATTGAAAGAAGTAAAGTTTTAGATGAAAAAGATTTAAATAATTTAATTTCTAAATATGATGGTGTTTTTGTTAGTGGATATTGTATTAGTAAAGATGATAAGTTAGTTCCTATTGTTTTATTAAATGAAAAAGATCGTGTATATGGTAAAAGCAAGTTTGTTTCAATTGATAGTGAAGGAAGAGTTATTCTTTTAGATAAAAGTGATATGAAAGAAAATAGTGAAAAGATGGTAAAAGAATCTAATTTTAAATTTTTGACTTCTATAGTTGGTTCTTTAGGAACAAATGAGATTGTTTTAGATGAAGTTTTTTGGCAAAAACAGTTTAATTTATTTGATCATGATTATAAAAAAACTGAATTTTTATTTAACGGAGAAAATTTATGTAGTGCATATTTAGATGATGTTATTTTGGATATAGGAAATACTAGCGATGGTAAAAATACTTTTTCTTTATATACACTAAATAATGGAAAAAAGGAATATATTTATAAACAAGAAGGAGCTGTTTTTGAATATCCTGTTAGTTTTACTAGATTTAGTATTTTAGATATAAATAAAAATATTACATCTATTGAATTAAGTGATTATTTAAATGATGATTATTTAAAAAGACAAGTTGGTGGAAGTAATTTAAATAAATCTTGTAGTGAAAGATATAGTTTTCTTACATATGACATTAATAATGATGTTGTATGGGTTCATTATCCTTTTAATATTTATATTAAAGATTATGACTTGAATACAACTATTAATGAAGTGTATTTAGATATTGGTCCTGGTTATGCTGATATATGGGCTGGAGATACTATTCATGGTGAAAGAAAAAGCATTTCTACAGATTTTAATGATGAACATTTAATATGTTTTAGAGATGTTTTAGATTATTATAATATGCTAAGTAATGGTGTTTATAATTTTTCATTTAGTAAAGATGAAATGTTAGGGTTATTTGATATGTATATTAATGATTTAAATTTACGTAGTGTGAAAAATAGTAGATAGATTATCTATTATTTTTTTTGATGTTATGTTATAATCTATTGGAAAAGGAAGGTGAATGCTAGGCTGTTTTCCTAGTGGTTTATGAATTATAAAGATATTAATACATACGATTATGAACTAGATGAATCTTTAATTGCTCAAGTTCCAATTAAGGATAGAGATTCTTCTAAGTTACTTGTAGTTAATAAAAATAATGGTAATCTTAAAGATGAAGTGTTTCATGATATTATTGATTATTTTGAAGAGGGTGACGTTTTAGTTTTAAATAATACAAAAGTTCTTCAAAATAGACTTTATGGTGTTAAAGAAGATACTGGTGCTAAGATTGAAGTGTTTTTATTAAAAGAACTTGAAAGTGATGTTTATGAGTGTTTAATAAGACCTCAAAAAAGAGTTCAAGCTGGTACTGTAATAGTTTTTGATGATGAGTTTAAATGTGAAGTAATTGAGAAATTTGATAATGGTATTACTCATGTTAGATTTATTTATGAAGGAATATTTTTAGAACATTTGGCTAGAGTTGGTACTATGCCTCTTCCTCCATATATTCATGAGAAATTAGAAGAGAATGATAGATATAATACTGTTTATGCTAAAAAAGCTGGTAGTAGTGCTGCTCCAACTGCTGGTCTTCATTTTACAGAAGAGTTACTTTCTAAACTTGAAAATAAGGGTGTGGAAATACTTTATGTTTGTTTAAATGTTGGTCTTGGAACTTTTAGACCTGTTAGTGAGGATGATATTACTAATCATGATATGCATAGTGAGTTATATGAAATTAGTGAGTATGTTGCTTCTAGATTAAATTTAGCTAAAAAAGAAAATAGACGCATTATATGTGTTGGTACTACATCTTTAAGAACAATTGAATCAAATATATGTAAATATGGTGAATTTAAAAGTACATGTGAGGAAACTAGTATATTTATTTATCCTCCATATGAATTTAAGTCATGTGATTGTTTAATAACTAATTTTCATTTACCTAAGAGTACGCTTGTTATGTTAGTTAGTGCTTTTAGTAGTGTTGATATAATTAAAAAAGCATATAAGCATGCTCAAGATAATAAATATAGATTTTTTAGTTTTGGCGATGCTATGTTTTTAACAAATAGGGAGGATAAATAATGGATTTAAAATTTAAAGTAAATAAAACTTGCTCTTGTGGTGGAAGACTTGGTGAGTTTGAAACAAGATGGGGAAAACATAAAACTCCTATGTTTATGCCAGTTGGTACTCAAGCTACAGTAAAAACGCTTAGTCCTGAAGAACTTGTTGATGCTGGAAGTGATGTTATTCTTGCAAATACATATCATTTATGGCTTAGACCTGGTGAAGATATAGTTGATCTTAATGGTGGTCTTCATAAATTTATGAATTATTCTCATGGACCAATTTTAACTGATTGTGGTGGATTTCAAGTTTTTAGTCTTGCTAATCCAAAAGATATTAGTGAAGAGGGAGTTAAATTTAAGAGTCATATAGATGGTTCAAAATTATTTCTTACTCCTGAAAAAAGTATAGATATTCAAAATAAGTTACATTCTGATATTATTATGAGTTTTGATGAGTGTCCCCCATATCCTGCTACACATGAATATATGAAAAATAGTGTAGAGAGAACACTTAGATGGATGAAAAGAAGTTTAGATGCTCATAAAGATAGAGAGAATCAAGCTATATTTGGTATTGTTCAAGGTGGAGAATTTGAAGATTTAAGACGTTATTCTGCAGAAGAAACTGTTAAAATGGATTTTGATGGGTATAGTGTTGGTGGAGTAAGTGTAGGAGAAGATGCAGAAACAAAACTTAGAATGATTGAATATGCTACTCCATATTTACCAAAAGATAAAATTAGATATTTAATGGGTGTTGGTGAACCTATTGATTTAATAGATGGAGTTATTCGTGGAATTGATATATTTGATTGTGTTTTACCTACAAGACTTGCTCGTCATGGAAATGCGTTAACTCATGATGGAAGATGTAATTTAAGAAATGCTAAACATATTAGAGATTTAGGACCAATTGAAGATGGATGTAATTGTTATGCTTGTAAAAATTATACTAAGTCATATATTAGACATTTAATTGTAGCTGGTGAATCTTTTGGACAAAGATTAATTTCTATACATAATATATATTTCTTAACTCATTTAATGGAAGAAATAAGAGAACATATTGAAAAAGATGATTTACTTGAATTTAGAGAAGAGTTTGTTAGTCGTTATACTAAGAAAAATTAAAAAGCAATTTTTTGCTTTTTTTATTTTGAATTTGATTAAACTTGTGTTTTTGATTAAAAAGTGTTATAATATGCGATACTTAGGGGGAGATTATGGAAAGAGAATATTACATTTTATATTTAAATAATAATAAATCTAGTAATCCTAGTGTTATTGATAATGTTATTTATAAAGGGGAAGAGTATGATTTACCTGAGGTTATGGAAGAAGCTAAACTTGTTAGTGTTTATGAACCTTTAGAAATTCTTGCTGTTAAAACATTATTTGCTTTTAAAGATGTTATTAGTGGTGAAGTTATTAGTTCTTGTGAAAAAGACAATGAAGATGGTCTTACATATTATAAATGCGTTAAAGCTAGTAGAAGTGATATTATTCGTATTACTCATAAATATGAAGCTATGTCTAAATATGATATTATGAGATATAAAGAAGGTTTATTAAAAATTAAAGATCTTAGTAATAAGTTATACAAAGAAAGACAAGAAAAATTATTTAAAGAAATTCATGAAGAAAAATATGCTCGTGATTTTTTAGTTAATTTTCAAGAATGGAGTGCTTAGCACTCTTTTTTTGTTACTCCTATTATTCCTGCTATAACACTTGATGTTATAAGGGATAAATAATATACAAGTGAACTGAATGTTATTTTATGCGTTATTAGAGTTATTAATACAAAAATGATAATTATTATTAATGATATTGTAAATCCTTTTAAATAGCCTTTTTTTCTTTCTAAAGAAGCTATTTTATATCCTATTATAAAAAACATAATAAGATTAAATATATAATTTATTATTCTTACAAATTTAAAATTTAATATTTCAAAATAATATAATAAATTTATAAATAGTAGGTATATTATTAATGCTATAAAATAAAATATAATTGTTTTTAAATAATTTCTTTTCATAATTAATTATATGTAATTAATTTAAAAATATTATTCATAATAATAATGGTGATATTATGTTTATTAAAATTATTATTAGAACTATATTCTTTTATTTTTTTATAATTTTAGTTTTTAGAATAATGGGTAAACGTGAAATAGGAGAACTTTCTATTCAAGATTTTGTGGTTAGTATGCTTATTGCGGAAATAGGTGCGATTTCAATTGAAAAATTTAATGATTCTATATTTTTAACTTTAATACCTATTATTATTTTATGTGTATTAGAAGTTTTTATGGGAAAACTTTTTCTTAAAACAAATAATGTTAAAAAGATTATTGATGGTAAACCAGTTTTAATAATTAATAAAGGTAAAATTAATTATAAAGAAATGATTAAACAAAGATATTCTCTTGATGATTTATTACTTGAACTTAGAAATAGAGAAATAAAAAATATAAATGATATTGAATATGCGATTCTTGAAAATAATGGTAATTTAAATATTTTTAAATATGAAAATTTAAAAGATAATTTTTATCCATTTCCACTTGTTGTTGATGGTGTTATTCAATATGATACTTTAGATAATATTAATAAGAGTGATGAGTGGTTAATAAAATATTTAAATAAAAGAGAAATTTTTTTAGATGAAATATTTTATGCTTTTTATAAAGATAATAAAATTTATATTATTAGTCATGATGATTTAGTTAAATAATAATTTTTTTAATTCTTTATAGTACATATATGTTGTTATAATAAGCGTTAATATTATTGATATTATTAAACTATACATTCCTATTTTTAATAGTGAGAAAAGTATTATTGAAGATAGTTTTATTATTGATGAAATAATAGTTATTTTAATTATGTTTTTAGTATCTGCGATTGAGTTTATTGCCGTTGAAAGTGGTAATTGTAGATAAAATAATATTATAAATGGACTTAATAGTTTTATATAATCAATTCCTTCGTTTGTTTTATATAATAAATTTAAGAAAAAATTTTGAAATAATGAAATTATTATTGTGGAAGTTAAGCCAATAAATAGTGATATTAGTGTTACTTGTTTTATTCTTCTGATACAAAGCTTATTGTTAATTTTATAGTTCGATGATATTTCTGGTATTAAAGAAGTAGACATATTTTGTGTGAAAAATTGGCTCATTAATAATAGTGGAATTACATAAGCATTTATTATTCCATATTCATAAATTATATATTCTTTTTTATATCCTACAAAAAGTAATATATTTGTAAGTATGATTGGTTCTAGGAAGTGGGAAAATACTCCTAGCAGTTTACTTGTTGTCATTCTAAGTGAATTTGGTATTGTTTCTTTTATTGCTTCTATATTTATTTTAAAATTATAGTCTTTTATTTTCGGCAAGTAGTGAAACATTATTATTTGAGACATTAATTCTCCTATTATATTGATTAGTATTATAAAGCATATTTTATATATGTTATTTTTTATTTTATTTATAAATAATAGTATTAATATGATTCTTGTTATTTGTTCTATAAAGTTTGATAACATATATGGAAACATATTTTGTTTTCCCCAGTAAAAACCTTTTATTATTGACGAAATACTTATAAATGGCATGGTAAGTGAAACACATATTAATGGTAAATGAAGTGATGGTGTTGAGAGTAGAGTGGAAGTTATAAATTTTGAAAATATTATTATTATGATGATTATAATTAAATTTATAAGTATTGATATTGGAATTACTGATGAAAATAGATCTTTTGTTCTATATTTTTTATTCGATATTAATCTTGAGATTATTGTTGGATATGAAAAAATAGCTATTGTTGATAAAAGTGATATTGTTGGAGTAAGTAAACTGTAAAGTCCCATTGTTTTTGTTCCAAGGTTTCTTGTAATAATTATTTTTATAATAAATCCTATTATTTTTCCTAGGAAGCCTCCGATTAAAAGGGTAAGTGTTGATATAAGAAATGTATTTTTAGTGTTATTTTTCATAATTAAGTATATGTTTTATTTAACATTAAATATGTAAACATTTGTAATGTTTATTGAAAATATTATTTTTATATGATAAGATTAAATCAACCTAGATGAAGATATAGATACATAAAACCGACTATGTAATATTATAGGGGAAATAATTGATTTATGGCGTTGAATACTGTTGAGTTAACAACAGGATCCCAGGTATTTCATGTTTTCTACCACCTCGTGCGAAGCGAGATTTTATTACACTATGTTTACACTAGGTTTTTTTTATGGTATAATATGCTTGCTTTGAGGGAGGCAATATTATGAATTTATCTAGACTTGAGAGTCTAATAGGTGAAGAAAACATTTCTAAGATTAAGAAATTAAAAGTATTAATTATTGGTCTTGGTGGTGTTGGTGGTTATGCTTTAGAATCGCTTGTTAGATGTGGAGTTGAAAATCTTACTATTGTTGATGGTGATGTTATTAAACCAAGTAATATAAATAGACAAATTGTTGCTACATGTAAAAATAATAATAAATATAAAACTAAAGAATGGAAAAAACGTATTAAATTAATTAATCCTAATGCTAAAGTGAATATTATTAATACTCATATTACTGAGGATAATATAGAGGTTTTATTTAGTGATAATTATGACTATATAATTGATGCTTGTGATACTTCTCGTGTTAAAGTTAAATTAATAAGAGAATGTAATAGTAAAGGAATTAAGCTAGTTTCTAGTATGGGAACAGCTAATAAGCTAGATGCTACTAAATTAGTTATTACTACACTTGATAAAACTAACACAGATCCACTTGCTAAAAAGATTAGACGTGATTTAAGTAAAGAAAAAGAAATTCTTAAAAATGTTGTAGTTGTTACAAGTACTGAGAAGTCTGTTAATAATACAATGCTTGGGTCAACTGCATATGTACCAGCTGTAGCTGGACTTTATATTACTAATCATATAGTAAATGATGTGTGTAAGTTATGATAGTTTTATTATTAAAATATATTTTATATGATAAATTGTATATGAAAAAAAGTTTATTTAAAAGTTTAATGAAATGTTAAACTTTTTTAATTGTTGTAAATTTGATATACTATATATAATGGTGGAGGTATAATTATGCTTGAAATCTCACATGTATCAAAAATATATAAAAATCGCAAAGGTCAAAATGTAATAGCTTTAGATGATATTTCTTTAAAATTTCCTGAAACTGGTATGATTTTTTTACTTGGTAAGAGTGGGAGTGGTAAGTCTACTTTGCTTAATGTAAGTGGAGGACTTGATAATCCTACTTGTGGTGAAATTATTATTAAGGGTAAGAGTAGTAAAGATTTTACACAAAGTGATTTTGATAGTTATAGAAATACTTATGTAGGGTTTATTTTTCAAGAATTTAATATTTTAGAAGAATTTAGTGTTTATGATAATATCGCTCTTGCCTTGGAACTTCAAAATAAAGAAGTTAATTATGATGAGATTATAGAATTATTAAAAAAAGTTGATCTTGATGGTTTTGAAAATAGAAAACCAAACACATTAAGTGGAGGACAGAAACAGCGAATTGCAATTGCTCGTGCACTAATTAAGAACCCTTTAATAATAATGGCGGATGAACCAAGTGGTTCTCTTGATTCTACAACTGGCAAACAAGTTTTCGATACTTTAAAAAAATTATCAAAAGATAAATTGGTTTTAGTTGTATCACATGATAGGGAATTTGCTGAAGAATATGCAGATAGAATAATTGAATTAAAAGATGGGAAACTTATTTCTGATAATACAAAAGTAATTGAAAATAAAGACACTTCTGTTTTTAATCTTGCGTTTAAAAAAAATACACTATGGGTTAATAGTGGAAAAGAGTTAAATGATGTTGATTTTAGAAGAATAAGAGAATTTATTGAATCTAGTGATAAAGTTTTAATATCAAAAAGTGAAAATGACATTACTGAATTAAAAAAAATAACACATGAAATAGATGGCTTTGAAACTGAAAGTTTTAGAAAAACAGATGAATCTAAAATAGAAATAAAAGAATATGATAAAGATAAAAATATATTTATTAAATCTAGATTACCATTAAAACATGCTTTTAAAATAGGTGTGTCAAGTTTATTTATTAAGCCATTTAGATTGTTATTTACTATATTTCTTTGTAGTGTGGCCTTTTTATTATTTGGTTTATTATCGACATTAACTTTTTATGATAATGAAAATTCTTTTAAGGAAACTTTAAAAAATACTGATATGAAATATATGGTTCTTGGAAAAAGTTTTCCGGTAAAAGAAATATATGGATTTGGTGATGAAGAATATACTTTTGATTATGAACAAAAAACTTCATTCAATGAAGAAGATTATAAATTAATAAAAAATAAATATGGTAAAGATGTATTTTATGGTTTAAATTATCATACTATGCTTCCAATTCAAAGAAAAGAAAATGCATATTATTTTACTTTCTTTTCATCATATGCATACATTGAAGAAGACAATAAAATACATAGTGACATAGTTGGTGCATACCCACAAAATAATAATGAAATATTATTGTCTAGTTATATTGTTGATTGTTTAAAGTTTTATGATGTTCTTGATGCAAATAATAATCAAGTCAAGATAAATGAACGAAAAGATATTATTGGTAAAGAGTATATATTTAATGATAAAACATATAAAGTAACTGGATATTTTGAAAGTGGAGAAATTGATTCAAAATTTGATGAATTAAAAATAAGTGATAAAAATAATTATTTAACAACTGAATATTTTAGTTATTTAAGTGATTCAATTCACTTGATTGTATTTGTATCAAATGATGAATTACAAAACCTTTCTTATATTTCAGATATGTATAATTCAACAAATTTATCTTATTCTAATGCTGAGGTAGCTGTTATTAAAAATAAAGATGAAAATGATTTTGATGAAAATTATAATGTTATTTATAAAAAAAATAATGATTTATCAAAAATTCTTAAAAAAAGTGAGGTTTTAGTTTCACCATCTATTTATGCTAAACTTGTTTTAGAAAAATATGGACATAATAGTGAAATTTATCAAAAAGCTTTAAATATTCAAAATGGTGGTGAATACATTAATGATGATTTTATTGAGTATACTTATATTGAAATAATTGAAAAATCTCATGAATTGTATGAAATTATTAATGAAGAGTTTGAATTTGATATGAAATTATTTTCATATGATAAAAATGAATCTTTTGGTGATATATATAGTTATAAAATAAAAGGTATTTATGATAATTATTTGGGTGAATTTATTATTATGAATAAAGAAGATTTCTCTTCTTTATGGAATATTCACAGAAAGAATATGGAAAGTTTTAATTTCTATGAGTATGAATATAATGAAATAGTTAGTGAATATCAAAAAATATATGTTCCATTTAATAAATCAAACAAAGAGATAAATGAGTATTGGGATATTTATGATAATAAAACATATGATAAAGATGGAGATAAATTAGTTATTGTGGGAAATTATATAGACGTATTAGAATATATAGATGTATTAGTAAAAGAGTTTTATCAATTTTTCTTATATGGCGGTATTTTCTTAGGTATTTTTGCTTTATTAATGTTATCTAATTTCATTTCTATTTCTATTAGTAATAAAACTAAAGAGATAGGAATTCTTAGGGCTGTTGGTGCTCGAAGTTTAGATGTTTTTAAAATATTCTTTTCTGAGTCATTAATTATTATGATTCTATGTTTATTATTATCAATATTTATGTGTTTTAGAATATGTAATTACTTAAATATGAATCTTGCTAGTGAACTTAGAATATCAGTATTTGTATTTGGTGTGATATCATTTTTTGTAATTTTAAGTCTTTCAATAATAACAACATTTATTGCTACATATATTCCTGTAAGAAAAGAATCAAAGAAAAAACCTGTAGAATCTATTAGAGCATTATAAAAAACGTTCATTTGAACGTTTTTTGTTTAAGCAATTTCTTTATATTTATTTGCTAGTACATATATATCTTTACTGCTCATAAATATTAATACTGAATTTTCATATTTTAATAGTTTTTCTGGTTCATCCATACCGATATGTTCACCATTTTTTAATTCATCTATTATCCAGTATGCATTTACATCTTCATATCCAACTTCAATTCTGTCTTCTCCAATATCAAGAACGTAAGATTTATCTGCTAGATTTAATGCATCAGCAAATTCTTTATAAAAATATTTAACTCTTGATTTTGTGTGCGCTTTAAATAGGGCAACTATGTATTTATCTGGATATTTTTTTCTTGCTGCTTCTATTGTAACTCTTACTTCAGTTGGATGATGTGCATAATCATCAATTAAGATATTTGATTTAAATTTTTCTTCTATAAATCTTCTTTTTGCATGTTCTATTTTAGTAACTTGCTTTCTTATTTCATCTTTATTTATATTTTCCAAATAACATACAGTTATTACTGATAATAAGTTTAGTACTAAATGATCTCCTACGAAAGGTAGGGTATAAGTATCAAATTTTTCTCCTTTAATATATACATCTAATGTTGTTTGATCATTTTCTACTATAACATTTTTTGCAACAATATCGTTATCTTCTTTAAATCCATAATAGTACGAATCTAATTCTTTATTTATTTTAATATAATGTACATTTTCATCATCGCCACATAGAATTACGGCTTTTCTAGCTTTGTTTGCGAAATTATTAAATGCATCAATTACATCATTTAAATCTTTATAATAATCAGTATGGTCTAATTCAACATTTGTTATAATTGCATAGTATGGATTATATGCTAGGAAATGTCTTTTATATTCGCAAGCTTCTAGTGCAAAGTATTCATTTCCTTTAATAGCATGTCCGGTTCCATCTCCAATTAAATAATTTATTCCAAGGTTTTCAAATAATTTTGCTACCATAGTTGTAGTAGTAGTTTTACCATGGCAACCAGATACAGCTATTAATTTAGTTTCTTTTGTAATTTGATCAATCATTTCTTGGTAAGTATATATTTTTAAATTTAATTCTTTTGCTCTTTGTACTTCTGGGAAATCGTCATTGAAAGCATTTCCTTTTACAATAGTCATTCCTTCTTTTATATTGTCTGGATTAAATTCATAGAATTTGATTCCTTTTTCTATTAATCCTACTTCTGTAAAGAAATGATCTGGTTTATCACTTCCTGTAACATTGTAACCAAGTTCATGCATTATTTGTGCAAGTGAACTCATTCCGCTTCCTTTAATTCCTATAAAATAATATAACATTTTCATCACCTTTAATTAATTATACAATATATTTGTAAATTTTTAAATAAAATGGTTTTTAATATTTTTATTATGATAAAATAATTTTGGAGGTTATTATGAAGAAATTTTTTATTTTTATGGTTATAATTATTAGTTCTCTATTTTTAACAGGTTGTGGTAAAAAGGAAATTGCTGTTAATGATTTTTTAAGTGTTGCTGGTAGATATAGTTATATATCTGAGGATATAACTAATAAGGATAAAGAAAATAATCCTAAAATCGTTCAAAGTATTTCTACTACTAATAATAGTGATATTGAAATAAAATTTATTGTATTTGAAGATTTAAATTCTGCTTTTAATAAATATTCTATTATTCAAAAAGAAGTAGAGAAGTTTAAACAACAAGGTTATTTATTTAGTAATGTTTCTGAAACAAATTATGAAAGTTATGCTTTAAATACTGAGGAAAACTATTATTATGTTGCTAGACTTGATAAAACTTATCTTTATATTAAAGGAAGTTATAAATCTAAAGATGAAAT
Source organism: Bacilli bacterium (assembly GCA_017473105.1). The sequence goes on along the minus strand of JAFUNE010000010.1, from coordinate 67,427 downwards.
AGTTAGTTTTGTTGAGGAGATAGGTTATTAATAAAATGTATGAAATCATACATTTTTTATTTTGAATAATAAAAATTTGTTATCTATTTAATTGTTTTGTTTAAAGATAAAACTCTGTCTATAACATCTTCACTGCTATATAAGTCATATTTTGGGGCTCTATCTAATTCTGGAATATTAAACATTTCCCAATATTTTAATTTAATATGATAGCTAGCAACTCCTTTTGGAGTGTTAATTCCTGCTATAAAACTATCATTAAACATTGGGTCATTTTCTTCATCAAAATGTTTTTTAGATTTCCATGCTATTTCAGGTAGTAAATTACATAGAGTACAAAATAAAGTAATTCTATGTTTATATAAATCTCCAAAAGTATGGTGTCCATCACTAATTTCTTTAGTGGATATTTCACCAGAAGTTTTGCTTTCGAGAATCAAATTGTTTATATCATCTATTTTTGACATATTATCAGCTCCCTTTTTTATAAAATATTTACAAGAAAAAACGAACCTTTGTGGGTTCGTATTAATTTTTTATTATGCGATTGTTGTAGTAATCTACAACCTTCCCCAAAAGATGATTTATATAAAAATCAATTTCTATAGTAATAATACCATTATAAGAAAAAAGTAGCAACATATCTTGCTACTTTTTTTTACAGTAAATTAGTAGAATGAAAATAAATAGGTTAATTAAGTTTTGAAAATTCTATTATTAATTGTCCAAGTAAATTTTGATCTTCAACCTGTATAATTTCATCGTTTAAAATTTCTCCAATAATATAATTATTAAAGTCATCAAGTTCTGTTAAATAAACATATTTTTTTTCATTAAATGTTAACATATTAACCATAGCATACTTTTTATTATTATCTAAAGTTAAAATATAGTCGTCATTATTTTTCATCTTTTCATACCTCCAAATAATGTATCATTTATTTCTGTTTCATTTCCTTTTTTATTATAAAGTTCTTGCAAGTGTTTAATTAACTCCGGTGTTATAATTCCATGTGATATTATTTGAGTTACTAGTCCTAGTGCAACAGGAATAATAGAAAAGTTATCACTAGATAAAGTTGAACAATAGGCTGCCATTCCAACAAAACCAGCAGAGGTAGATGCTACAATCCCAATTAAACTTCTACTAAAATTTTTAGCATCCTTAACTTTTTGTAACTCCAAGTCATCAGCAGGTTCGCTTATATTTATTATTTTATGTTTCATATTAATCCCTCATTTCATATATATTGTAACATAAATTTGATTCATTTTTATTATTTTTTATATTTATTTATAATTTTTTAAAATAAAAAAATCAATCATTATGATTGATTTTCATATATCAAGTTCGAGTAGTTCGAACAGATTTATTAATGGTGCGATTACAGAGCCTATTTTGAACTCTTGCACAAAAGTAGAATTGATAAATATCAAATCTATATTAATTATAACATAGTTTTTATAAATTTTAATAAAAACTTGTAAAGCAAAAAGGGGAGATAAGCTTTCTCTAAATTGGTCCTTCTTACAATTACATTATATTACCATTTTAAAACATTTTTTAGGATAATGCACGACACGTTTTAAAAAAATGAAAAATTATCTTTTTTTTGCAAAAGATTTTTGAACAACAGTTTGTAATACTATTTCTTTATCAGGTAATTCTACGAATTCAAACCCTGTAGTTTGCCATCCATCATTTGGGTTATATATTCCTTGAGCTAATGAATTAACATTATTTTCAAGTTCTTGAAGATAATCAATTGGTTTTGGTGTTCCATCATCTTTTATATATGTTACATATAACCTTTGCAAATTACTATTTTCTTCTCGTTCTTCAAGTGGTATATCTAATTGTATCTCACCATTTTCTAGGATCTTTATATCTAACAATCCTAAATTAAAATTTTCATTTTGATTATATTCATTTAAGACTACTTGTATAACTTGTTTTAATTCATTGCTATCTTTTACAATTTTAGTTATATTATTCATTATATCACTCCTTCTAGAACTATTTTACCATACTTTTATTAAAATTTATCATTTTATCTTTAATAATTATCCTATGTGGTTCTACATATGTAGATTTGTATGTTCTATAATTCTAATACTTCCATTAAAAATAGTAGGAGTAGTATTACAAAAACTACATATAAATTCTATTTTATTCTTTAAAGCTTATTCAATTTCTATTTCTTGTTTAATAATATTAACCATTTTAAATCTCCTTACTTTCTTTTAGACAAACAAAAAATCAATTCCATTTCTAGAATTGATTTTTATCATTAAGCCCAAAACTATAAAAAGTTCGAGCAGATTCTTCTCTGGTGCCCAAAGGGAAGAAGTAGAACAACTTTTAAAATTAAATTTTATTTATTTTGATTTTCCAGACTTTTTAACTTCTAATCTCTTATCAGTTAGATCTAAAACAGGATATATTCCACCTGTAGATTCTACTATTTTATTTAATTTTTGCATAACTATATATTGTTCTAATTCAGAAGCATCTGTTAAATTAGTAAAAATAGCTAATGGTCTAACAATTCCATATATTGTATTACCTTCTAATACTACTTCATTAAATAAAACCTTACCTTCACAAATATCTTCTGGTCCAAGTAAAACTCTGTTCCTTAATTCATCATTAGATTCATTAAACGGTGCCTGACCAACATATAATATGTTTTCAATCGGAGCACTAACAATATAACCGATTCTACCATACGTATAATAATCTTTAGAAGTAGTAAGTGCACAACTAATTCTTGTTTTATTTTTAATTGCAAAAGGGAATTCAGATAAATCAAAATCTTGAGTCCTAGAATATAGCCTTGTATTTGAAATTTGCATTTTAAAAATCTCTTTGGAATACTCATCAGTTAAAGAATAAGTAAGAAAAATAAAGTTTTCAGAGTCACAATCATTAATATCAGAAAAGTTGATTTTTCTCCATTGTATATATCTATCCATCATATTCCCTCCAATTAATTAATATTGATTTTTGTCAATATGCAAGTGTGTTTCTAAATTGCCAAAACAATTTAATTTACATAATATATTTTATCATAAATTTTTGTATTTTAAAACCCGAACTATAAAAGTTCGAGTTTCCTATCAATCTGGTGCAGGTGAAGGGACTTGAACCCCCAAGGATTGCTCCGCTAGATCCTAAGTCTAGTGCGTTTGCCAATTTCGCCACACCTGCAAATATTAGTGGTGGACCTTGTAGGACTCGAACCTACAACCGCCCGGTTATGAGCCGGATGCTCTAACCAATTGAGCTAAAGGTCCAACGCCATTTAATAATAACACAAAAAAAATGGAATTACAATATCTTTTTAAAAAAATATTTTAATTTTTTAAATTTGTGATATTATATTAATAGGAGAATATTAAATATGATTATATTGAAACACAAAAATTCTTTTGTAAAATTAATTTTATATTATTTTGTATTATTTTTAGTTTTGTTTGTTATAGTTAATTTGTTTGACATTACTAATGAAAAGGAAGTTCCTGAAGTTGAGACATCTATTATACAAAATAATGAAGATAATTACAGTATATATGTTGAATATCCTAGGTTTCATGATGATAAAATAGATACTATTATAACTGATATTATTTATTCTTATGTTAAAGAGTTTAAATACGATTTAGATAGTAATAGATCACTTGATATGAGTTATGAGTTATTTTATTATGAAGATTATGTTAATATTACTTTTCATATAGAGAATACTACAAATAACATAAAAAACAGAAATATTTTAATTGATTTGGATAAAAAAGAAATTGCTTATATAACAAATATATTTGATAAAGATTATTTAAATAATAAAATTAATGATTTTGTGTATTATAAATATTCTAGTGATATATATGAATTAATAAAAGATACATCACTTAATAATCATACGTATATATTAAATGATAAAGAGTTAATAATTTATTTCAATGATATAAAGTTTGAAGGTCTTGATTATATTCCATATATAAATATAAGTTTAGATGATTCTTTAAAAGTAAATAATGATGTTATTTTTGATGAAAATAAAAAATATATTGCTTTTACCTATGATGATGGCCCGGGTGAATATACTTTAGATTTGCTTAAGACTTTAGAAGTTAACAATTCTAGTGCTACATTTTTTATGATTGGTAATAGAATGAAAAATTATAATGATTTAGTTTTAGAAATATATAAATCTAATAGTGAAATAGGAAGTCATACTTATTCTCATAAAGACTTATCATTATTAAGTAATGAAGATATAATTAATGAGATAAATTCAACTAGTATCATTTATAATAATATTACAAATGATACTTTAAAATATTTAAGACCTCCTTATAATAATTATAATGCTGATGTTCTAAATAAAGGATATGAAATTGTAACTTGGAATATAGATACAAAGGATTGGATTAATCGTGATAGTGAAGAAATTTATAATAATGTTATTGAGAATGCATGTGATGGTTGTATCGTTTTGATGCATGATATTTATGAAGAAAGTATTGAAGCTACTAAGAAATTATTACCAAAACTTCATGATATGGGTTATGAAGTGGTTAGTATTTCTGATTTGGCTAGAATTAAAGAATATGATTTTACTTTAGAAGATGTAACAAGTATGATGAAAGATGATGAATAATCATCTTTTTTCTTGTACTTATTTATATATTCATTATATAATTAATTATATTTAGGAGGTTTTTATGGAAACATATAGATACGATATTATTTTAAATGCATTAAGACAAGAACAATTAATTTTAAATGAAAAATTAGATAGATTAAGAGAACTTTCAGTTGTTTATGGAAAAGATGATTATTACTATAATTTATTTAAAGATATATATTCTAAGGAGTTACCTGAACTTGTTGCAGATAAATGTAGAAAAGAACATTATCCTAAGACTTTTGCAGCTTTGATGTATCATTTATTTGCATATCATAAACCAACAAGAACAGTTATGCTTAGAGATAATAATGGTAATTTTTTTCCAAGAAGAATAAATGGACGTGACGCTATAAAGAAAGATGAATTTGCAATTTTTCCAATGTATGAGTCACGTGAGGAATTTATGGAACTTGCAAATGAAATATTAAATAGTGAAAGTGCTAAAAATCTTTCTATTAATCATATTATTAAAGCTGTTAATGGTAGTGAAATTCCAGGAGCAAAAATAGTACCAAAAGCTTATGAATTTAATTTGAGAACTCCAGATTTTATGATTGAATATAAAGGAAGAAAAGATGAGGTGAAAATTGCTGGCTCAAGAAGTGAAGGCAAAGATTTTAGTAAAATGACACATGATTACTTTAAAATGATTACTGATTTAGAATTTCCTGCTAGTGATTTTTCTGATTATCATAGAGAATTAATAGAATCATATTTTAATAATGTTGAGATGATACCTTATATAGCATTAGAAGGTAGTTTTGAACCAACTTCTTTGGGCAGATATAAGTTAGATGATTCATCTGGAAATATATATTTAAGAAGAAAGAAAAATTAACATTGGTTTATCCAATGTTTTTTATTGTTTTTTTATAAATTATACTATATAATATAAACACATTTTGGAGGGAATAATGACTACATTTTTAAAATTCTTATTAGGAGATGAAAAATTAATGAATCAAAAGGAAAGAAAAACTTCTTCTGATCATAGTCCAATTAGAGGAAGAAATGATAAAACGAAAAGAAAGTTTGTTTATAATACGTCACATAGTTTTTCAGTTCGAACTAATAGGGATAGATTTCAAACACCAGGAGAACTTTATTTAGGTGATAATGATTTTAGGGAAGAATATCCTTTAGTTAGAAAAATGAAAAAATAATTTATAGGAGGTTTTTATGGAAAATTTAGATAAAAAAGATTATTTTTATTATACTGATATGATTGCTGACTTAAAAATGATAGCAGGAATTGGAAAAATAGATGATGAATTTCAAAAAGAAAGAATTCAAGGAAGACATAGATATGTAAGTAAACCTGGAGAGAATGGTAATACAATATTTGTAACTTCTGATTATAAAAAAGAACTTATAGATTTATGTAGTCAAATATATTATAAAGCAACTGGTAGAAATGAACTTACTTTTCTTTATGAAATAAGAGATTTTATACCTGAAGTTAATGATGCTATTTTAGAACTTGAAATTAAAAGAAGAAATTGTGTTATTGAAGATGAATATCCTAAAGTTAGAATGACAAAAGAAATGATAAATGAAATAGTTAGTAATCCTGAGAAGTTTGTAGATTCTTATGTTAGATTTTATCAAGGAAATATATATACAGAAGTTGAATTTCAAAAGTTAGTTCAATATGATTCTGATTTAGTAGTACAAGGTGACAAAGTTCAACTTAAATTACAAAGGTAGGTAAATATGATTAATAAAGATGAAACTTTAAATAATGCTAAGTTTAATGAAAATTGTAGAAAATTTGGTTTACAAAGTGGGTTTATTGATAAAATTGGTGATACTATTGTTGTTACTTTGATTAATAATGGTATAAGGGTTATCTTTAATGATAAATTCGATGTTATTGGAATTCATGCAGCATTACCTGAATACTCTTATGGTATTGCATGTGATTTAGCTAATATATATGACAAGAATTATAGATATAAAAGCGATAGATTTGTATATCCATTTGATGAATTATCTTTTAAAAATATTTCTGATATTGCTGATATGGTTGAGGTTAGAGAGGTTAATCATGGTCACTCTTCTATATTATATGTAAATGGTAAAGAAGCTTTTCATGATTTTAGTTATGATCAAATAAAAATGCTTTCTTATATAAAATATTTAGATTATAAAATCAAAGAATATTTTTTAAAAGTTCGTGAGTTTACTACACTTGGAATTCCTGTTGTTGGTCTTCATCAATATTTAAATAAGCATATTTCTATGATCGAGAGTTGTATTTTAGAGTTTATTAAATATGATAAGAGACCTTTTCCTGTTGATGTTATATCATATACTGGTAGCGATAGAGAGTTAATTGATAATGTTGAACATGAACTATATCATATTATTTCATTAATGCTAAGTGAAAAAGGTTTGGAAATTGATAAAAAAAATTTTGGTTATGTAAAAGAATCTAAAAATGATAATGTTGATTTATCAATTTTAGTAGATGAAATATGTGAAAAATTAAATATTAAAGAAAAAGGATTAAATTTAAAAAAATAGGTGGGTTATGAAAATATATAAAATTGACTTAAAAAATTTGTGTTCTCTTGATATGTATGGTTTTAAACGAGATTATAATAAACCGGCTCATATTAAAAATGTTTTTAGATTGGATGAATTTTATAGAGCTAGATATCCTCAATTAATGAAAAGATCTGATGATTTACAAAGTCTTAATTTTAAGTTTAAAAGAAATGATAAAATATCAGATTTATCTTTAAAAGCAATGAATATTCCTGAATACTTTGTTGTTATGGAAAGTGAATATGGTAAATTTGAATATATAGAAATATTATTTGGTTTTCCTTTTTATATTCCTTCTGAAGCCTTGGGTATTATGAATACTGATAAAAAAGAAATAACTAAAGAAGAAGCTATGAGTTTATTAACTAATGATTATATAGATAATATTTGTAGTATGTTTTATTTAACTAATCAAAGACCTTCATTAGATTCTGCAAGAGAAAGAATAGAAAATGGTACAATTTTAAAGAAGTAGGTGCTAGTATGAAAGATTTTACAGAAGAATTTAAAGATTTGATTAGTCATGATATTCCGCTTAGCGAACCTGTAGACCTTGAAACGGGTGCTTTGGTTCAAGAAAATGATTTATGTAATTTAGTGAATCGTACTGTAGAGAACGGGTTTGTTGAAAGTTTTTGTTTGTCAAATGAGGATTCTGAAAAATTAAAAAAAATGAGAAACGTTAAAGATGATACTTTATCTCTTGTTATTGGGGAAGATATACCTGAAGATAGACCTAGTGAGTATTATAAAATAGATTTGTATAAAAGACTTGAAACTGGTGATATTGTTTTATATGCGGAGATTGTGCTACCATATTTAGTAAATCATGCTGAATTATTTGTTGTGGATGAAGAAGATCCTCGTTATTTTATGTATGAAGGATATGAAGAAGAAACTGGTGGATGCAGGTATAGTTGTATGATAAAGCCTTATGGTGAATTTAGAGGTGTTTATCGTTTAGGGCTAACTTATCCTTTTAAAATAAGAGATATTAATGTTTTAATTGAAGAAAAAACATTAAATAGAAAGAAGCGAGTTATATGAAGGACTTAACAGAAGAGCAAAAAGAATTAATTTCTCAAAAACAAAAAGATTATCATTGTTTTAGTAATAAAGTAATATTATTAGAAAATGAACTTGCTGAATTAAGTAGTGAAAAAAGTGAAAAATTAAGTGAATATGAAAAAGCTAAAGGTGAATATATAAAAGTTGAAGGCATTTTAACAAGTAATAATTTTGGGTTTGATATTAAAAAAAATGAATATGTTAATAAGCAAGAATTTCGTTATGTTTTTACTCTTTTATTTAAATCTTTTATGTTTTTTGCATCAATTAATGTAATTATTTCATTGCTTGGATTTATTGATATAGTCTCATTTAAAGATGTAATTAGTAACTTTTTTTGTGCTCCATTATTTGGTGGTGCTATGATTTTGCTTGGAGCTGGTTTTTTCTCTGATAATATAAGAAAGAAAATTATTAAAAGATTTTATGAACTTGATGAAACAAAGAGTTTACTTGAAACATTGGAAAAGAATGAACAAAATTCACTTGAAAAGAAGAAAGTTTATGAAGAAAAGAAAACAAATTATCAAGATTGTAAATGTCGTATGGAAGAATTGGAATATAAAATAAGGTGTAGTAAATATGAAATGGAAAAAATTAAAAATTCCATTTTTGATATAATTTATTCTACTATTGATGAAGAACTTGATTCTAATTTGAGTTTAAATTTAAGAAAGTAGATGTATTTATGAATAATTGTTTTTAGGAGGTTTTATGTTATTTGGATATAATTTAGATAAAGCACTTTGGGCTATGCTTAGTAGTTATAGTGCCAATAGAAAAGATTTAGTTTATTTTATTAAGACATTACCAAAGGAAATTATAGAGGATGTTATTATATCAATTAATAAACAAGCTCATAATACATTTGAACCAATAAGAAAAGATTTTGATGTATTTCCTGTTCTTAAATATCATTATGAGATTGATATTTTTAATGATAATTTGGTTTTAAAAGTTCATAGATTTCATACATATTTAAATAGAAATGATTCTACTGAGCATGTTAAAAATGAAGAATATTATTGTTTAACATTGAATATGTTTTATTTACCATTTTGTGGACATGTCGCTGATTCTGAATATATTGGTAGTTTTGCATCTTTAATATCAAATCATGTTTTTGAAAGCGGTGAATATAAGGGAATTGAATATGAATCTGTTAATGGGAATTATCATTTGATTGGTTCGTCTTTTGGTAATCTTATAAGATGTAAAACCGGAAATGAAATTTTTGATTCAAAAATTAATTTTGATAAAAGAATGCCTGAAGAAATATATAAATCTGATTTTGAAAGTGATGATAGAGTAATAAATTTAATTAAAAGTAATAAGAGGGTGAGAAAAATATGAAAGATTTAACTGAAAAACAAAAACAATTTATTGAACAAAAACAAAATGAATATCATGAATTTAGTTTAAAAAACAATTTACTTGAAAATGAACTTGCAGTATTAAAAATTGAAAGAGATAAAAAACAAGAGGAATATGAAGAAGCTAAAAGTCAATTAGATAGCGCTAATAAAATTTATTCTATAAATAGATGTAACTTTGATAATAGTAAAGTTGAATATGTTAATAAAGCTGAAATTAAATATATATTTTTGATTATATTAAAAGTTTTTGGTATTTTAAATGCAGTAAGTTTAGGTGCTACTTTAGCGGGGGTTATAGATATACTTTCGTTTAAAGATGTTTTGAATTATTTTTTATGTAGTCCGTTACTTGGTGGTACTTTATCAGTAATTGTATCTAGTTTTTTTTCTGATAAAACAAGAAGAAAATTTTTAAAGAAATTTTATAATTTGGAAGACAGTAAAAAATTATTAGATGACATTGAAGAAAAAAGAAAAGTTTTTAGTGAGAAAAATATTGTTTTTGAAGAAAAGAAAAAAGCTTTAAAAGAATGTAAATATCATATAGAACAACTTGAGTATAGAATTCGAAGTAATAAATGTGAAATGGACAATATAAAAAGTTCTATATTTGATGTAATTTGTTCTGTTGATGAAGATAAAATAGAATCTGATTTTGTTTTAAATTTAAAGAAGTAGGTGTGTTATATGACTAATGATGTTGAAAAATATTCTGATATTTGTGTAGAAGATGTTCCTCGTGCAGAGGGGAAAGTATTTGTAAGTGAAGATAAAGAAGAAAGAGAAAAATTTCTTAATGATATGCAAGGTAAATATAGTGTCTTATTAGAAAATTTACAAAAAATTAAAAATGATGTAAAACCTTTATATGAATTACAACATGATGATGCAAAAAAATTTGAAATTGTTGGTAATGAATTGAGTAATTTTAATCAAGAAATTTGGGAACTTGAAAATGTTTTGAAACAATCTAAAACAAAATTTATTAATTCTAAAATTAAAATTTTCTTAGCTAAAGTTGTTTCATCTTGTGTTTTTGTTCCTTTTGGTTTTGTACTTTTGAATAAGATTATAGGGAATCCAGCTGTTAGTAATTTTTCTGATTTTATTCAATATTTAATTGGGTTACCAGTTAGTATTACTGTTACTGGTATTTTAGTTACATATCCTTTTTTTCAAAAAATTATAAATAAATACGAAAATGTATTTAAAGAAACTGATGAATTTAAAAATATTAGTTCTTCTATTTATGATAAAGAGCTTTTAAGGGATGTTAAAGAAAAAGAATATAATAAAATTAAAAGTGAACTAAGTAATAGAAATAAAATTATAGAAAAATATGAAGATAGAATGAGAGTAATTAATTGTCAAATGAAAACTATTGAAAATGATGTGATTTCTAAATTATTTAATATTTCTAATAATGAAGAATTAGGCATTTCTATTGAAGATTTTGGTACTCATCATGTATTAAGTATGAAAATATAAAATAATAGCGGTATTTACTGCTATTTTTTATTGAAAAAACTTGTTTTATATTGTATAATATACACACATTTGTATGTATAACTATTTTTAGGAGGGGTTATGATATTTGATAAAGACATTGATAGATCACTTTGGGCTATGATTGTTGGAAATACTGATAAGAGAAGTGACATTGCATATTTTATTAGAACTATTCCTAAAGAGATTGTTTATGATGTAAGACGTGCTTTAGAAGATAAAAAACATGGATTTTTTGATATTAATAATTATTCTAATAGATATTTTAAAAATGGTAATTTTGATTATAAATATTCAATTGATATAGTTAATAGTACTTTAATGTTAAAAGTATTAAGATATAAAAATTATACAAATAAAAATGATGGTAAGGAACATGTTTTGCATGAAGAAGAGTTTCATTTAAATTTAAATATGTTGTTTCCGGCACTTGTTCATGATGTTAAAAGAGAGTATGTTGGTAATTTTGTTGCTACTTCTTCTAAAGTAAATTTTGAGGATGATATTTATAAGGGAATAATTTATAAATATGTTTGTTATAATTATGAATTAATTGGAACAATATTTGGTAATTTTATTAAGTCAACGGATAATGATTTAAATAGTTTATGTTATGTTAATTTTGATAAGTATTGTCCGAGTGAAATTTATTTTTCTGATTTTTCTAGTAGTGATAGAGTTATGAATTTAATTAGAAGTAAAAAACGTTAATTTTTATTGGAGGGTTTATGGTAGAACGTGAAAGTTATGAGGCTCCTGTATTAAAACAATACAGTGAATTAAATGTCAAATTGAAAGAAAAAGAAAAATTGTTTGAATCTAAAGTAGAAGAGTATGATGAACTTGATTTGAGTATGGATGGAGTTAAAGAGGAATTATGTTTAGCTGAGAAAAAGCTTAATGAGAAAAGATTTGAAATGTATGATGCTAAAAAAGAATATATTTCTGATAGGGAATTTAAGCATAATTTAAAGGTTTTTCTTATTGGAAGTGGATTTGTATTAATAGTTAGTTTATTTCCTCAATTAAGTGCTTTATTTGCATCTAAAATAGGGACTTTATTAATTGCTGCTGGAGGGGGATTGCTTTTAAATTTATTTGATTCTGTATTATTTCGTAATGTAGTTAAATATAGTAAGGAATTTTCTGAAAGTGAAATGTTTAAGAAGATAACTTCTGAATATGAAATTCTTGATAAGGATTTTAAAGAAAAACTTAATAAGTTTAATAATGCTGTTATGAGATATCAAGAATGTGAAGCTGAAATAGATATTTTAAAAAAGGAAATAAAAGATTTAGAATATAGTTTATCTAGATTATATGCTGATACGTTTAGACATATATATGCAGATTATTTAGAGGAAACTGAAGATAAACCTTTAGAACTTAAAAGAAAGTAGGATATAAAATGGAAAAGATTGATAATATTAAAAATAAATATAATGAATTAATAGAAAAATATAATGAATTAACTTTAGAAGAAGAAAAAGCAAATGATGATCATTGTTCTTTACTTGATGAATATGAAATGAGTAAACGTGCATATAGTGATGTTTGTGATGTGTATACTAAAATTAATAATAGACTTAGTGAAAGAAAGCGTAAATATGTTTCTAAAAAACATTCTCGTCATATTAATTCAGTTATGTTAATTACATTAGTTTGTGCACTTTCTTGTGCTTCTATTTATAGTGCGTTTGGTTTTGTAACTGATAAATTTTTACTATACTGGGGTAGTACTATTCTTGCACCTATAGCTGGAATGATTGATATTAAATTTTTTTGGGATAAATTAAGAAAAAAATATACTGATGAATTTGAAAATCTTGATAGTACTATTGAAACAAAAGATACACTAGATAGAATGTATGCTCAAAAATTAAGAAATGAAAAAGAAAAAAATGATTGTTATGCTAGAGTTTCTGAACATGCAAAAGTTAAGAAATCTATAACTGAACAAAAAAATAAAGTTCAAGCAGCAATCAATAATTTAAAGAATTCTTTCTTTGATGAAAATATTCATGAAGAAACTGAAGATGTATCTTTAAGTTTGAAAAAATAGGTGTATGAGATGAATGGTGAAGTAGAAAGATTGAAAAGTGAACTTGATACACTTGCTAGTTTAAAGAAGAGTAATACAGAAAGAATGGAAGAATTACTTAAAGATGAAAAAGTAAGAGAATTTTTTGATTTATATAAATCTACTATGAGTGTTTCAGAACTTTTAGAAAAGAAAAATAAAGAATTTATTGTTGATAGAATGCGTTTTTGTGATCATGCCTTAGTTATTAGTGATACTTTGGGTGAGAATGATGAAAAGAAAGTATATACTTGTGTTAAGTGTGGTGTTACAAATATGTATGAACTTTTAGATATGGAAGAGTTAGTTTATTATCCTAAAACTATTATGGGACAAATTTTTAGAGATACTTTTTTAAATAGTGTGTTAATTTATGATAATGTAATTGATGTTCCTATTGAAGAAGTTAGTAAAATTTATAATTTGATTATTGAAGATAATCCAGATATTTCTTTATATGAATTAAGAAATAGAGTTCAAAGAGAAGTTTCTGTTATTAGGCGTATGTTATTAAAAAAATAAGTAGGGGGAAAATATGTTTGATTTTAAAAACTTATTTAAGAATGTTTCAAATGAAACAAAGAAAGTATATTCTAAAATTGAATATACTAGTGAAGCAAAAGCTTTAATTGAAAAATGGATGAATGTAAATGGTATTGAAGGTATTTCATTTGATGAATATATTGAGATGTTGGGTCTTGATTATACTGATTTAATAAATTTAGATATTCATTGTTTAAATTTATCGGATTCTATGTGGAGTAATCCAGATTATGTTGGTGCATTATGTTTTAAATATAAAGGGATTTATTCAGGTTATGATATTAAATTTGATTTAGATGATAAAACTAGTCCTTTTAGTTCAGACTTAAATAGATTAAATATATCTCATAATATCACTAATATAATTTATTTATTAAAAAATGGTATGGGTGCTAAATTAATTGTATCTAGAAGTGAATATGGAGATAAATTTAAACATGAAGTTCAAAAAGATTTCAATTTAGATGATAATAAAAAACTAAATGAAATAAAAGATACTGTCTCTTTTATAAGTAATGAAAGATATTATGATAGACCAAGATATCAATATACCAAGACAAGTGAAAATAATAAGTCATTTGTTAGAGTAGATGATATTAGAGAAAACACAGCTATTAATGTATATATTAATGGCCAAATCATAGATTTTGATGATAAAGTTGTTAGAGGAAAAATGTGGTTTTCTGGAGCAACTTATTTAAAAACTGTTTTAGATGAATTGTTAGAAAATGGAGTTTATGATAACGAAGTTTCTATAAAGATAGAAGCAATACCTGGTTTTGATAATTTAATTTATACTAGAGATAAAAATGGAAATGTTATTATTAAAGAATCTAGTAAAAAAAGAAAAGTTTATTTTTCATTTGAAAATATACAAGAAGAAAATCTATTTACTAAGAGATTAACTGTTGTTTGTGATAAAAAAAGAATTAATTTAGATATTATTTCTACAAATGATATAGATATTACTAATTTAGATAAACTTATAAGTCATATTTATGATCAATATGATGGTATATATGGTATACATGAATGTTTTAATAAGATTAGTTCTATTTCTTTTAAAAATCCTGATGATAGTTTAATTCGTGTTGTTTTAACAGAAGAAGATAGTGATAGAGTTATTAAATCTAGAGAATGGGTTCGTCAATATCAATTTGATGATGAAATGAATATAGAACAAGGAAGTTCTATGATGTTGAGAAAGTAGGGGTTTTGATGTTTGAGTGGTTAAAAAAAGGAAGTAAAAATGATAAAGTTTTACATCATGCTGCAACAGATGATGTATATAAAATATTACATGTATTTAGTTTAGTTAATGATATTACTATATATGAAATAGATGATATAGTTAGAAAATTAGGTCTTATTTATCCTAATGCTTCTATATTTGAGAAGAAACCTATTGCGATTGCAGATGATATTTGGAATGAACAAGGTTATATTGGTAGTATAGAGTTTGATAAAGAAATATTTGATACTTATAATTCATCTAATGATTATGCTAAAAATATATATAAGGATGCAAATACTCATTTTGTTTTGAATCATGTTATTCATTTGTGTAAGGATGGAGTTATTTTAGAACTTAATTATAAATATAATGAACCTATTTATGGAGATATTACAAAAATTAGACATAGAATTTATTTTAAATTAAATAAAAAAGATAATGATTTTGAATTTGTGAAAAATAAAGAAAATCTTCAAATGAATGGTAGACATGGATCATTAGTAATTAAAAATGATGAATCTTATGTTAGAGAACAAATACATGATAATATTATTAGACTTACATTTATAAAGGGTGATGGTAAAAAATTAGTTATCGAAATAAGTAAAGATAAAGATCAATTTATTGATTTTGTTGATGAAAAACAACTAGTAACTAATATATTGTATAGTAACTTTGAATTACCTAGTATTGCTTTAAAATACATGATTGAGTATTTTGAAAAAAATAATATTAATGTATCTTTTATTAATGTTCGTAATATTGTAAGTGGATGGAAAATTTCAAAAGAATTGGTTTATGAAGATTATAAAGAAAATAATACTAAGAAAGTAAGTTTACTTGAAAAGAAGACTTTACGTGATGATATAGATGAATCAAAGAAACCAACTTTAAAAACGTTAAATATATATAATACATATGAAGATGGTAAGAGTGTTAGAGTAATTGAAGTTGATGCTAAAAATACAGCTAGAATGGTTTTAAGGGTTACTATGGATAATAATAGTGCTTATATACCTAATGAAACTCAATTGATAAATTATTTATTAAAAGAATTTCCTCATATGAATATATCAGGATATCCTAATTTTAGTAAGATTGATGTATTATTTCATAATATTAGTGCTACATCATTTTCTAATATTTCTGATGATTTGTGTGGTGTAGAATTATCATATTATAAGGGTGAAAATTTAATGGGGACAAAGGAATGGAAGAGACATACCTTTGAAGAAGAAGGACCTGTATTAAAAAGAAAGTAGGATATTATGTTTGATTGGTTATTTAAAAAAAGTAAAGTAGAAGATTCTACTACAAATAAAATTAATTTTAATAAAGAAAATATAGAGACTCAATATAATATATCTGATGAAGTAATATCTATTTTAGAAAAATGGAATGGAATTAATCAAACTAATTTATCTATTCCTGATTTATTTTCTTTACTTAAGTTGGATGGACCTGATTATATTGATATAAAATATGTAGACTATCCAATATATGATGATGTTTGGAAAATTCCTGGATATATAGGAAGTTTTAGATTTGAAATATGTATTAATAAAGATAATTCTTTTCATGAATATTCTAAAAGATTTTTAGATGAAATAGGTGATGATAATACCGTAAGATATATAGTTCATTTATGTAAAGATGGTTTAGTTCTTGATATGGATTATAAGGAAAAAATTAGAGATTTTAGAAAATTCAGTCTTACATACAAAATTGATAAAGAAAATTCGGATTATAAGTTTAAACAAGTTAATGAATATAGTCTTGTGATATTGGAACCTGATAGTGTTTATTCATTTGTTACTGATATTATTGTGTGTGAAAGATTTAGGGATAAAGATGGATATTATAATATAAAAATAAATGAAAGAGTATTTGGTGAAATATTTGCTAAAATAATAAGATTTAAATTAAAAAATGATATTCAATTTAATTTTCCAAAGGAAAAAGAGTTAATGAATAAAATAGGGAATAAAAGTGTTGCTTTTCCTGAAAATATTATGGCTAATATAATTAATTATTTTAAAAAATATAATATTGAAATTGAAAATATAAAAGTAGAAGGAATAAATAATGAGGAAAAAGTTTCTAGAAAGGTTTCTTATCAAGTAGATGGTGATAAAACTGATGTAGTTTTAAATAAAAAGGATGAAACTGATACAATAGAAACACAAAAGACAATTAATGTTTTTACAGAATATGAAAATGGGCATTATGTAAGAGTTTTTAAAATTAAAACTATTTCTTCAAAAGATATGACTTTAAAAATATATTATAATAATTCTTTATCTATTAATGATAGAGATTTTAAAGTTATTGATTATTTTATGGGATATTTTCCTGTTGGATTAATTGATAAGTCTGCTGAATGGTATTCTTTTGATATTTATTTTATGTTATTATGTGATTTTTGTTTTAATGATAATATGGAATGTATAGATATGATTAGTTTAGAAAATTATGAATATGGTAAATTAGTTGCAAATAAGGAATGGAAAAAATATAATTTGGATCAAACAGATTCAATTAATGATGGTCCTGTATTAAAAAGAAAGTAGGATATTATGAAAGCGCTTGAAAAAACAAAAAATGAATTAGTTAAAGAACATGATAGATTGTGTGATGTACATGATGAATTATTAAAAAAATATAAGAGTAGAGTTAAAGCGAAAACTCTTTTTGATAAGAAATTCTCGAAAATTAAAGATTTAATGGAACTTCGTAAATTAGAAGCTAGAATTGATGTTTTAAATGATGCTATATATTCTGTTGATGCTAAAATTTCTTTGTTTAATGAGATGCCTAAAGTTGGTATTGACAGTTCAAAAAATACAAAGAATCTTTCTTCATCTTCAAGTATTAAAAAATCTCTTGATAGTATGAAAACTGTTATAGAAAAAGAATATAAAAAATTAGATGTTTTAGCTCAAAAAAAAGTACTTTCTCATTATTTTGTTGACGAGAGACGTAAAGGTCTTAAAAAATATGAGTTGGGTTTTAATTCATTAATGGGAGCTATGTTTGGTATGGGAGTTTCAATATTTACTTCTTCTTTATATCAAAGTTTTCTTTTACCTTTTGTTTTTATGGGAGTTGGTGCTTGTGTTGCTGATATTTTTTCCGTTTTAAAAACTAATCGTAATATTAAATTATTTAATAAGTTAAATGATGAACTTAAGGGCGATAAACTTGAGTTATCAAGTGAAAATGGTATGCAAGAAGTGTTTGATTTAAGTTCTGAAATTAATAAAAAATGTCATGATATTATGGTTATGGAAACTATTTATAAAGAACAAGAAAGAACTTTAGAAGAAGCTATTGATTATGAATCAAAAAGTAAATTTGAAAATGAATTAAAGGTTAAACCAGGTTATGTTCAAAGTAGTACTAAACAACAAGATGATTATGGATTAATTTGTAATAGTGGAAGATGGGCAGGATATCCTGATATTCCATCTGATTACCCATCTAAAATATTAGTTGAGGGCTCTTCTAGAACTGAGAGAGACGATACAATTGAAATGGGTGAATTATATAGACATTTAGAAGATGATGGTTTTCAGCCTAAATTAAGAAAATAACTGATTTTTTCAGTTATTTTTTTATTAGTTATTGAAAAATAATGATATTTAGTATATAATACTAACGCACAAAAATGCTTTATACGAGGTGAGTTTATGACTAAACTTAATTTATATATAAAAACTGGACAAATTGATAATCAAGAATATATTAAAGCATTAAGAGAGTTAAGAATTCTTAAACATAAAATATCTTCTGTTCCAATGACTAGAGAAGAAATGAGTAGACGTTCAATGGAACTAGATGCTATATATCAAAGTAAAGGAATTCATAGTTTAACTCAAGAACGTGTAAAAAGATTAATAAAATAGTAGAAATAGGGGTTTTGGAAATGAAAGAAGATAAAGTTTTGAAACAATGTCCTGAAGCGGAAAGTTCTCTTTTTAAATGTTTTTTATTATCAAGAGGTTTTAAAAGAGTATCATATGAAAAGATGAATAATAAAGAAGTTATTAACTTAAAAAATAAGTTTTGTGATATTAAAATTGAAAATATTTTTCCTTATGAATCTGTTATGGATATGCCTATATTGGGTGATGTTAAATATGTAGAACCACAGCACGTTTATTTTAAAGAAAGATATTATGATGATGAAATTATTAGTTTTGGTCAAATATCTAATGAACCTTTAAATCCGAACGAGTCTTATTGGCATCAAGAAGAATATTTTGATTTTAGGCATATTATTAAATATAATGATAAAATGGTTATTATTACTTATCAAAGACCGCAACATAGGAGTATCTTTCGTTCTCAGCCAACTTTACAGTTAAGTTATTATGAAAATAATTATTATACTAAAGTATTTCATGGTGAATCATCTATGTTGCATGATGCTTATAGTGAAAGTTGTTCATCTTACTCATGGGAAGAATACATGAAGAAAAATTATGCTACTGGTTACTGCCATTATTATGATGAATGTGCATTTGCTGATATATATAAAGAAGCTGAAAGATTATTAGGTATTAAACTTGGTTATAGAAGAGATTTGGCTTTAAAGTATCTTATGGATAAGAAAAATATTATAAATAAATATTCTGAAATGGCTGAGCATTCTAGAAGAATATCTCAAAGAAGGAGGTATTTAGAAAATGAAAGAAGATAAAGTTTTGAAACAATGTCCTGAAGCGGAATGTAGACTTGTTAAATATTTTATTGTTTCTCGTAATTTTAAAGATAGAATTTCTTATGAGAAACAAGAAAAGAAAGAAGTTATTAATTTAAAGAATAAATATTGTACTATAATACTTGAAAATGTGTTTGAACATCAAGAAGAAACAGATGCTTTAGGTTATCCATATGTTAAAGTTAATATACCTCAATATATTAGATTTACTGAAGATTATGGAAATTCTGATATTCAAAGTTTTGGTGAAATATCAAATTCACTTAAAGATGAAGAAAAACGTTATTGGATTAAGGATGATGTTATAGAGTTTGCTCATGTTATTAAGTATAAAAATAAAGCTGTTTTTATTACTTATAGAAGGCCAAGACATGATACTAATCCTGGATGGTTTGGACTTAACTATCATGGACCTTATATGCAACTTACATATTATGAAAATGCAAGTTTTATTGATTGGTCTTCTGAATGGTCATTGCTTAGAGATGCTCAAGCAGAAAGTACTGGGAATTTTCTTCGTTATGATGATATTAAATATAAATTTGATACATGTACGACTAGAGATTATTCTGAAACTGCTTTTGCTGAAATGTATAGTGAAGCAGAAAAACTTTTGGGTATAAAGCTGGGTTATAGGAAGGATTTGGCTATAAAATCATTTATTGATAAAAGAAAAGTTATTAAAAATAGAGAAAAATTTATTAGTGATATGAGTCGTATATATAGAGCGAGGTAATTATGGAAAGAAAAAATAAAATTAGAGTTTTAAAAGAATTAAGATACTTATCAGCACTTGCTAAATCATCAGAAAAGTGTGTTTCAAGAAATAATAAAATTAAAGAAATAAAATTAGAAAATAAAAAATTAGGGGGTTATTATGGAAGATAAAATTAAATTATTAGAAGAATCTTATCAATTTTATTTTAATGATGATAAGAGTTGTAAAGAAGAAATGGAAAATGAACTTATTTATATGATGGGTTATTATGATTTTTATTTAGATGTTATAAGTAATTATAATTATAGAAGTATAAATAATGAAGAAGTAAGTGAAATATTTGAACTTCAAAAAAGAATATTAGATGGATTTAAATTTGGAATAAGTGTTTTAATGGAAGAATTAAATGAAACTAACTTTAATGAAATTAATATTCTAGGTAATTTTTTAGTGGAAAGATTAAAATTAAATATGTGGTCTACTGAGGGAAGAAAAGCAAATATTATTAGTGGTAAATTTGTATATAATTATCCTGATGATGATAGCTTATTTGTTGAAGTGTTTTTTGTAAATAAAATAAAAGAAATTACGGGTAGAAATTTATTATTAAAGAAATAGTGGAGGATATATGAATAAAAGAGGTGCCATTGTTATTTTAAATGATTTAAAAAAAGAAAGAGAAGATGTAAAAAAACAATACGAAGAACAAAAAAAGAAAAAATTTACTGATAAGCATGCAATGTTATATTGTATTGGTTTTGTAGGTGTATTTGGCGCTACTTGTATTATTTGTCCTGCTAATTTTTATGCTTGTGCTTCTATATTGGTTGGATATGGATTTGGTGTTCCTTGTGCTTTTGCTTATTCTTTATTTAGTAAAGAAGAAAAATTAAAAAGAAAACTTAATGAACTTAATAAAGATATTGATAAATTAGAATTTGAACTTGGTGGTATTAATGTTAATCATCATTACATTGATCAAGATAAAGGTTTTGTTTTAGAAGAAAATAGAATTGTTAATAATAAACCTATTATAAATAGTGTTATATGTGATGAAGAACCAGTTCAAGAAGAAAGTGGTCCTGTTTTAAAAAGAAAGTTTTAGGTTTTGATATGGTAAGTAATGCGTTTATATTAGGAAAATATGATAGAAGAAATTTCGGTGATAAAGATATTAGTAAATCTGCAGAAATGTGGGAAGGTGATAAAAAAGAAAATACACCTGTTACTCATATACATAATTCACCAAATGTTTTTTCAAATCATACAGAAAGAGATGAAATTCAGGTAGTAGGTAAGTTATATAAAGGATTTATTGATGATGAAGATGAAATATCTTGTGATGAGATATTAGATGAAAGAGAAGATTTTCCAAGATTATCATTTAGGAAGTGATTTTTATGTATGAACATAGTGAAAGCTATAAAGAAGAATTATATTATCAAGAAAAGGAAAAAGAATTAAATAGAATAATTGAAAATAATAGGAGAACACTGTCAATTATTCCTTGGCCTTATTCTTCGAGTATTGATGGAAGACGTGAATATAGAAGACAATTGAAACAAACAAGTGAAGCAATAAGAAAAAGAGTTGATGAGAGGCATAAAAGTAGAAAATCATGGTCTCATCCTTCGAAAGAAACATTAAAAAGATTAAGGGAAAAAGCTAAAACTTTACAGTCAAAAGAGAAAAGTTTATTATTAAAAAAATAGGAGGGAAACATGATTGAAGCAATTGATAAAAAATATTGTCATAATAATCTAGTTCAATTAATGCATAGAGAAAATTCTATTAATTTGATTATTAGTGATGATGAAATATTACTTTTAAAACTTGGGGATAAAATATTGATTAATTCATATGAAAATCATCCTGATAGATATTTATTTCCATATAGTGAAAAAGTAAAAAATGGTCCTTTTTATAATAGTTTATTTGAATATAAAAAACCTTATATTGTGTATAATGCTGGTATTGGAGGTTTTAATTTTTGTACTAATTATTTTCTTGAAGGCAACGATCGTGCTTTATATTGGAGCGATGATTTACCTACTGATTTTAGAGGTGTTAAGGGTAATGAAATGATTTTATCAAGAGAAGAAATAGAGGATTACTTTAATAAAGACAATTATGATTCTATGTATGTAATTGATACATCTGGTAAAATATTGTTTGCTAATAGTAAGAAAAATGGGCTTGTAATTGATAATAAAATTATTCCGAGTGAAGAAGAAATTATTGAAAAAGACTATAAAGAACGTAAAAGTAGTGTTGAAATGGGAATATTGTCTAGAAAAATTGTTTATTCTGATCATTTTGATTATGAAGAAACAGCTGACCCTGAAAAAGTTCAAAAAAGAACAATTGATGAAATAGAAAATTTAAGACTTTACTCTAGTCGTTTGTTTAATGATTTTAGTCATGTAATAATCACAATTAAAGATGGCGCTTTTTCTATAAATTGGTTTAAAATAGACTTAGTTAATAAAGATAAATTTAAATTATCATATATTCCTATAGCTTTTAAAATACCAAGTTATATTGATGTTTTAAATTATATGTCTAAACACAAGATAGAATATACTTTAGATCCGAGTCCAAGATGTAAAAGTTTTGAGGAAGTTCATACTCCTGAAAGTATGGAATTTGCTAGAAATTCTATTTTAAAATTAATGGATGATATGAATAATGAAGAAAGAGAAGAGATTATTGAATCTCAACCTTTATTAAAAAGAATTTTTGGTAAAAGAAGAAAGGAAAAGTAATATGTTTTCAAGAAAAGAAGTTATTGAAGGTAGATTTAATTTAGATGATAATATTGAAAACGATGAATTATTTTGTGGAGTTCAAGAAGATGAAGAAAATAGTCATGCGTTTGGTAGTTTAGATGATTATTCAGATTGTTTGTTAGATGATAAAATTGAAAGTAAAATAGAGGAGGAATTTGATATGAAAGATGAAATTAGAGAAGATTTATGGGAAACAGTAGTAAGTGAACATCCTGAGTTTGGTGTTAGACACACTGATGTACCTTATGAAATGAAGGGACTATATCCAACAACTAAAACTTCAGTAGTTCCTAGAAGTTATGAAGCTTTAGCTGTACCATGTAGTAGAGAACATGCATTTATAATGAGTAGAGAAGAGGCTACTAGTCGTGCTAGTGATGAATCTTTGACTAGAATAAGTTCAATGTCTCGAGAGTTTGAGCAAAATAATTTAGGATGTCCTAAACTTATTAAAAAATAAATTATAATTTAGGTGGGTTTTATGAAGAAAAAAGTTTTCTCAAAAGAAGTTTTAAAATTATATAAAAAACAAATACCTTTATTGGAAAAGTTATTAATGCCATTAGTACGAAATTTAACTATAACAAATTTGGATGGTATATATAATTATAATCATTTACCTGAATCTAAAATGAGATTATTTTGTGCTGTTGTTGATTATAAAAGAAATTTTTTTGATACTGAGGAAGAATTAATTGATTTTATTAAAAATAGTGATATTAGAGTTGATGATATATATATTCTTGATTATTTAGATGAAGTTTATAATAGAGACAGAGTTATTAAAGTTACTTTTATGAATGGTCATGAAATGTTATATAGTAAAGTTGATGAATATGGTTGGAATGGTTTTGCAATACATGATCCTCATAAAAGTTTTTCATCTAATAAATATATATGGAATTATTATGGTACAAGTATAGATGATATTTATTTAGCATTTATAGATAGAGGATTAAAAATAGATTGTGCAAAACTTAGGATAGTAAAGTAGACGTAATATATGAAAACATTTAATGAAATAAAAGAAGAAAGGCTTTTGTGTGAAGATAGAATTATAAATAATGCAAAAAATATGATTGAAAAACATAAAGATTATTATCCTTTATATTCTAGATACAATGAAGAACTTATGAGAAGTAATTATTTTCTAAAAAATGTAGATGAAAATGTTAGACTTGAAATCGTTGTTTTTGCTCGTGAATTATTTGATGAAATAAGTCATAGTTATATTGAATATATGAGAGAAAATAATGATTCTAATATGACGTTTTTAGATCATTTTAAACAAATTATAAGTCTTTCTAAAAGTGAATATGCTGATGAATTATTTTCAGTATTTAGTAATAATAATATTCTTAAACTTATAAGGTATTTTGGTATAACTGATGAAGATATAAATATGTTTAAAGATAAAAAATCAGATATCGTTTTAAGAGGTATTTGGATGGATTATATTAATCAGTTATATGGTACTGATATACCAAGTGTTAGAGATTATGAAAAATTAGATAAATTATTTGTGTACTTTATGCAACATGAGGATACATCTCGTTTATATTCAAAATATGATTTGTTATTAAAGATAAGAAATGGTGAAATGAGTGAAATTAAAACAGATGAAGGTCGTGTATATCCTTTAATGACAAGATGTGAGTTTGTTAAATCATTTGGTGAAATTGAAGATGTAAATAATATGGTTTTAAGGAGTGTGTAATATGAGTAAAAAGGATGAATTAATAAAAAGTAGAGATTTACTTCAAAAAGAAAGAAAAGATTTAAAAAATAAAAGAGTAAGTAAAGCAAAATTATCTTTATATGTTTGGGGTATAGCTTTAACTACCGCAATATCTTCTTTATTTTTTTTGGAAAGTGCTCCAGTATTAATATATTTATTTAGTTTTTTATTTACTTTTGGTGTACCTTGCATTTATTTTTGCAAAAATATTTTAAAAGATAATGAACTTAAAGACAAAATTACTGGTTTGGATAAAGATATAATTGATATTGAAAATGAAGAAAAAAGAAAGGAAATGCTTTCTAGAAAAAGTAAACCTTTATCTTTTAAAAAAATTGAGGATAAAAGAGATTATCTAGGTGTAATTAATGATGGATTAAAGAAAATTGAACATATTAATATTAGTTCTGATAGTGAAATTTGTTTAAGTGATGAAAATGTTGAAAAAGGTCCTAGTTTAAGGTTTAAAAAGAATTAGAGGTATTTATGGATAGATTGGGGTATTTAACTAAAGTTAAAAATGATTTAGTTAAAAAAAAGAATCAAATTAATGATGAAAAACCAAATGCGTTTAAGAAGTTTCTTTATGTATTTGGTATTGTTATTACTTTGGTGTCTTCTTGTGTTACTTTTTGGAATTCAACGCCATCTTTAATTTTTTGCTTAACCTATTTATATATAGTTGGTGTTCCTTATTTTTATATTAGAAATAAAGAGTATAAAATAGGTGTTATAGATGGTAAAATAAGAGATATTCAGTTTGAAATAAGTAATCTCGATTATATTATGGTTTTAGAAAATAAGGAAAACTTAGATTTAAATAAAATTAAAAGAGATGTTAAAAAATATAGTAATGTTTTTTTAAATGATAGTTATGATGAATGCTGTTTTGATGATAAAGCTATAGAAGATGGTCCAAAGTTAAGAATTAAGATGTAATTATAAGGAGGAATTATGATATTATTTGTTCCAAATATTTTAGGTGAGAGTTTATATGAATGCATGGTAAATGCGATTGAATTTGAAAGCGAAGAAGCTTTAATCGAATATTTCTATGAGAGATATAGTGGTCTTTTAGAATCTTTTTCTAAAGATAGAATTATTATAGGTAAAGTTTTAAAAGAAGATAAAAGTATGGGTATGTTTGATCCAAGAAATATTTATATTAAAATGACAGATAAAGAAAAAAAATATAATATAAATGATTGTATTTTTATTGGTACTTGTGCTTCAAAATACAATAATATAAATGATACAATTAATGAAAATTTTAGTGATATGATGAGTGATGAAAATGGATTAGGGCTTAGAAAGTAGTTGATTTTGTGAAAAGTTTTGAAGATATTAAGAAAAACAGATTATTAAGTGAACATAATAGATTAAATGTTGCTAAAAAAAGACTAAATGTTCCTGGTAGTATTGCAAAGTCGATTAGACAAAAAGAACAAATTGATTATAGTTTATCTGTTCTTGATAATATAGATGAAACTGTTAAAATGGAAATATCTTATAATGCGAATTTATTGTTTGAATTTATTTATTCTGAAACGCAATATACTATTTTTACTAAAATGTTTTATTCAAGAATGCTTGAATATATTAGATTTATTGAGACTGGTGAATGCGTTAATAATAAATTTAACCCTGAAGTTATCAATTTAATTAAATATTTTGATTTTAATTTATCTGATATATTAAAACTTGTTGAATTTGATAGTGATGTAACTCTAAAAGATGGATTTTCTAAGTTTATAAATGATTATTATGGCACTAATATTCCTTTATTATCTGAATGGGTCATTATGGATGAAAATGATAGACTTTTGTGTACTGAAGAAGAACTTAAAAATTATGATATATCTGAAATTTGTTTACAATTTAAAAATGGTGATTTTATGATAAACAGATTTAATTCTATGTATCCAATGTTATATAAAAAAGATATGATTGAATACTTTGGTGAGGAGTATTTTAGTGAAGATGATGACATGTGTCTTAGGAGGAATTTGTGAATTTAACAGATGAAAGAAAAAAACTTGCTTTACTTAGAGAAAATAAAAAGAATCTTGTTATTAAGAAAGAAAATTTATTAAAGAAGAGATTTGGAAAATATAAGAGTATTTTACATACAATTATGAGTTTAATTGTTTTTGGTATAAGTTTTGATTTGTTTGCATCTATTTCACCTTTAATGGTATTTTTTACTACATTTGGTTATATATGTGTTATTCCTTCAATTTATTATCATAAAAATAAGGTTAAAGCTAAAATAATAGATGTTGATATCACTACAATAGAAAATGATATTAAAGCTTTGCATGATGAAATTAGAAAACAAGAACTTAAAAATTTAGAAGAAATGGTTTCTCAAGAAAATTTTAAGAAGCAAAAGGATTCTTTTGATAAAATTAAACAAATTAAAGATATGCCTTTATTTGATAGAGATAACATTGAAAACAATATCTGTGAGATTGAAACTGGTATGAAACTTTCTTTAAGAAAGTAGTAATTTCCTTTTAAATTTGACATACGAACATTTTTGTGGTATAATATGCGACGAATTTAAGGGGGATATAAAATGGAAAAGAGAGAAATTAGTGATATTAGAAAAGAATATACTTCTTTAGTAAATAGAATTAGTACAAATAGTGCTAAATATGATGTAGCAAAAGTTAAGTATGATGATTTAGTTGCTAAAAGAGATAAAATGTTAAGTAGAAAAAATGCTTTAGAAAGTGAAATAGCATCTTTAAATAAGGAAATTGAAGCTAATGAAAGTGATTTTATTAGTAATAAACAAAATAAATTATTTAATAAAGTTATTGGAATTAGTTTTGTTCCTACAATTGTAGTTGATGCTGCTTTATTACTTTCTGGTAATATTCAAGAAATAGGTAATACTGCATTAAACGTTGCTTTATTTACTGGTATTCCACAATTTGCTTGTTGTTCTAGCATTTATGGTTTAATGAATAAAGGCTTAACTTCTAAATATAGAAATCAATATAGAAGAAGTGAAGATTATGTGCGTTCTATTGATAAAATTAATGAATGTGAAAGAGTTATTTGTGATTATTCTGAACTTTTAGAGGATTTAAATAGATTAGTTGATCTTGCTCAAAGAGCCGTTATTAGTCTTGATAATAAAATTAGATATTTAAATGTTGAATTAAAAAAAATGGAAGAAGAATTAAATTCAACTGAAAGTATTACTATCGAATCTCATGCAGGAAGAGTTTTAAATAGATAGTTATTTTTAACTCTTTTATTTTAGGAGGGTTTTATGGAAAGTAAATATAAATTATATTTAAAAACATTTTTGGTTTTTTCTAAATATTTTTTTTGTAATAGATTTTTAAGATGAGAAATTTATTCAGTTATAAAAATTTAAGTTCTTATGGTCGTTTATATGATTTTGATCAATCTTCTGTTATTTCTTTATTAGATAGCGGAGATGATTATTTATCTTGTTTATTATATGGATGCGATAAAGTGGATTTATTCGACAAAGATAATTTATCATATGAATACTTATTATTTAAAATTGAAGCTATAAAGAATTTAAGTTATGAAGAGTTTTTTAAGTTATTTTTTATAGATAAACTTAATAATGAGTATTTATTTCACAAAATATTAATGAATAGTGAAATAAAAACTATTAAAATAAATAATCCTAAAGTGAGAAAAGATATTAAATATGATAGTGGTGAATTTATTCCTTATTTAGATAGAAATAATTATTATAAGTTACAATCAATATTAAAGAGTTTAAGTTATCCTGAATTTTATAAAACTTCTATATGGAAACTAAGTGATTTTATTTCTTGTCAATATGATATTATGCTGGCTTCATCTATTTTTGATAATTTATATCAAAAAGGAAAAGTTAGAGGTATTAAAAATTATAAGAAGTTACTTGATAGTTTTGATATTAATCAAATTCAAGCATATTATTATCATGGTTTTATGAGTGATGATGTTGAGATTGAGTTTTTAAATAGAGGATTTGATATTGATTTTGTTGATAGTATAAAAGAAAGAGATAGTGTTATATCTTTAATAAAAAAATAATGGAGGGATTTTATGATAAAACAAGTAGAAGATATTTATAATCAATATGAAAAATTTATTTTTAGAGAACCAAAAGATTATAATTTTGTATTAAGTAGTTTAATGATTGATAGGGATGCAGTAGAGTATTATAAACACTATTATATAATAGATGATTGTGTAGTTTTTGGAGATGATTTATTACCTGCTCATGACTATAGAATTAATCAATATAGTGATACTGAGGATAGAATGTTAGATGGAAATAGAATGTGTCTAGATTTATTAATAGAGCATTTAACTCCGGATAATTATGTTGAGTTTGAAAAATTAAGGGCATTTCTTGCATGTAAATTAAATAAAAATATTGTTAAAATTGAACGTATTAAAAGAGAAATTGCAAAAGATTGTAATTTTCCTACAAGTGTTCAATATGAACATAAAAAATATAATCTTGAAGAAGATTCTTTATTTGTAGAAGCATTTTTTGTCGAAAAAATGAAAGAACTTGTTAATGTGGATATTTTAAAAAAGAAATAATTATTTAAATCCTAATTTTCTTTAAATTAGGGTTTTTATGTGTTATACTATGTTTACAATTTTTTTGAGGAATTTAAAAAATATAAACTTTTCTTCATAAAAAAGGGGGTATTAGATTATTATGAATATTGTATTAAAAAATGAATTATATGATATAAAAAATAAATATTTAGGTTTTATAGAACAAGAAAGAAAATTAAAATCTGAATATGAAGAGAGTATTTTAGAAAAATTACATGTAGATACAAGAAGAAATGATGAATATTATACTTTACTTGAGATTCAAAGGGAGTTATATAGAAATAATAATAGTATAGATAGTGAGAAAACAAAATTTGTAGAGAAAAAACATAACAAACGTTTATTTCTAATAGGAATGGTATTTTATGTAATTCCTTCTTGCGTTGGTTTTGTTTTATCATCTTTTGTTTCTTTTCCATCTATTATTGTTCCATTGGTTAGTATGATTTCTTGTATTTTAGCTTCTAGTTTTGATTGTGTTATTAATCATAAAAAATGTTTTAAAAAGTATTCAAAATGTTTTGAAGATTTTGATTCTACTAAAAAAGTAAGACTTGAAATTGAACGATTAAAGAATAAGGAAAGTGAATTAAAAACAAAACTTACTGAAACTATTCAAAAACAAGATGAGATACATAAAAAAGTAGACAGTTTGGAAAAGCAACTTAATTTATTAAATGAGACTATAAACTTATTTAGGATTAATTCATTTGAAAAAATACTTGGATGTCAAAATAAAGAACAAGATATCGAACTTAAATTAAATAAATAATATTGGGTGGTTTAATGAAATCAAGTGAATTTGAAAGATTGGTCGATTATAGTAAAAAAAATAATGTGAATTCTGTTATCTCTACTGATAAATCATTTATGAGTACTCGAAAAAAACATTGTCATTCTAGGATAGTTTTAGATGATTTTATAATTCAGTTTTTTTTAAAAATTAGAAATTATTCAGAAAAAGTAGATGGTAATAATAAAAATTTTATGTATTATTCAAATGGAAAATCTATTTTAGAAATAAATCCTATGTTTAATTGTATTTGTAATGGATATAGATTTGATGAATATTTTGAAAATAAAGATATTAAAAGTAAAGGTTCTTTTCCTTCTAATGGTTCTGGTATGAGTCCTTATATTGATAGAGAATATTATAAAAGAAGTGATTATAACGGATCAGAATATTTTAAACAAGCTTTTTTATATGAAGATAAGCTAGCTGTTGTATCTTTAAAATTAAAAAAGGTTGATGAAATATCTGGTTGGTGTTGTTATTATCCTAAATTTAGTATGTTTATGGAAATTTCATATTTTGATATTAATAATAATGACTCATTAAAGGGTCTTAATAATGATGCAAAATTAGATATTATATCTTGTACAAATAGTTTTCTTGCAAAAACTGCAGTTGCCGATAAAACTGAATTTATCAATATTAAAGATAATCTTGTTGGAGAAATAATTCATTCAGATAGTACTTTCTTTTGTGATTTATGTGAAAAAGATTCTCATCTTATTTGTGAGAGTTTATCAAAATCTTTTGATAAAGTAGAAAAATATTTAGGAGTTAGTTTAGAACTCCAAGAAAAAAATAGTATATTAAAAAGGTTATTTTTTAAATAATTTTTTTTGGGGGTAAGTTATGATTAATCATATTCTAATTAGAGGTTCATTACCAGATGAACGCGGTATTTATTGTTATTGTATTTGTGGTGGTTATCAAAATGATTTGAATACATATTATCAAAATGTACCTTCCTATACATTAGGTGATGAATTTGAAACAAATACTATACGTATATTAGAACTAAAAAATGTTCTTTTTGAATTTGACTATTTAGTAGAAAAAAGATTTATAATAAGCAGTATTAAAGAAAAAGAATTAAAATATGCAAGAGAATTAATTTTAAAAGAAATTGATTTATTAGAAAGAAATTCTGTAATTGTAAGAGATATTATTCCTGAATTTTCTAAACTTCCTAAAAAAGTTTATTTATCTTCAGGAAAAATAGAAGCCACAGAAAGATTTTTGATGGCTATTTTGAATAAAAATTTCTTATATGAAGAAGAATTATCAGATTTGGAAAGTTCTTATACGTTAAAAAAGAAAAATTAAATGATATAATGGGGGTTTTTATATGTTAAAATCATTAAATGAAATTAAAGTCATAAAAAAAGAAAACAAAGAACTTTGGTTAAAGTATTTATATGAGACTAGTGAAAAAAAATATAATGTTTTAAATGTTAAAAGTTTAAAAGAGATTACTAAACATTCTGTTTTTAATTATGTCTTAAGAACGTTAGAAATATTAGATAGACTAAAAAATGAATTAAATCTTGAAGATGATATTATTTATTATGTTGAAGAAACTTTAAAATGGAGTGATGTATCTAAAACTGGTGATAAGAAAACAAGAAGTATGTGGAAAAAGAAAAAATATGATTTATTTTGTCATAATATTGCTTCTGCACAAATTTATTTAGAAAATAATAATGATGAAATTGTTTATACTTTAATTAAAACTCATGGACTAGTTGGTCAAAATATTAAGGGTGAAGTTAATTTAAATAAAAATATTGAATTATATAATTTAATCAAAGAAGGTAAAATTTCTAGTGAGAAATTAAAAACTATATTATTGGTTTTAAATCAATGTATTATAGAAGGTGTTTCTGAAGAGTTGTATATTAGCATTAGGAAAAAAGTTGAATATACAATTGAGAAAATTATTAATGGTGAATTTGATGAAGAAATTAGCGTTTTAAATAGAATTGAGTTATTGAATAAAGGTTTATCTGGTGAAGATAAACAATATATAAAAGAATTAGATAAGGTTATTATTGATAAAATTATTAATGTATTTAATCGATTAGAATTATGGTTTTTTGATGCTGCGATGTGTGATTTTACTGTCGAAGAACAAATAAAAGTTTTATTATTATCTGAAAAATATGTATCTGATAAGACTTATCATTTGTCATTGGAAGCTTTAATGAGAAGTTTATATTTAGATTATAAAAATAAAAAAGAGGTTAATTTATATAAGAAACGTATAATTGAGAATTATTTAAAAGAAATATCATTTGAAAATATAATCAATGATAATATTAATCCTAATCCTCATATAACTTATAAAGTTAGAAAAGTAAACAATACTTTAGAATTTAATTTTATATTTTCTATAGAAGCAAGAAAGCTTATTGAATTTTGTGAGGTTGCTGGTAGTAGTAATGTCTTATATCAAAAATCTATATATATGCTTTATGATTTATTTGGTTTTAGAAGAGATTCATATGATAGATTTTATAATGAACTTGATTATTTGCAAACTATGAATAGTGCTGTTAAAGATAAATCTATAATACTAGATTATATTGTAGGTAAAAAGGTATTAGATGTTGGACCAGGTGGAGGGGTTATGTTAGATTTAATTGAAAAAACAAATCCTTTACTTGATGTATGTGGAATAGATTTGTCACAAAATGTTATAGATAAGTTATCTAAAAAGAAAATAGATGAAAATCATAACTGGAATATTATTAAAGGTGATGCATTAAATTTAAGTAATTATTTTAAAGATAATGAAATAGATACAATTATATATTCTTCTATAATTCATGAATTATATTCGTATATTGAATATAATGGTAAAAAGTTTAATAAAGATACTATTAAACAATCTTTAAAAGAAGCATATAAAATATTATCAGTTGGTGGAAGAATTATAATAAGAGACGGTATTATGAGTGAACCTATAAATCAATATCGAATAATAGAATTTAATAATCCAGAGGATTTAAATATATTAAAAAGATATTGTAATGATTTTCAAGGTAGAGAAGTTAAGTATGAGAAAATAAATAAAAATACTGTTAAAATGCTTATAAATGATGCAATGGAGTTTTTATATACATATACATGGGGAGAACAATCTTATCCACTTGAGGTAAAAGAACAATTTGGTTATTTTACAGTAAGTGAATATGTTGATTTTATTAAAGAAAATTTACCTAATTGTAAAATAATAGAAAGTAAATCTTTTTTACAAAATGGGTATGAGTTAAACTTACTTCCTAAAATAAATATATATGATGAAAATATGAATGTTGTTAAATTACCTGATAGTACTTCAATAATTGTAATTGAAAAAGAATAAAAGATTAGAATGTATCTTCTAATCTTTTTGTTTTTGGATATAAAAAATAAAATATAACTAATAATATAAATATTATGTTATAATAAATATGTTAGGAGAATGATTTTATGGAAAGTAAAAAAAATGTAACTTTAAATGGAGAAAATTGGATTATTGATTTAGAAACTGCATCTGTATATAGAAATGTTGACTTAATAGTAGGAAGTGATGGTTATTTACCTATGTCTGGTAAAATTGGTAATTTCCCTTTATATAAATTTAGAGATGACTTTTATTTTGAAATAAATGATATTTATTATAAATATTCTAGTGGTGAAGTTATAGAAATCACAAAAAATGATTTTGATGAAATTAGAGAATACAGATTTATTAATAAAAATGACCCTGCTACTTTTCAAAATGTATCAAGTTATATGATTGCTATTATAATTGATGAGATTATGATGAGTAAATATAATATTAGAGTATCATTTCCAATAGAACCCTTACATTTTTTAACTAGATTTTCTAAAAAGTTTACTCCTGAAATTAATGTGCAATTTAATTTACTTGTAAAAGAAGTTACTATGGAATTGCCTACATATATTAAAAGAAAATCCATGAAGCAAAGTATAAAAGAGATTTATAAAAGAAAATACTTAGAAAACAAAAGTTTTTTTGAAAGTTTAATTGATAATATTTATTCAAATGATATACTTACTTTTGATTTTGTTCGTAAATATATTTTGCGTAATCGTGGTTTAGTTCAAAATCAATATCCTGATTTAGCAAGAAATGATTCATTTTATTATGATCATTATGTTATGCGTAATAAACCAAATAATAGTAATTTAAGTTACGCTGATCAGAATGGAAGAAAAATATAATTTTTTTATTTGAGATTAGTTAAAAAAACTAATCTTTTTGTTTTTTTCTTTATTTTCTTTCAATTTCTTTAAAAAAATATGATTTTAGGTATTTATTTTTTATATTTTTTATGCTATACTTAATGAGCAAATCGAAATTTGCTCTGATAGCTCAGCTGGTAGAGCAACCGACTCTTAATCGGTGGGTCTAGGGTTCGAATCCCTATCGGAGCACCATTTATGTATTTCAATCTCAGTAAGATTTTACTGAGATTTTTTTGTTTTTGTTACTTGTTTTTTTCTTGCGTTTTTTGTATTATAAATAAAAACTTATTACTTTGAGGTGTATATGAAGATATTTATTTTTGAAGGAAAAGAATATAATTTAATAAAAAATATTATTTTTAATAATAAAGAATATTTATATTATGTAAGTCATGATGATTATAAAACATATATAATATGTGAATATAAGAATGATGAAATAGTTATTGTTGATGATAAAAAATTACTAGGCAAATTAGTGTTTGAATTATATAAAACAAATAATTATAAGGAGTGAGTATGAGAGTTGTTGGTACTTTATTTATTGAAAATGAGAAATTACTACTTAATTTATCTCGTAAAAGCACTATTTATCAGCTTGTTGCTGGTAAAATTGAAAATGGTGAAACTCCTATTGAAGCGATGATTAGAGAAGCTCATGAAGAATTGGGTGATAAAGCTATAATTGATGTGAATGCATTTGAACAAATACTTGAATTTGATGAAATTGCATCTAGTGATAATATTACTCCTATTCATTATTATTTATTTAAATATAATGGAGTAATAGAGGGGAAAATCACTACTTCTGATGAGATTACTAGTTATTTATGGTATGATACATCAATTAATGATATTATGCTTTCAAACACTTTAAATCATGTTGTTATACCATATTGTAAAGAAAAGAAATTAATTAGATAAAAACTACTTTTAAAGTAGTATTTTTTTTGTTATAATATAAGACAATTTTTGGGGGTGTAAAATGAAAATAGCGTCTATTCAATTAGATCATTTAATTACTTTTTGTAAAATATTTAATAATTTTGATTCTATGTGCAAAGATGTTCTTGATTTATTTGACTATTATGATGATGAAATGGCCTTTTATTTAGAAAGAGTTGCATGCGGTACTTCTGATGATTTTCATGCAAAACTTTTTTATAATAAATATAAAGATACTCTAGATTTTATTCATAAAGAATGTGGTATAGCTGATTTTTTTCTAGGTATTTATGATTGTTTTGGTTATTTTAATGATAATTTTAGATTATTTTATCATTATATAAGACATAATAAAGAAAACTTAAATGATATATTAGATTTATTATTAAGAATTAAAGAACTAGGTGTTTCTAAAATAACATTAGATTTAATAAATAATTTAAAATCTTTAAGACATGGAATGTATAAGAATTTTAATGATAATGAAAGTATTAATTATGTTGCTGATATAGAATTTGTACCTGAATATGGTGATAGAATTATATATAAAAGTAATAGTGGAGATTATATTTTAAAATTAAAGGTTTCTGAAGATGGATTTTATAAAAATGATAGAGAGATTATTGTTAGTAATTTATTATTTGATAAAGATAGTTTACCTAGTGAGATAAGTAAAGATATTATTTATGGAAAAATTATTGAAGAAAAGGCTAAAGTTGATATGGTATATAATGCAATCAATAATACTGTTGAACTAAATAAAATTATTAATGATTTAAATACTATACTTGGTAAACTTTGTAAAATATTAGATAGTATTGACTCTGATGATGTGTCTTATAGTGATTTATATGAAGGTCTTGTTAATAGGATTATAGAACTTGAAAATATTCGTGATCAGTATGAAACTAAGGTTATGAGTGAATATTCAATTGATAGAGAAGAAATAGAATATCAAAAAAGTTTAAGTTTAAAATAGGAGGGTTTTTATGAATTTTTTAATGATATGGAGTGCTAGCACTATAGTTAGTGTTTATACTGTATTTAATCAAGTGTTTAAAATGATAAAAGAATTTGCAGATGAGGGATATAAAATTAATACTAAAGATGTAGATAATATTAATAATAATATGCCAAATGAAGTTAATAATGCTTCAAGATTAAGTCTTTTATCTATGTTCATTCCAATTTATAATTTATTTTTTGCTTTAAATTTTGTTAAAAAATATGAAAATAATAAAGATATGATATTTATGTATTTAAAGAGTCTTGGTGCTATTGAAGAGATGGAAGATTTTGAAAAAACTGAATATCAAAAGAATCCTACTTTAATGAATTTTATTCAAGTAAGTAGAAAATATGAAGAATACTTAAAAAAATCGTTTAAATTTACAATAAATGATGGAAATACTACCACTGAATTTTATTGTATTTTTGAAAATGGAGATTTAAGAATTGTTAAAACTGAAGGTTTTTATTCTAGATATAGTGAAGAAAAACAAAAAGAATTATTATGTGCTATCATGAGTGATTTTTTCAAGAAAATTGAAGGCATTTATGGTAATGTTGAAGAATTTGCTAAAAGTTTAGATGGGAAAAAGAGTATTGTTATAAACCTAGAACATGATGATGAAGCTAAGAATAAGGAAAAAGAAAAAGAATCAATATCTGTTAAAGAAAAATATGAAAAATTAAGAAATCAAGTTTCAAGAGATAGAGAAATATTTGACGATCCATATAGAGATGATAATAATAAATCATTAAGACTTGAATAATATTATATAGGTGAATTTTATGGAAATTATTATTTTTATGATTATTTCAATTATTGTAAGTTTAGGTATTGAAACTGCAAATGAATTAGATATTTTTAAAGAAATTGCTAATTTTGGTTATAAAGTTGATTTAAGTAAAGTAGAGAAATATATTGATAAGAAAGATAGTTTTAGGACTTATTGTTTACTTCTTATTCCAGGTTTTAATTTTATATATAGTTTAAGTAGATTAAAAAAATATAATAAATTTAAATCTGAGATATATCATAATCTTACCCATATGGATTTATTTATTAAAATGGAAGATGAAGAATTTGAAAAGTATTTAGAAAATCCTAAATCAATAAATGCTTTTAATATTTCATTTGATAAAGAAATTATTGAAGAAAAAAGAAATGATATGAAACCAAGTGGGTTTATTAAAATCACAAATGGTAATTATAGACAAGATAATAATGATGGAACATTTAACGATATTAATTTTAGAAAAGAAGAAGATAGAATTGTTATTACTTCTGTATCCGGAGAGATAGCTTCTTTAACTGAAGAAGAACAAATTAAGGAATTAAATAAAATATTTAAGTGTTTA
Organism: Bacilli bacterium; assembly: GCA_017473105.1. The sequence goes on along the minus strand of JAFUNE010000010.1, from coordinate 29,441 downwards.
TATAAAAAGAAAGTTGTTTTAGAAAAGAAATCTAGTACAACTTTAAAAAAGGAAATCTTACTAGCGCATAGAGATGAAGTTTTAAATATAAGATCAGATGATGAGCAAACACTTGTTCTAAAGTGATTTTTATGCTATAATATATAGCCGATATGAGGGGGTACAATGAATTTTATAGATACTTGGTTTATATCAATGATAGTATGTACTTTTATAGATATAAAGGGAGAATTTAATATTTATAAATACATTGCTGATAAGGGATATAAATTAAATTTAGAAAAATACAGAGAAGAATCTAATAGAAAAGAAGAAGGGGTTATTACTATAAATCTTGATATAATATTTAAATATCTTCCTTTTCTAAACATTGGATATTCATTATTTAAGTTAAATTTTTATAATGAAAAGTTTGATCTTTTATTTGAACAATTATGTAAGAAAGATTTAGTTAAAAAAATGACTGATGAAGAATTTAGTAAATATTTAGCTAATCCAACAGGAAGAAATGCAAAAAGTATTTTTATAGAAGGATTTAAATTTGATAGTCAGGATTCTAATCTTAAAAAATATGAAATTAGTTCAAATGAAGAAACTATTCTAGAAAAGAAACCATTATCGAAATTAGAAAGATATAGAGAATTAAGAGATTCACTAAAAATAAATGGTTATTTGTATGGAGAAGAAATGTTTGAGTATAAAGAATTAAAAGAAGAAATAGAAGGTCCAACATTAACGATAAAAAAGGAAGGTAATTAATAATGGAAAAGAAATGGAAATTTTGCTTTGTTAATGGTGCTTGGTGGGTAGTTATTGATAATATTGACAAGTTAGTTGAATTTAAAGCAAAAATAAATCCTAAAAAAGGAAATTTATATGAAAGAGCGGCTATAATGGCTCAAGAAAAACAAATCTCTTTATGTGCAGCTGTTGCTGTTCTAGGTTTAAAAACATACGGTGCTGAATGGGATATTATGTGTAGAGGGAATACAATATGGCATTGTGGTGGACATTATTATGATGGCTTTAAGGATGATGAAATAGAAGAAATAGTATATAGTGATGAACTTATTTTTCCTGATGAAGTAAAATCAAGTTCATTAGAACTACAACTTCGTTAAATAAAATTTATTTAAAATAGGGGGAATTATGATAATAGGGGTTATATTAACTGAAATAGTTACAGTTTGTTTAAGTATTGGAATTGAATTTAAAAATTTATTTAGCCTATTTAATAAAATAGCTGATAATGGATATACATTAGATCTTAAAAAATTTGAAGAGTTTACAAAGGAAAATCAAACAAGATTAATGGATAAATTTTTTTGGAATTTTGTACCAGTAATTAATATATTAAATACTTTAAGAAGAGATAGAAAATATAAAGCAGTAGATGAAAATAATTTATCTGAATTATGTAATCATGTATGTTTTAGAAAAATGACTGATGAAGAAAAGAAAATGTATTTAGATATGCCAAATGGTCTTTTTGCTATATTTGTTCCATTAATATCTGATAAATTAGAATCTACATTTAGTGGAAAATATACTGAAATTAATGAAGAAAATGATTATTTTGTTGAATTTAATTTAGATTCTAAAACTGGTGAAATTACTTTTAAAAATATGAATATTCAAAGATGTAATTTATCAGTAAATCAAATTAAAGATAATATTAGAAATACTTTTTTAAGTCAACATGATAGTATAGAAGATAAACATAATATGGATTTAAGAAATATTAGTGTTAAAGATACAGAACCAAAAGCAAAAAATCAAGAAAATAGTGAGAAGCAATATGTAGCAAACTATGAAATTAAATATGGAGATACTAAAATATCTAGAAAGTTAACACCTACAGGGTATGATCAAATGTCTAGATTAATTAGTGAAGATTTAGAATTATTGGAGAAAGAAGAAGGACATAAACTTAGATTAAAATAAATTATAAAAAAAGGATTGTTACTTAAACAATCCTTTTTTATTAACTAGCAAGTACTGCTATTGCTGATGTGAATAAACTTAATATCATTCCTATTAATAATAGCCAAGCTACTACTTTTTTACCAGCACTTCCTTTTTTACTTTTATTTTTTGCCATAATTTTTTACCTCTTAGAGTATTATAATATAAATGTAATAAAAAATAAAGAGTTAAATATAATTAAATATGAATATAATAAATAGTAAGATATTTAGAATTTTAGTATTAGTTTATATAATTGGGGTAATTCTTGGAATAGTTAGTTTTGTTATATGTGATACTTCTATTGTTAATGATAGTATTATTAGTTATTTTGATTTGTTTAGTGGTGATATTAGATATGGGGAATCTATATTAAATTCTTTTTGTTTTAGTTTTAAAAATTCTTTTTTTATTTTTATTTGTGGTTTATTGGTTATTGGTATTGTTTTAATACCTTTTTTAGTTATTTTTAAGGGTATTTTTGATAGTTTAGTGATTATTAGTATAATTGAGTGTTTTCATATAAAAGGTTTAATTTTGGGCTTTATTTTATGTTTATTTAGTATATTAGTTAAAAATTTTATTTATTTAATTCTTAGTTATTATAGTTTTAATATTTCTATTAAAGAAATTAAAGTTATTAAAGATAATAAAAGCATTCATTTTAAATCATTTTATAAAAATTATATTTTAAGATATATTATTTTATTTATATTTCTTCTTTTTATTAATGTTTTTGAAGTATATATATTATCAAATATAATAAAATATATAATTATGTAGATTTTTCTTACTTTTTTTAGTATAATTTACACGAAGAAGGGAAGAGTATTATGAAAGTAGTTGTTGGTATAAGCGGTGGAGTAGATAGTGCTGTTGCGGCTTATTTATTAAAGAAACAAGGTTATGAAGTTGTTGGTCTTTTTATGAAAAATTGGGATTCAAATATTAATAATGATCCAGAGGGTGTTACTGATGGAGTATGTCCACAAGAACTTGATTATAGAGATGCTAAAGATGTATGTGATGAGTTATGTATTCCTTTATATAGAGTTGATTTCATAAAAGAATATTGGGATGATGTTTTTGGTTATTTCTTAGATGAACTTAAAAAAGGTAGAACTCCAAATCCTGATATTATGTGTAATAAGTATATTAAGTTTGATAAATTTAAAGAAGAAGCTAAAAGACTTGGTGCTGATAAAATAGCTACTGGTCATTATGCTCGTATTGAAGGTAATAGACTTTTAAGAGGCGTTGATAATAATAAAGATCAAACATATTTTTTATCACAAGTTTCTTCTGAACAACTAAAAGATGTTTTATTCCCAATTGGTCATTTAACTAAACCTGAAGTTAGACAAATTGCTCTTGAAGCCAATTTACCTGTTGCTAAAAAGAAAGATTCTACGGGTATTTGTTTTATTGGTGAGAGACATTATCAACAATTTGTATCTAATTATTTAAAGGGTAAAAAAGGCGATATTATCGATGTTGAAACTGGTAAGGTTGTTGGTGAGCATCAAGGTCTTATGAATTATACAATTGGTCAAAGACGTAATGTTGGTCTTTCAGGAGATCAAAAAAGACATTATGTTTGCGGCAAAGATTCTGAAAAGAATATATTATATGTAGCATATGGTGAAGACTCTAAATATTTATTAAGTGATGAAGCTATTATAGAAGATATGAATTTTATTTCATCAAAGAAACCTACTTTTGCGACTGCTAAATTTAGATATAGAAGTGAAGATGTTCCAGTACAAATTGAATACATTGATGAAAAACATATTAGAGTTAAATATACTGACGGTAAAGCAGTTACTCCTGGACAGGCTTGTGTTGTTTATTTAGGTGAACAATGTCTAATGGGAGGAATTATAAAGCAAGTATTTAAGGATGGAAAAGATCTTTGGTATTTAAAATAAAAAACGCATATAATTATGTGTTTTTTATTGAAAAATTATTATTTTTTTGTTATAATATGCCTACTTAAGGGGGATATTATGAATATATTTTTAATTATTTTAGGAGCATTATTATCATATGTTGGTTGTATTGGAATTGCTATTAAAGGTTCTTTTGATATGATGATGATTTTTCCTAAAAAAGGATTTATTATTAATTTAGATAAGTTAGAAGAAGAAAAATCAAAATTAAATAATGTGTCTTTTTCTGCTAAATCTTCAATTTTGTTATTAATTCCTTTTGTAAATATGATTTATACTGCATGGTTAATGAATGATGCTGCTAATAAAGTTTTTAATGAATGTAAAAATCAAAGCAATTTATTAATAGCAATGAGTGATGAAGAAAAAAAAGAATTTAAAAATAGAAAAAAATATTTATTGAAATTAGATTATTATATGAAATTGATGGCTGAGGTTTCAAAATCTGATGTTGTTGATACTGAAACTTATGAAATTGTTGATAGTAAAAGTGACACACAAGAGGAAGTTAAAGAAAACAAAGTTATTGATGAATATAGAAAATTAAGAGATGAAGTAAATTCTTTAAATTCATGTGAAGATAATTTAGAAGATAGTGATGATTTTAGTTTAAAAAGAAAATTTTAAGAGTACTATTTATAGTACTTTTTATTTGACAAATAAGTGTTTGTATAATATAATATTCAACACAAAAAGGGGTGTTTATATGAAATTGTTTTTACTTTTTACTTTGTCATTTTTGTCTTCGATTGGTATTATGGGGAATAATTTTTTTGATGTTATTTTTATGTTTCCAAAGAAAGGGTATTTTGTTAAAAGCGGTAAGCCTGAAGATTATAATAAAATAACTGAATCTGCTAAAGAGTATATAAGTACAAGTACTAAGTTTAATTTATTATTGTGGGTTCCTGTTGTTAATGTTTTATATGCTTTGTATTTAAATCATAAAATTAATAAAAAAGTTTTTGAGAAATATATTAATTATCCTAATTTTTTAAAACCTATGACTGGATATGAAATAAGAGAATTTAAGAAGATTAAAGGAATGACTAATAAATTTGAATATTTATTTGATTTATCTTATGGTGGGATTAAAAAAACTATTATTGATGCGGTATCTTACGAGGTAATAAACGATAATGATGAAAATAGTCAAAATGATGAAAAAAATAGTGTTCTTGATGATTATAGAAAATTAAGAGATGAAGTTAATGATGTGAACTTTTCTATTAATAATCAAGATGAATCTAATGATTTTTGTTTAAAAAGAAAATTTTAAGAGTACTATTTATAGTACTTTTTATTTGACAAAAAGGTGTTTGTATTGTATAATATACGTCGCTAAAGGGGTGGTTTTTTGTGATATTTTTAATTTTTCTATCTTTTTCTATTTCTATGATACTTTTATGTAAAAATTTGTTTGATGTTATTATGATGTTTCCTAGAAAAGGATATTTTGTTAAAAGTGGTAATCAAGAAGATTATGTTAGAATTTTAGATTCTGCTAAAGAAAAAATACAGCATATTGGTTTTAATATTAAAAATTCTTTAATATTATGTCTTCCAGGTATAAATATTTTCTATTCTTTATATTTAAATCGTAAAATTAATAATAAGATTTTTGAAGAATTCAGAAGTATTCCTAATTTTTTAAAACCTATGACTACATATGATATGGAAAAATTTAAAGATATTAGAGGATTTATGAATCAACTTGATTATTTATTAGATTTATCTATTGTTCCTACTAAAGAAACTGTTATTGATGCTGAATATTATGAAATTATTAATGAAGATGAGGAAAAACATGATCAAAGTGAATCAGTTCTCAATAAATACAAAGATTTAAGAAATGACGTAAATAATTTTTGTTCAAATGTTGGATATTATGATGAAGATGATTATGTTCTTGAAAGAAGGAAATAATTTAATATGAGTTTGTTTAATGATATGTACTTTCATGGTCTTGCTGGTAATGCTATTGTATTCAATGATAATGAATATGTTATTAATATCTCACTTTTACAACTTGAAAATATTCTTATTACTGGTGGAATATATTCTAGGAATAAATTAAAAGAACATAATATTCTTTATTCTCATAAAGGTGTTATCAATGGAGATGATTACATTAGTGTTTGCGTAATGAATCCATCTGAGGATGAATTTAAAGGATATAATGAAGGATTTGAATCTTCATATGTGAATTATGTTTATTTTAACAAAATTGCTCTTATAATTGATAAAAATATTGAATCTAAGTGTGAGTTTAGAAATGGTGATGGGGTATATATGTTACCTGGAGAAAGACAAATAAAAGATGGAGTCTCATTTGATGATGTGGTAGGTATTAGTGTTATGTTTGATAATGAAGATTTAGTTAATGAAGTGGCTTTTAAGATTAAGGATATACTTCAAAAATATAATAGAGATATTCCTATTTATGATAGAGAATTTAATCAAATAGAATTTCAAAATATTCGTGCATTATAAAAAGAGGTATAACCTCTTTTTTTATTTTATATGTTATTTAATTTATTTATTGTTACATCACATGCTTTTTTACTTATATCACAATAAATTCCTTTTCTATTTAGTTTTGATGCAATTACTGCAGTTGTTCCTCCTCCTAAGAAAAAGTCTGCAATTGTGTCTCCTTCATTTGAACACATTGTTATTATCCTTTCTAAAACTGCTTCTGGCTTTGGTGTGTCATATGATTCTGCTATTTTTCCACGATTATATGGATCTAACATATTTTCTTCATCCCACAAATTTCCAATTGGTTTAACATATGATTTTCTATATGGTAAACCATCTATCAATGTTAGTTCTTGTTTATTATGCAATTCTAGTATTTTTTCTTTTGAAACTAAGCAATGCTTGTTTCTTGATTTAAATTCTATAATTGTATTTCCCAAATCTATATCTTGACTTCTTTCTTCAACATAACCATTTTCAAATAAGGGACTAACTCTTTCAAAATTGTCTTTAAATTCATTAAATATAAATTCTTTTTTATCTTTTGTATAGTATAGTATTACATCCATTTGAGAATCAAAATTCGAATAAAATCCTCTTTCGTTACTATGTTTTCTATATATTCTATTTCTAAAATTGTAAAAACCAAATATTTCATCCATAAGCATTCTTATATATGAATCGATTCTCCAGTTACAGTGTAGGAATATACTTCCATTTTCTTTTAAAACTCTTTTCATTTCAATAATTCTTGGTCTATACCATTCAATTGCTTCTTGTGGTGTACCTAAATTGTCATTATAATCATCAAATACTTTTCCTGTATTATATAATATATCACAGTATATTAAATTTATTGAATTATCTTCTAACTTTTTAAGTAATTCTAAATTATCACAATTATATATTATTTGATTATTTTTCTCATAATATTTTTCCATAATTCACCTCTTATATTCATTATAAATTTTGTGGGTGGAGAATTCAATAAAAAAATTATTTAAAAAGATTGACAAACAAGTGTAAAGTATATTACAATTATATTGTCAAGATAGAGGAGAGAGTGAATTATGAAAGAATTAAATAATATTTTAGGTGAAATAGGTATATCTAAAGTTAAGCTTGCTAAATACTTAGGTGTTTCAAGACAAATGATTTACAATTATTTAGAACTAGATTCACTAAGTAAATGGCCACAGGAAAAAAGAATTTTATTATTAAAGTTATTAGATATAGAAGAGGGTAGTGATAAGGCTCTTAAGAGTATTAAGATTACTAGTGAATATTTAGAAAATGTTGAAGCTAGACTTAATCAAAATGTAAGAGATATGAATAGTCAATCATTCAATTATAAAAATCTTACAAAAGAGGAACAAGAATTATTAAATGATTTAGTATTCTTAATTAAAGAAAAATTTACTGAAGAAAAAACAAAGGAAACATATTGGATATTTTTATATTTATATCATGTACTTCAATCACTTGATAGTGTACAAGAAATTAAATATATATTTGCATATCTTTCTAAAAAAATTGGATTTACTGATCCTAAAGAATTTAAATTTAATGAAACTAAACAATTTATTCTTGAAAGTATAGTATATACTGCGTTTAATTTATATAATAATGGTGGAGCTTCTAAATCTAAACTTGCAGAATCACATCATAGATTTGTACAAGAAATTGAACGTGAAAAAGAAGAAAAATTATCTAGAACTGAACAACTTAATACTTATAAATTACAAGCATTAAGAGAATTGGGTTATAAAACAATAACACCAGAGAATGTTTCAGAAGTATCATTAAAAATGGCTGAAATTCAAACAAGAAGTAATAAAATTTAACAATAATATTAACTTCCAATAATATATGTTATGTTAACTTCTATATATTTTTGATAATTTATATATTATTAAACTATAAGATTTCTTATAGTTTTTTTTATTATGTATCGCCCTATTTATTATGATTATTTTTTATATATGTATATTTATAAATTTATTTTAATTCTAAAATTTTTATTTTTTAAATTTTTAATTTATATGGATAATTTATCATCAATTTATATTTCGATGCAAATTATCACTTCCCCTATTTTTTGTTTTTTCGTATTTTGCATCGAATCTTAAAAAGATGGGTATTTCTTCATTTGGATTAATTTTTTGATTTTGTATTCTGCATCGAGTTTTAAAAATATGATAGTTTATCTTACTTAATGAAATTTTCAAATTCGTATTTTGCATCGAGAAAGCAAAAGTTGGGCGATTGTTCAGCTTATTGAAAATTTTGAATTTTCTATTTTGCATCGAGAACTTAAAAGTTGGATAGTTATTCACCTTGAAGTAAATTTTATTTTTGATTTAGTGAATAGTAATATTATATATGTAGAATAGAATCATTTGTTTTGATAATTTTCATCGAGTTTAATTTTAATGAGTAGATGTTCTTTTGGAAGAAAGAATATAGTTTTTCTTACTTTAATTTATTTTTTTGGAATAGGGGTCCTCTTCTCTATTTTGTGAAAGTAGGGGGAGTACTCTTCTCTATTTTATTTTTTACATAAATTACCATATTAATAATACATTTTATTTTTTAATAATTACATAATAATATTAGGTGGTGATCAAAATGAATGCTAAAAGTAATGCAAGAAGTAATAGCAATGCTAGAAGTAATGCTAGAAACAATGCAAGAAACAATGCTAAAAGCAATGCACGTTCTAATGCAAAAAATAATGCTAGAAGTAATTCTAGATGTAAATAATTATAGTATAAGACACTCTTTTTATAGAGTGTTTTATATTGTTTTACTCTACTCTTTTATGATATAATTTATTTATTGTATAAGGTGGTTTTTTATGAGTAGAAAGAAAGGCAAGAAAAAAGTTATCTTTATTATATTACTATCATTAGTTATACTTGGTGGAGCTGGTGGGTATTTTGGATACAATTATTATAAAAAATATATTGTTGCTCCTAAACCTTCTATCGAAAACATTAGTATTAATGATAATAATGAACTCGTGATTAAATATTCTGTAGAAGACTATAAAAAATATAAAGATATTTATTGTTTATTTAATACTGATGGTACTACTCCAAGTGTTAATGATAAAAATTGGAAGTTAGCTGAAAATAACGAATGCTCTACTCTACTTGATGATAAAGTGTATTATGGTTTTTTAAAAAATTACGATGGTAAAATTACTATTATAAAAGATGCTAGTGAGTATGGAAAAATTACCAAATTAGAAGTAAGTAAAGAAAAAATATATGTTGCTAAAAATGGTGTTTACAATTTAACAGCAACTAGTGAAAAAATTGGTAATGTTACTGATACATTAAAATGGACAAGTGAAGATGAAAGCATTGCTAAAGTAGATGAAACTGGTAAAGTTACTGGTGTTAAAATTGGTACAACTAAAGTAAGTGCTCAAATAAATGGTGTTAAAAAAGATGTTGAAGTTATGGTTACTGATTTAATTACTGTTAGACCTAAATCTTATGATTATAAAAAGAAATACTTAGGATGTAACATGTATACTAAAGAACAAAATGATTTACTTGATGAGATACTTAAAGATAGAATTAATGATGCAGGATATAAGACTCGTGCTGGAGCTGTGGAAGCTGCTAGATTCTTATCTTTAGAATTTCCTTATAGAATTAGATATTTTAGCGAAAATGGTCGTGGAAACACTAATAAAGTTGAAGGTGAAGGAAGATATTATCAAGTTGGGTTATATTTAGATGAAAGTAGATTTAGTAAACTTAAGAAAAAGATGAATGGTCCTCAAACTTGGGGATGTCCGTTATGGAGTAATCCATCTAAAGGAAAAAGAGCTAATGGACTTGATTGTAGTGGATACATTAGTTGGGTTTTATTAAATGGTGGATTTGATGTTGGAGATATAGGAGCTGGACTTGCTTCTCACTTAGATTTAACTGATTATGGAGAAAGAGTTAGATTTACTGATGATGTATTAAATTCTGGAAAAATTAAAGTTGGAGATCTACTTAGTTCAACTGGACCTGAAGGTGGTCATATAGCTATGATTGTTGGAATTGATAACGATTATATTTATGTATCAGAAAGTTTATGGACTCCACCAAATGTATCAGTTACCGTAGTTGCCTATCCTAAAACATCTGCTGTAAAGAAAAAATCTGGTTCAAAATATGAAGTTGTAAATAAAAGATACTATTGGGTTATGCTAATGGACTCATATTATAAAGAAGATGGTAATTTAACTACTCTATGGTATTAGAGGAGGATAATGAAGAAAAAATATGTTTTAAAGAAGAGTTTCAAATTGAAACTCTTTAAATTGTTATTATTAATCATTGTTATTTTAGTTATCCGTTTTTTATTCAGATTTAAAGTAAAAGAGTTAGTTTTTAATGAAAATAATATAGAAATATTATTCAATAGAAAAGATGTTAGCTGTATTATTTCTAGTGGCTCCCCTACTTTAGATGATAAATGGATTTTAGCTAAAGATAAAAAATGCATATTAAATTATAAAGATGGTATTAATAATATATATATAAAGTATGATGAAAAAATTAAAAATATTACTAAAAACAAAATTTATGATTTAAAAGTAAAAAATAAAAAGAATATTTATATTGCTAATAATGGTAAATATAATTATTTTGATCATTTGATTGGTAAAAATAAAAAGTTAAAGTTTGAGATTGAAAATGAAGAAATCATTTCTTTTGATAAAACTGGTAATATTAAAGGGCTTAAAACTGGAAAAAGTAAATTAACTGTATCATATAAAGATATTTCGCATTCAGTAAATGTAATTGTTAGCGATTTAATTACATCTGATTACCCTAGAAATGATTATGATTTTAGTAAAAATGAACTTGAGTGTGATACATATAGTAAAGAAGATAATGATTTACTTGATGAGATACTTAAAGATAGAATTAATGATGCAGGATATAAGACTCGTGCTGGAGCTGTAGAAGCTGCTAGATTCCTTGTTCTTGAGTTCCCTTATAAATTAAGTTATTTTTATGAAAATGGAAGACAAACTACTAATAATGTAGATGGTGAGGGACGTTATTATCATGAAGGATTATATTTGCATGAAAGCAGGTATTCAAATATAACTGGAGGTAAAACTGGTCCTGAAACATGGGGATGTCCACTTTACTGTAATCCTGGTAAAAGATATATTGATAATGGTCTTGATTGTAGTGGTTATGTTTCTTGGGCATTATTAAATGCAGGATTTGATGTAAAAGACGTTGGTGCTGGTTTTTCAAATAAACTTGATTTAACTGATTATGGCGATGTAGTTAAATTTAATGATGAAATTATTAATAGTGGTAAAATCAAAGTTGGAGATTTAGTACATAGTGAACATTCTGGTGGTCATATTGGTATGATTATTGGTATAGATGAAGACTGGTTTTATATAGCTCAAGCTTTATGGAATGATGCACCTACTTCGCTTACTAAAAAAGAAGAAAATGTAATGGCAGTTCAAATTACTAAATATGGTTATAAAGAAATACAAAATGTTTTACCTGATTTAGTTTTAATGGATAAATATTATATAGAAGATGGAAATTTAACTAGTATGTGGTAAAAAGAGTCGTTTAGACTCTTTTTATATGTGATCTAGTAATATATTAAATGATAATAGTATTAAGATAATTCCTCCAATTATTTTTGATTTTTTTTCATATTTATTGCCTAATTTCGTACCTAGTAGTACTCCGATAAAAGTTAAAATGAATGTGATAATAGAAATTGTTATAAAACAAATTAATGCATTATGGCTATTATATGCTAATTTGTATGCTATTCCAAATGATAAAGCATCTATACTTGTTGCTATTGAAAACATTAGCATTTCAGTAAAACTTAATGAATTGTTTATTTCATTTTTATTTTTTAGTGTATCATATAACATTTTAGTTCCTATATATAATAGTAATATAAATGATATTATGTAATCATATGTAAAAGAAATATTTGTGAAAAATGTTGTTGTTATATAACCTAATGTAGGCATTAATCCTTGGAATATTGAAAACCATAGAGCTATTTTTATACAGTTTTTAATTTTTACTTTATTAAGTGCTATTCCTTTTGATATGGATATTGCAAAGGCGTCACTTGCAAGAGCAATACTTGATATTATTATTTCTATTATATTCATATTAAATTATATGATTTTATTTTTTTAAAATGCTTTTTTTATAAATAAAGAAATGTTATAATAAATATTAAAACTTAGGAGGATAACATGAAGGAAAAAGTAGAATGTAATGAAAATAATTTAATTTGGTTAGCAGATGAAAATGATTCTGATATTATTTATACAAGTAAGCTTGTTGTTACTGATGAGGATAAATATGGAGAATTAATTAGTTATTTAAAAGATTATAGTAATTTTGTTTTAGCATCAAATGATTTTGTTGAGAATCCTTGTGTATTTACTGATGAAGAATGTATTATTCATTGTCTTGTTGGCGATAATTCTGTTAAGTATGATGTTGGTCATTCTAGTACTGTATATAGAGATGGATATAAATTTAATGTTGAAAAAAGAAGACGCATGTATTATAGAAATCCTAGAGCTAATTTACTTAAAATTCTTTATAAAAGTTTTTATGAGAATTCACAATTATTGAGTTTGTTTAGTTCCTTAGATTTTAATCGTAGTAAGGGTGAGCAAGTTTTGCAAATGAAAACAATTAAAGAATTAATCAACAAATTAAAAGAAAGTAATTTAGATGTCGAGAATATTAAATTTATTCTAAATTCTATGTGTCCAAATTTTGGCTTATTTGCAACTGAGGGATTAGAATGTATTACTTTTGAACCAATTAATGATATTAAGTATAATTTAAAAGATTTAAGAGATATTATTAAAGCAAGTGTTAGAGCTAATGTTAAACATAATCCTGAAATTGATACTATTTTATCTCAAAAAACAGATGCTGTTGATAATACTATGGTTTTATCATTAGCAAGAGATATTAATGGATTTGTAAATAAATAAAAAATATATGATTTAGATCATATATTTTATTTTATATATTGTATATATTTGTATTATTAATATTAATGGTATTCCATATATATAATACCATGTTTTTGTTTTGTGATGAAATATGTGCATTCCTATTAGTGCTCCTATAGAACCTCCTAATATTGCTAAGCCGAATAATGTTGTGTTTCTTACTCTACTCTTTTCTTTTATTGCTTTTAGTTTATCTATTCCAAATATTATTAGTGTTATTATATTTATTATAATTAAATAATATATTATGTATTTCATCTTATATTCTTTCTAATAGACATACACATTCTATATGTTTTGTTCTTGGAAACATATTACATGCGCTTATTTCTATAATATTGTAGTTATCTAGTTTATCTATATCTCTTTTTAGTGTTTTTGGATTACATGAGATGTAAACTATTTTATTTGATTTAGAATTATTTAATGTATTTATGACACTTTTAGAAAGTCCTGCTCTTGGTGGATCTACTAGTATTGTATCTATATTATTAATATATTTATTTATTATAGATGCGTCTCCTAATTTGAAATTAATATTTTTTGCATTATTTAATTCTTTATTAATATTTGCGTTTTTTATAGATGAATTATTTATTTCTATTCCTGTTATATTTTTAAAATTATCTTTTAACCAAAGTCCGATTGTACCTGTTCCACAATATAAATCTATTAAATTATTACCTAATCCTGCATATTCTTTTGCTTTATTATAAATATTAGTCATTACTTCTTTGTTTACTTGATAAAATGAGTTTGGATATATAGAGAATTTTAAATTATTTATTTCATCTATTAAATATTTTTCGCCTGAAATAAATTCATCATTTATATATAGTGAATCACATTCTATTGATTTTATGTTTTTATTAATATTTTTTCCTTTAATGTTAATCATTATTTTATTATTGATACATCTTATCATTATTTCTTCTATACCATTTAAATCATAATTATTTAAATCATGTATTTTTAGGTTTATTTTTGGATTTAATAATAAACAATTATCAATTTCACATAAATCATGTGTTTTGTTGTTAAAATAGCCTATTTTGCCTTCTAAAACATGTAATGTAACTTTATTTCTGTAATTATTTATGTCTTCGTTTGAAATATAATTTATTTTTCTATTAAATAGTCTTTCTAAGTTACTTAATTTAACATTTATTTCATTTTCATAACTTGTATGTAAGAAATTACATCCTCCACATTTATTGTAATATGGGCATTTAACTTCATTTCTAAGGTTTGAACTATTTATTATTTCTAATATTTCTGCGTATGCAAAATGTTTTTCTATTTCTGTTATTTTGATTTTTAATTTTTCATTTTCTAGTGCATTTGGTATAAAAGTAACTATATTATTTATTCTAGTTACTCCATTTCCGTTAATATCTACACTATCTATTATAACTTCGTATATATCATTTATTTTCATAAATTACCTATAATATATTTATTATTATTCCACTTACTACACCTATTAAGTATAAAAGAGATAATATAAATATATTTTCTTTCATATTTTTATTTGTTTTAAATAATACTAGCATTGCTACTCCACTTCCGGTTAATACTCCTGCGATTAGCGTTCCAAATGATAATACTCCTTTTAAATATAATTCTGTTAATACGATACTTGATGCACAATTTGGAATTAATCCTATTAGTGATGAAACAAGTGGACTAAATATACTATTTTTCATAAATATTTTATCTACTACTGAATTTCCATAAAATTCAATTATTATATTTAGTACGAATGATACTAGTAATATAAATAGTAATGTTTTTAATGTATGTATTAAGCTTGATAATAATATATTCTTTTTACTACAGTGACAATGTTCTTCTTCACATATTTCACAATCTATATTTGTATTATTTTTCTTTCTAAAAATAAAATCTACCATAAATCCACAAAATACTCCGATTATGAATTTTGTTCCTAGTATTTTTACTATTTCTATTAGTGGTGCTTTTTGAGTAATTAATATTGCTAACATTTCATCACTTGTGGATAAATAAATTGCAATTAATGTTCCTAGCGAAACTATTCTTGTAATATATAAGTTTGTTACGATTACTCCGAAACCACATTGTGGTAATAATCCAAGTGCACTTCCTATTAATGGTGAGTATTTACCTGAATTTTTTATTAATTTTAAGTTTTTTTTGCTTAATTTGTGTTCTATATATTCTATTAATAAAAATGCTAAATATAAAAATGGTAATATATGTAAACCATGTTCTAATGTGTGAATTATTATATGAATAAATTCATGCATATCATCATCCCCAATCGCAATAGATTATAACATATTTTTTCATCTTTTTAAATAGAAAAACACTATTTCTAGTGTTTTATTTTAAACAAAAGCCTGATACAGTTCCTCTTGGACTTATAACTCCTGTTTTTAGGTCTCTTGGTGTATTTATCAATTTATTTTCTATTACAAGTGTTGCTGAAGAGCCTCCATCCAAGTTAGCTGCATTATATGCTCCATATTTTTGTAATAGTTCTATCATTTCTGTAAAGTTCGGACCACTATATACGTATTTTGTATTTGTTACTAGGAAAAGTACTATTCCGTCTTTTCTTTGAGCTATTGCTACTCTTGGTGCATTTCCTGAGCCACCATTTCCAACTGTTTCCATCGGTTTTCCATTGATTATTAAATATGGCCCAAATTCAACTGCATCTCTTATTCCTATATCTAGTGCTTCAGTACCAGTTGCTTTTGTTAGAACTAATTTATTATCTTTATTAAATCCGATTAGTTCGCCTTTTCTTTTTGAATTTGTTGACCAAACTATTTCACCATTTTTTATTACGTATCCAACTGGAAAATCAGAAGATAAACCTTGTGAATCTTGCTTAAATCTTCCTCCATTTATACATACTTTTGAATTAGTTCTCTTGCTCATGGATACCATATTTTCTCCATATGCACCTGTTCCTAATTTTTCTTTTGTTACAACACTTATTTTAGATGGATCATATATTGCTACTAAAAATGCATCATACTTACCTACTTTAACATTTATTAATTTATAGTCATCATTTCCTTCATCTCTTATTAATATTTGTTCATCATATTCATTTTCGTATGTATGTTTTGGTGAAGTATCTATTACTATACTATCTAAATCTACTTCTTCAGTTAGAGGTATATAATAATTTTGATTCATTGTTTCTTTAATCATGTCTTCTGTATAAAAGATATATGCAAAATATTTATGAGACATTGTATGCATAGATGTATTAATCCACCATGTTCTTATATCTTTAATTGGTCCATAAAAACAGAAAAAACCTATTAGAGCAAGTATATCTAGTATTAATAATAAAATTGTTGTTTTTCTCATTCTTGCACTTCACTTTCTATTATATATGGATTATCTTTTGTGCCTTTACCATCTTTTATTTTATTTTTATCCACGCAAACTGACAAATTAATGTTTCTTATTATATTTGGTTTTACTGGATATATTTCTTCATTATAAATATATACATTTTCATTTTCAAATGGCGTTGAAAAATAATAGTTATTTTTTTCTTCATTAAACATTGGTTCTATTATGCTTTGAATTCCTATTTTATTTGTTACTTTATTTTTCATTACTTCTTCATATGAAGTATAATTTCCTACATATGTTTCACAATCTATAAGTATATCTTTATATGATAATTCATTATAAATTGTTTCATTTAAATATTTACCTATACCATCTTCAATTGAGTAAATATTTGTTTCGTTTGAAAAGTGATATTTTGTATTACCTTCGTTATATATATTTTCTGCTTGAAGTTTTAATACATTTTCTTTTTGATTAGAAACTCTATATAAGTCATTATCAATTTTTATGTAAGAGGCAAAATAACTTTCATCTTTTTTGATTGTATATGGATTTTCTATGGAACCATTTCCTTCATTAAATTCAGTTAAATTATCAAGTGTTAAAACAGGTTTAACTTTTTGTAATTCACTTGATTTTGAAAGAGATAGTTCTCCGTTATTTACTATCCAAATATTTTCTTCGTTATTGTTTATTAACCATGTTTTTTGATTGTTATTTAAATAACTTTCATTATTGTTTTTACTATTTAAATAGTCAGATATAGATAATAGTTTAACGTAATCAGTTTCTATTTCATTACACGTGATTTTGTTTGCATCAGTTATTTTATCAGTACAATATGTACCTT
Source organism: Bacilli bacterium (assembly GCA_017473105.1). The sequence goes on along the minus strand of JAFUNE010000010.1, from coordinate 11,788 downwards.
TAATTAATGAATCATTTTTTATATTATTATAAAAAATATCGTTTAAGTACTTATTTAAATCTGATTCTTTATAATCTAGTTTTTCTTGATCATACATTAGTTTATTTATTTCTTGATCTAGTACTATTTCGATTGTGTTATCTTTATTTATTTTTACTATTCTAAATAGCATATTTGATAGTTTTATATAATTATTTACTTCTTTTCCTTTATATACATAAATACTATTTTCATCATATAAACCATCTCCTGTTGATACAGTATTTTCTTTTAATTTATTTGATAATAATACTATTTCTTTTCCGTCACTGTTTTTTGGTGCTAATTTATTTTTATAATAAAACATTCTATATCCATAAAAACAAGAAAAACCTATTAGAAATATTAAACTAAATATTGTAAACGCTATTTCAATTTTTCCCATTTTTTTCTTTTCTTTTTTTGCCATTTTACTTCTCCACTACTTTTAAAATTATTTACCATCTTTATTAACTATATCATATTAAAATTAGTTATTCAACTTTGGTGTTTTATATATCTTTATTATTTATTTATAAAAAAAGTGAAAAATTAATTTTCACTTTTTATGTCTTTAAATATACTTGTACCTAATATTTCTTCATCTTGAAGATTAAAGTTATCTAATATAGTAGCTCCTACATCTGCAAATGTATTTCTTTCTTCAAGCATTTTTCCTGTTTTCATTTTTTTATTATAAATTAATACTGGCACTTTTTCTCTTGTATGGTCACTTCCTTCATGAGTTGGATCGTTTCCATGATCTGCTGTTATTATTAATAAATCATCTTTTTTTAATTTTTTCAATAATATTGGTAAATAATAATTAAATTCTTCTAGTGCCTTTAGGTATCCTTCCTTGTCTCTTCTGTGACCATATAATGAATCAAAATCATTAAAGTTCGCAAATACTAAACCTTCAAATTCTCCTTTTGCGAAGTCTACTACTTTAAGCATTGTATCAATATTATCTTTTGTTTTTATTGAATATGAAATACTTTTATTTGAAAACATATCTCCAATTTTTCCGATACATATTGTTTGTATATGATTTTCATATAATACATCTAGTACATTTCTTGGTGGTTCTAGTGAAAAATCTTTTCTTCTTCCTGTTCTTATAAATCTTCCGTTTTTTCCTGTAAATGGTCTTGCTATAATTCTTCCAATTTTATAGTCATATTTATCTACAATAAATCTTATTTTTTCACATATTTTATATAATTCTTCAACAGGAATAATATCTTCATGTGCGGCTACTTGTAATACTGAATCGCATGAAGTGTAGATAATTATTGCTTTTTGTTCAATTTGCATATCTCCAAGTTGATTAATTAATATTTCTCCATCACTTGCTATATTTCCAATTACTGTTCTATGTGTACTTTTTTCAATTTCTTCTATTAATTCAATTGGAAATCCATTTGGATATGTTTTGTATTCTATATTTGATATGCAACCCATTAATTCATAGTGGCCGTTAAGCGAGTCTTTCAATTTATTAACTGGATTTGCTTTCATATAAAGTCCTCTAATATTTTCTTCTTTATATCCAATTAATTTAGTTAATCCTAATTTTTCAAGAACGTCTAAATTATATGATTTACCTATTGTATGAAGTAGCGTGTTTGACCCTGAATCTCCATATTTTTTTGCATCTTTTGCTTCTCCTACTCCTAGTCCATCAAGTACTAAAAGAAAAACTCTATTAAACATTTTCAGGTTCCTCCTCTAGTGTACTTCTGTTAAAGAATTCATCATAATTTTCTTGTATAAAATTATTAGCTAAGTGTGTGTATATTTCTGTGGTTACTATATTTTCATGACCTAATAATTCTTGTACACTTCTTATATCTGCTCCACATTCAATCATATGAGTTGCAAAACTATGTCTTAATACGTGTGGTGTTATTTCTTTTTCTATACCTTGTTTTTTTGCTATTTCTCCAATTATTTTATATAATCCTTGTCTTGTCATTCTTTTTCCGTGATTATTTAAAAATAATGAATCTGTTGGTTTTTGATTTTTAACAAATAACATGCTTCTATAATGATTTATATACATGTCTAAATAATTAACTGATATTTTTGATAATGGTACTATTCTTTCTTTATTTCCTTTACCATATACATTTACTACCATATTCATTGTGTCTATATTAATTATATCTAAATTAACAAGTTCTGTTGCTCTAAGTCCAGTTGAATATAAAAGTTCTAATATTGTTTTATTTCTATAATCAAAAGCATTTTCTATTTTAATATTAAGTAATTGATCTACTTCTTCAATACTTAAATATTTTGGTAATGTTTTTTTTCTTTTTAAACTTTCAACGTCTTCTGATATGTTTACATATCCTTTAAATAAAGATAAATATTTATAAAAACTTTTAATACTTGCGATAATTCTATTAATAGAACTTTCATTATATAAGGGAAGTATATGTAAAATATAGTTATCTATATCTTTTTTTGTTATATCAATTACTTCTTTATTTGTGTATTCTAAAAAGAATCTTAAATCTCTTATATAAGACTCTAATGTGTTTTTAGAATAGTTTTTATCTATTTTTAGATAATCACTAAAATCGTCAATTAATTCTTTATTATTTATTTCTATCATACCAATCGTATTCATTATATAATAAAATCTAGATTTTTGGTAGTTTTTTACTTTTAATTTACATAAAAAAAAGATACAATATTTAGAGGTGATGAGTATGGAATTACTTCAAAATAAATTAAGACCTTCTTGTTTAAAAGATGTTTTAGGTCAAAGTCATTTAATTGGTAAAGATAAGGTTCTTTCTAATTTGGTTAAATCCAAAAGACTTTTTAATATAATTTTCTATGGTCAAAGTGGTATTGGTAAGACAACGATTGCTCTTGCTTTGATGAATGAGTTTAATTTAAGATATAGAATGCTTAATGCTACAGTTAATTCTAAGAAAGATTTTGAAGTTGTTATAGAAGAAGCTAAACTTTATAATGGAATAATTCTTATAGTTGATGAAATTCATCGTATGAATAAAGATAAACAAGATATTCTTCTTTCTTTTATTGAAAGTGGTCTTATTACTTTAATTGGTCTTACAAATTCAAATCCTTATCATTCAATAAATCCTGCTATTCGTAGTAGATGTCAAATGCTTGAACTTAAAGCTTTAACTGAAAAGGATGTTGAAAAAGGATTAAAAAGAGTTAGTAGTGTTTATCCTGATATTAAAATGGACTCTAAAACAATCAAATATATCGCTAAACTTTCAAACGGAGATGTTAGGTATGCATATAATTTAGTTGAATTTGCGTACTTTGGTTTTAATAAAAACGTTACGATTGAAAATATACAAGAAGTTAATAATAGTCCTTCGTTTTTTACAGATAAAGGTGAAGATGGACATTATGATATGTTAAGTGCTTTTCAAAAAAGTATTCGTGGTAGTGATGTTGATGCTGCTCTTCACTATTTGGGCAGACTTATTGTTTCTGGGGACTATGATTCTATTTATAGACGTATGATTGTTATAGCATATGAAGATATTGGTCTTGCAAACCCTGGTATTGGTCCTAAAGTTATTGCTGCTATTGAAGCATGTGAAAGAATTGGTTATCCAGAACTTCAAATTCCTCTTGGAGTTATTGTAACTGAGATGGCTTTAAGTCCAAAGTCTAATTCTGGATACTCTGGTATTGCGGCTGCAATTAGTGATATAAACGCGGGAAATGTTGGTAGAATACCTGAGCATATTAGAACTAATAGCCCAACATATAAATATCCGCACAACTACCCTAACTACTGGGTTGAACAAGAATATTTACCCGAAAATTTAAAAGGTAGAAAATACTATTCTCCAAAACGTAATAAGTTTGAAACAGAAATGTATAAATTTAATCAATCTATTAAAACAAGAAAATAAATATATTGACTATTTATGTTAATTTTTTTATAATATGTATCAAATTTGGAGGTTATTTTATGAATGAATTAGATATAAAAAATGTTCAAGAAAAACACGGTTTATTAATAACATCTTTACGTGGAATAGCGAAAGAAAATCCTGAAATATTACCTTTTGTTCTAACTGATTTTAACATAATGCTTGTTATGAGTGATTTAGATATTAAATTATCAAAAAATTATACATTATATTTAAATAATAAAAATCGTACTTTATTAGATCCGAGTTCAAGTGGTCTTCAAAGCGCGTTAATGCAATTATATGGTGCAGAGTTGCTTGAGAATTATATTTTATATCAAACTTTTAATAATATAGCATTAGATAGAGGATTAGACATATCTATGCAGTCAAATATAAAAGATATTGAGAGAATTTATTCTTTAGATGGTGCTAAAATTTTAAAAAAGAGAAAATAAAAAGAATTTAATATTAATTTAAATTCTTTTTTTGTTTTACTTTAATCTTAAATTAAATAATTTTGCTTTTTCATTTAATTCTTTTTCTAGTTCTTCAACTAATTGATTTGCTGTTTTTCTAATAGTCTCTAGTGGTACTCCACTTCTATATAAATCGTTTATTTTATTTTTTAAATCATCTAAACTTCTATTTATTTCTTCTACATATGGTTGGGTTTTATTATTCATAATATCGTTATAGTCAATAAAATGTTCTTTATTTGTTACTTCAACTCTTTTACAAAAGTGCACTACTCCTTGACCAACTAGACAACCTATATAAAAACCATTATTATCTAATCTAACTGGATAAAAACCTCCGAAATCACATGGCATTTTTGTAATATAATTTTTTTCTGCGTATCTTTCAATTACTTCAAAGAATAATCCTAAATCATCTACATAATTATTATCACTTTCACATATTTGTTCTGGAAAATATACATAATCTTCATCAGAAAATTCTGGTGTTTTATCTGTAAATTCTTTTAGCCATAATATGTATTCTGAACTAGTGCTCATTTCTTTTATTTTTTTGTCTTTTTCAAATAGTTTAGTTAAAAAATCACTATTCATTTTTGTTATTTTTTCTTTAAATTCCGGTGAATTAACATCAATATCTTTCATAAGTACCTCCTATTTTATCATTTTTAATGAAGACGATTTATCTTCTTGTTCTTTATTGTAAAAATATGCATTTTTTAATTTTGTTTGTCCATTTTGAAAAACAAATGGTTTTCTTTTTATTCCAAGTAATGCATATATTTCTTCATCGGTATAACTATCATAACAAACACTTATTAGATTATCAAGTAATAAAATATCTTCCAGTCTAAACAATTGTAGAAGTGTTTTTATTTCTTTATACATTTTTGGATCTAATTCTTTCATTAAATTGCCTTTTTGAATTATAGATTCACTACATGTATCTGGTTTAATCTTATCTACTTTTTTTTCTTTAAAGTCTATACATTCATTATATTTATTTTCATGTAGAAATGCGTGTAATTTATTTGGTTCATTTGATGATGATGGGAATACTCCACTATATTTTCTATAAGGATATGAACTTCTTGTGAAATCATATGTTCCGTATAATATATCGTGTCTTATATATCCATTCATGTCATCATATGGTTTTATTTGTATACTTTCTTTTGTATTAAATGTTTTAAAATTTAATCCAAAAGTATTTCCATTTCTTAAAATTTCAACTTCTATTTCTGCTTGCCCATCTAAGTTACATCTAATAATTGGATGACATACACATCTATGACCAAATTCACTGTCTAATGAACTCGATATTAAAAATTCTCCATTCATTTTTATGTTATCTTTTTTTAATATGAAAAAGATTTCACTACTCCATTGTCCATATAATTGATTATCATCTTCAAAGTCTACAAATGATATAATTTTTGGAATATAATAATCTGCTTCTAATAAAAGTCCATTATACTCTACTGAAATATTTATTCTATTATCTATTTTATTTAATTTACCTACAATATTATTATTTTTATCATAAATATTTAGTATTTCATTTGTGTTTTCTTCAAGAATAAATCCAAAAGTATTTAAAAAGATTTTAGCATCTCTTAAAGAATTTTCATAAGACATATTTTTTTCTATCATAAAATCACCTTGTTTTATATAATAACATAAAATAATTGTATTGAATAATATTTTTTTTAATAATATAATAAATGTACTTTGGAGGTAGTACATGAAAAAAGGAATATGGAAAAAATATGACAAATGTACTGAAAGGCATTCGTTAAAAAAATCTTCTTATGATCAATTATATGAAGATTTAAAAGATTCTAATAAAGATTGGTGTATAGCAAATGATTATGAATGGTGCAAAGATCATATATGTGGAGAATTAGTACCATATTACGACATTAAACCTGGTGATATTTATGTATATTATGAAATTGAAAATAACTTATTGAATCCTGTTTTTTATTTTAAAATAGAAGAACATATGGATTATGACACAAAGAAAGCAAAAAATTACGTGGAAATTAATGGTTCATCTGTTGCATGTGCAGATATTGATGAAAAGTATATACCTGCTTTAATAGAAAAACTAACTGAGATTGATAAAAGCAAAAACCAACATTATATTAATGTATTAACTAAGAAATATAATGAATATACAAAATTAATTCAATTATTAGAAAAAGAAGTTCTTGATGAAGATGATATTTTATTTTTATATTATATGGCATGTACTCAAAAACATGAAAAAGCTATATCTAAAATAAAAGAAAGAGATATTGTATCTGATTATAATTATTTATCTATTGATAATAAAATCAAACTTTTTTTAGAAATACAAAATGATAAGATATGTGATTCATTGCTTATTAGTGATAAAAATATATTAAAATTAATTGCTGAAAATAAAAGTTTGAGATTTTTTAAAAATACTACAGCTGATATAATTAATGATAAAGAATTTGTAAAGGAATTACTAATGATTTTTTTTAATTCAGATAAAAAAATAATATATGAACAACAATTGACTCGTTATCTACCTGAAATATATAAAAGAGATTTAGATATGTTAGAATTTATTTTTTATAATTATACAACTTCATTTACATTAACACTTGCTAAATGGCTTGAAAAATCAAATGATATTGAATCCTTGAAAAAAAATAAACAGTTTGTGTGTAGATTGATAAATAGTTTTTCACGTTCATTAATTTTAAGAAATCAAAGTTATTATAATAATTGTATATTATGGTTTTTTGATGATAATGCAATTAATAATATGGATACTCATGTTTTAATTGGTCCTGAACCTACCGAAGAAATGGAGATTCTAAAAGAATTAAGTATTATAACATTAAGAAAAAATATTAAAGAGAGTATAAATTATGGTAAATAACATATATTTTGAGTTAATAAAAAACTACACTTTTTTAAACAGTGTAGTTTTTATTTTGAATTTAGAAAAAAGAATTTTTTTATTTTATTAAGTTTTTCTCTTTTTAATTGTTTTTTTATTTTCTCTTCTTCTAATTTTTTTTCTTCTATTAAATTTTGTTTTCTTGTTTCATATAAAATATCTCTCATCCATTTAGGACAATCTTCTATTTTAATGAATGTGTTTTTGAATAATTTTATTTCGTTATTTTTTACTATATCTATAATTAATGATGAATTACAATCAATATCAATTGAATCAAAATGATTTGAAAATGATAATTCAAAATCTTTTTTTATTCCTTTTGTTCTTCTATACAAACTGATATCAAATAAATTTATAGCTGCTTTTAAGTTTGAATTTACTACATCTATGCAATAATTACCATCACTTAAATCGTGTTTTTCTTCAAAATCTTTTAATTCATCTAATGCTTCGTTTATAATACTTGATATTTCATTGAATACATCATACGCGTCTGATGTATTACTCTTAACTATATATACTTCGTTGTCTTTTTTTCTGAATACTATTTTTTGTGTTTCTGATGAATGACCTGAATTGTATCTTAATTCTAATTCATTTTTATTTTTATTAAATGTTATTCCATATAAATAAATTGAATCATTTAATCCATTTTTCATTGCATATTCAATTCTAGATGTAAAAATTTCTTCTATTCTTGAATGCGCTTGTTTAGTTGTTATATACAGTGTATAAACACTATATAAATCAATTACATCTTCATCTTTTGGTTTATTCGATGAATCATAAAGATAATTTAGTTCTTCTAGAAGTGAATCTCTATCATTTACCCTATCATATTCTTTTACATTTCTATTTTCCCATTTTGTAATATCTAGTTTTTTATTTGTATAAAAATAAACTTTTTTGTCTTTTTTTGAATATTGTATTGTATTAAAAAGCACATCCTCATTACTTGATAGTATACATTTAATGCATTTTTCAAACTCTGATTCAGTTACATTAGAAATAGATGTTAGTTTTATATTTTGTCCTAATTCATCTAATTTTAAGACTGTATCGCTATATACAATTGTTTTGTTTATTACTGTTGTTCTTCCGATTGATGGTACTATTGGTACAAACATTATAAAACCTCCTTTTTGTAAAGTATATTATACATATTTTATTATTTCATTTCAATTAAAAAGAACTATAAAAAATTCTAATTATTTATTATTAACAAAATAGTTATATAGACTTTTTATAATATTATTTTTATTTTGTTATTTTAACATTTTTCTTTGATATTTTTTAGTTTTGTGTTATAATATATGAGCAAATTTTAAGGGGGAATTATAATGAATAGAGAATTTGTATTATTAGATGAAGGAAACATGATTGTTTCTGATCATAATGGCGTTTTAGAAAAAAGATATTATGGACATGGTGCTCAAGGTGAACTTTTATCAGAAAATAAAAAAGAATTGATTGATAATAAGTTAAGAGATGCAAAAAAGAAATTAGAAGAAGATAAAAAAGTTAAGAAATTATCTCAATTTATGATTAAGTTTCAACCTATATTTATTATTTCTGTTACTGCTATCGGATTTTTATGTGGTGGTGTTAAAGATATTTCAAACTTTTATGCTAGTGCTATTCAAAGTAGTGTTTATGCTTTAGCTGGTTCTTCTGTTGTTGGTGGTTTATCTGCAATTTATTGGGCAGTACTTAAAAAGATTTATAAAAATAAATTAAAAGTTGATGGTATTAAAATTGATACTATTAGAAAAATTAAAAATGATTATGAAAAAGAAGAAAACAGACTTAAAGAAAATGAATATGTTAGAAAAGGAATTTATCCAAATCAAATATTTAGTTTAATTAATGATACAAAAGCTATTGAAGATAATTTAGATGATCAAATCGAAACAGAATATGAAACTACACTTAAGAATTCAGGCTTAAGATTAGGTTTAAAAAGAAAATAATCCATATAAAATGGATTATTTTTTATTTGTTTCTTCTAATTCTAATAGTTTTAGATATACTTTTGCTGTAGTAACTGAGTCTGCAAGAGCTCTGTGAGCGTTTGGATTAGTTATACCAAGAAGACCACTTATACAACTTAGTGTTTTATTTTCATAATGTAATACACTCTCGAATTTTTTTATATAATTCATTACATCAAAATATTTATTTGTTATTATTTTATTACTTAGTCTACCTGCTCTTCTTAAAAATTTGCTATCAAAAGACATACAATTATATCCCACTAAAATATCGTCTCCAATAAATTCTGAAAAATCTTTAAATACTTCCCATACTTCTCTACATTTATGAACCATTTCATTTGTAATACCTGTTATTTTTTCTACATTTTCAGGTATTCTTTTTTTGTATGGATGAACTAGTTCTTGAAATATAAATTCTTTTGATTCTACTATTTCACCATTTACTACTCTGATTGCTGCAATTTCAGTTATACTATCTTTTGAATGATCTATTCCAGTTGTTTCAAGGTCGAATGCTATAAATGATTTAAATCCCGATTCTTTTAATTCAACTGGTAGTGGATAGTCATCATTTGATATTTTATCAGGTACTTTTGCTCTAGAAACAGTTTTTTCTATTTCTATATTTATCGTTTTCATAAATTCAATATATTTTTCTTTATTTTCTTGTGATGATGGCATATATTCTGCTCTTCCACCGTTTAATCTACCCTTTCTTCTTTCTTGACATTCTATTAGTTTATCAGTTATATATTTCATTGTTGATTCATCATGACAAATCATAATTGCATTTTCTAAATAATTTTCTGCTATGTCGTATCTTCTTGTAATTGTATAGTAATCTCCTAAAGCATAAAGAGATAATTCATCAAGCATTTCTCCTTTTAGATTCTCAGCTATTGATTCAGCGTTATCAAATAAATAATTTTTGTAGTACGTATCTAGAAGTAATGTATTTATTACGTTTTTATCTTTATTACTTATTAAATCACTTTCTAAACATACAAATGCGTTTTCAAGCAAGTATTCTTGATTAATTTTAGGTATTCTATAATATTTTCTAACGTTACTCATAATCATACAATATTCTTTTAATGGAGTTTGATAAGTATTTGCAACATTATTTATTATTTCTCTATATTCTTCATATTCTAAATTTTCAATGCTTCTTATTCTTTCTATAATTTCATTTATACTTAATTTATTTATACAATCATTACATACTTTATTATTATTTTCTTTATTACATATAAGACACTTCATGTTTTATTCCTTCCTTTATCATTGTTCTTTTTAATTATATCATATTTCTTTTTTATTTTTTAATTATGTTATAATTAATATGAGGTAGATAGTATGGAATTAAGAGATATTAAAAATATGTCAACTCAAATGATTAGAGTTTTTGTTGATTCAATTGGACTTGATGGTAAGTATTACGCTGGAACATGTAATTCTCCTATGTTTTGGGGAATACCTAAATTTGGTAATGAAGGTGAGTTTGTCACACCTGGTACTCCAAGGCTTAATAGGTTGCTTAGTCAATTAAAATTAGATGATAAATCAAAGAAAATTATTAGTTCGCGTGGATTTATTCTTGTTAATTCAAATTACAGAACACAAAAAGTAGATATGAATTTATTTGTTACTGTTATTCATGAAATGATTCATTCAAATAGAAATTTGATGATATATGATGCTACTAGAAATGAAAAAAATGAAAAGGCATATAATTATGAAGAAGGTAGATTTATTCAAAACACTTTTGATTTTGATTTTAGTTATGTTGATGCATCTCAAGACTTAATAAAGGGAAATATTGATAATAATAAAGATGATGTAGATATTTTAAATTCGAAAACTACCAAAGAGTTAGATGACATGGAATTTGCTTCTGGTAAAATAAATGAACAAATGAGTAATCAGCAAATTATAGATGAGGCTCTTGTTGAGTTAATGTCTATTTTGTCATATTTACTTTATAAAGATTTTGAAAATGGTATTAATCCTGATGTATGGAAATATATTGAAGATGCTTCACATAAATATGAGGGTTCAGATATTGGATATATATGTGAAATTATTTTAAGACATCAAGATTTTGAACTTTTTTACTGGATGATTGATCCAATTACTTATTCTTTTGAAAATATTCACTATGATTTTTTCAAAGATTATACAAAAAATGATCAAGATTTACTTGAAAAGTTATATAAATCAGATGAAATCAATATGGATTCAATGTCTGAGTTTAAAAATGGTCCAATAAGATAAGAATCTTTTGTTTCTTTTTTTATGGATAAATTATAATAACAAGTGCAACACTTAAATAATTCAAAATAAAAAGTTCATAAATTTACTCATGATATAATGTTGGTGTCTAATCAAACATTAAGGAGTAAATAATATGAACTATAATCATCTTACCATAGAAGAACG